>JAKLER010000080.1 GCA_022711615.1 Acidobacteriota bacterium
CGGCGAGGCGCGGCTCCTCGAAGCGGCTCGTCGAGGCGGCATCCTCCCTCTTCGCGAGATGGCGACCGTCCTCGAGCGCGACCTCGACGCCTTCGCCCGCGGCGTCCCGTTCCACGACGACCGGACTCTCGTCCTCGTCCGAAGGTCGGCGTGAGGAGCCGGCCATGTACTTCCGCCTCGTCCGCCTGAAGGTCCGGCCCGAGAGCTTCTGCGCGTTCCGCGACTACTACGAAAGCCGGATCCTCCCCGGCCTCGAGTCGGCCGGCGGATGCCTCTACGCCGCGCTCCTCCGCCCCGTCCGGCCGGCCGAGGAGGCCGAGACGGCCGAGACGGCCGAGACGGCCTGCGACTCTCTCACGCTCTGGGAGAGCGAGGAGAGGGCCGACGCGTACGTCGATTCCGGCCGCTACGACGAGCTCCTCGACGGCGCCGACCCCTTCCTCGCCGGCGCGACGGACTGGTCGGCCGACCTCGCGCGGCTCGAGGTGGGCGCCAGGCCTCCCCTGCCCGACCCGAAGGTCGAGACCGGCTCGGTCGAGGCGCTTCGGGAGGCCGACGACGGACCGAGGCGTCCCGCGCTCTTCCTGCGCGTCGTCGACCACAGGGTCGACCCCGGCGGCCAGGCCGCGCTCCGGCGGACCTGGGAGGAGGAGGTCGCCCCCGCCCTTCTGGCGACACCCGGCTGCCTCGCCGCCTACCTCGTCGAAGGGCTGCACGGACGCGCGCAGGCGCTCTCCTTCACCTTCTGGTCCGACGAGGAGAGCGCGGTCCGATACGAGATGAGCGGCCGGTTCGACGATCTCGCGCGAAAGCTCGCTCCCCATCTTTCCGGCCTCTACCGCTGGCGGCTCGCCCTCGACCCGGACGGCGCCGTCCGCGACGTTCGCGGAAGCGACCTCGCGGTCTCCCCATTCCGGGTCGTCGTGGGCCGGAAGCTCGGCCCGCCGGAGGGGTGAACGCGTCGGCGCCTCACGCCCCCGCGACGAGGACGAGCTCGTCGACGATCCGGAGCGTGAGACCCCAGATGACCCGCCCCTCGTAGCGGAGGCAGGGCATCGGAAGCGGCAGCCCCTTCCGCACCCAGGTGAACGAGCTCCGGTTCCGCCGGTCCATGAGGAACGAGAAGGGGACCCAGAGGGCCTCCTGGACCTCCTCGTTCGGCGTGAGGAGCGGGTCTCCGTCGACCGAGAAGGCGAACGGCACGACGCTGTGGGGGACGGAGCCGAGCGGAAGGTGCGTCCGGACCTCGGAGAGGCGCCCGAGAGGACGCCCGACCGCGAGGAGGTCGAGGCCGATCTCCTCCCGCGTCTCCCGGAGGGCCGCGTCGAGCGGGGAGGCGTCCGCCGGCTCGACGCGTCCGCCCGGAAGCCCCATCTGGCCCGACCACGGGTCGCGCGGGTGCTCGGCCCGGCGGATGAAGAGGAGCTCCACCTCGCCCGAACGCTCCCGGAGAATCGCGGCGACGGCCGCCTTCCGGTCCGCCGGGACGCTCTCGTCCGGGGCGGCGCGGCACCTTTCGAGCGCCCGCGCGAGGGGGGCGAGACCGCCTGGATTCTCCACGCCCCGATTCTGGCATCGGTGCCTGCGGATCCGCGCCGAAGGGCCGGGCGGGGGCGTCCCCCCGATTCCCGTTGACGCGGCCGTCCCGGAAGACCACAGTTCTCCTGGAACAGCCCGGAACGAACGGACTTCGACATGCTCGAAAGGAGCGCGAGGCTCGGTCCGTACGAGATCCTCGACCCGCTCGGGGCCGGGGGGATGGGCGAGGTTTACCGGGCGCGCGACGGGCGGCTCGGGCGCGAGGTCGCGATCAAGGTCCTGCGCGGCGCCTTCGCGCGCGACGGCGACCGGATCGCCCGGTTCGAGAAGGAGGCCCGGGCGCTCGCGGCGCTCTCGCACCCGAACGTCCTCGCGATCCACGACTTCGGCCGCGCCGGCGACGTCGTCTACGCCGTCACCGAGCTCCTCGACGGCGAGACTCTCCGGGACCGCCTCCGCCGCGATCGCCCGTCCTGGCGCAAGTCGGCCGAGATCGCCGCGGCCGCCGCAGACGGGCTCGCCGCCGCCCATGCCCGGCACCTCGTCCACCGCGACCTGAAGCCCGAGAACGTCTTCCTCACCTCGGACGGCCGCGTGAAGGTCCTCGACTTCGGCCTCGCGAAGGTCGTCGAGCCGATCCTCCCCGAGGCGTCCACGCTCACGTCGCCCGCGAGCACCGCGGAGGGGCGCCTCCTCGGGACCGTGGCCTACATGTCGCCGGAGCAGGCCCGCGGCCTCGGCGTCGACTCCCGTTCCGACGTCTTCTCGCTCGGGACGGTCCTCTACGAGATGCTCTCGGGCCGGCGCCCCTTCGAGCGCGCGACGGCGGCCGACACGATCTCGGCGATCCTGCACGAGGACCCCGATCCCCTCGACGCCGACGCGGCGATCCCGCCGGCGCTCGCTGCCATCGTCGCTCGCTGCCTCGAGAAGCAGCCGGAGGAGCGCTTCCACTCGGCACACGACCTGGCGATCGCCCTCCGCAGCCTCTCGGCCGAGAGCCACTCCGGCGCCCGGCCGGTGCGCTCCCGGGGGCGCCCGGCGCGCGCCCGTCCCGTTCTGCTCGCGGGGGCCGCCGTCGCCGTCCTCGCGTCCGCCGCGCTGCTCGTGGGCGATCGGTCTCGCGGACGACCCGGCCGCGAGACCTCCCGGGTCGTCGCGCGACCCGTCACCTCGATGCCCGGCTGGGAGATCGAGCCGGCCGTGTCTCCGGACGGCGGGCTCGTCGCGTTCGCCTCGAACGCCTCGGGCAGCGCGGACATCTGGCTCGTCGAGAGCTCCGGCGGCGAGCCCCGCCAGCTGACGGACGTCGGGGGCCCCGGCGCCGACGCCCCCGACGACCTCTCCCCGTCCTGGCTCCCCGACGGGCGTTCGCTCCTCTTCTCCTCGGACCGGGTCGGCCGCCGCTCGGTCTTCCGCGTCTCCTTCCTCGGCGGGAGCCCGAGCCTCGTCGTGGAGGACGCCGCGGAGCCGGCCGTCAGCGGCGACGGGACACTCCTCGCGTTCACCCGCACCGTCGGAAGCGGCCGATACCGGCGGATCTGGGTCGCCCCGTTCGCCGACCCCGCCGACGCCCGGCCGATCACGACGGACGAGGACGGTCTCTGGGACCACGCCCGGCCCGCGATCTCCCCCGACGGCCGAAGGCTCTGCTACGCCGACTTCCGGAACCTCTGGATCGTCGACCTGCCCGGCGGCAGGCCCCGCCCGCTCACCTCCGACGACGCGTTCGACACCGAGCCGCGCTTCTCGACCGACGGTCGTCACGTCTATTTCACCTCCTGCCGCGGGGACGTCGTCGCGGTCTGGGCCGTCCCGGCCTCCGGGGGCGAAGCCGTCCGGATCACCGGCGAGGCGGCCTCGGAGACGCATCCCTCGTTCTCGCGTGACGGGAGCGTCCTCGTCACCGCGACGCGCGTGAGGGATTCCGACGTCGCCGTCCTCGACCGCGTCGCGAAGACCGTCGCGAGGATCTCGAGCACGCTGAGCGAGGAGACGCCCGTCCTCGAGCCGGACGGCCGGGCCGTCTACTTCGCCTCCAACCGGGCCGGCCGCTCGAACCTCTGGAAGCAGCCGCTCCAGGCCGGCCGGCCCTTCGGGTCGCCGATCCGCCTCACGTCCTTCGACGCCGGGGGCCCGGCGACGCCGTCGATCTCCCGGGACGGACGCTTCCTCGCGTTCTTCCGGGTCGTTTCCGGGAACCGCGACGTCTGGATCCTCCCGACGGCCGGCGGCAGCGCCCGTCCTCTCGTCGGCGGCCCCGACCGCGAGTTCCACCCGGCCCTCTCGTCCGACGCGCGGCGGCTCGCCTTCGTCTCCTCGCGAGGCGGCGTCGAGCATCTCTACGCCGTCCCTCTTCGCGACGGGGCCGCCGACGGCGAGCCTCGGCCCGTCACCTCCGGCGCGTCGGCGGACGCCTTCCCGGCCTTCTCCCCGGACGGCTCTCGGATCGCGTTCCTCCGGGACGGGGAGATCCACCTCGTCGACGCCGAGGGGCGCGGCGAGCCCCGACGTCTCACGCGCGATGCCCGCCCCAACCACTTCGCGTGGGACGCCGGCGGCGACGCTCTGGTCGTGGCCGGTCGTTTCTCCGGGCGCAGGCTCGTCCTCCGCCGCGTCCGCCTCGACGGCGTCGTCGAGCCGATCGAGCCGGAGGTCGAGCTCGGCGGGGAGCTCTCCTCGGGCTATCTCTCCGTGAGCGCCGACGGCCGCTTCGTCGCCGTCCAGGTCGGCCGCCTGGAGGCCGACGTCTGGGTCCGGGCTCCCTTCACGGGCGGACCGTGACCGATGAACGGGCGCCGGGACCGCCCCCGGCGCACCCTCGACCGAGCGCAGACGACGAAAGGAGACCGGAATGCCCACGACGCTCGCCCACCGCCTCGAGCTGATGAGGCTCCTCTACCGATTCAAGGGACTCGTCGAGTGGGAGCTCGCGAAGCTCGCCGCGCTCGACGGCGAGACGATTCCGCTCGAGCTCCCCGAGCCTCCGGCCTTCGCGGTACGGAAGCTCGAGCGGAAGCCTCCCCCGTTCGCGCCGGGGAAGGAGCCCGCGACGGTGGCGCCGGCGGTTCCCGACACTCCTTCCCTTCCGGGAGCCGGCGCGCCGGACGGCTCGCTTGCCGACCTCTCACGCCCGGCCGGAGCGCCGTCGCACCCGTTGCAGAAGACGAAGGACCCCACGAACCTCGAGAGCTGCTGCCGCTCGGCCGACCTTCCCACCGGGGACTACGTCGCGCTCGTCGACGCGGCGACCCCGTACGTCCGCGCGCTCGCGGAGGAGTGACGCGCATCGACGGTCGAGCCGTCCGGCCGCTCGTCCCGGGTCCGCGCGCCGTGACGCTCCTCCTCACGACGCGGTGCAACCTCGCGTGCGCCTACTGCCCGCAGCGGCGCGGCGCGCCCCGCGAGATGGACGCCGCCGCTCTCGAGGCCGCCGTCCGCCTCGTGGCCACGTCCGGCCACGCGCGACCGAAGCTCGTCCTCTTCGGCGGCGAGCCGCTCCTCGCGAAGGCGCTCGTCCGGAGGGCGCTGGCGCTCCTCGCGGCATCCGCGCGCCCGGGCCTCGCGCCCGACGTGCACGTCGTGACGAACGGCCTCCTCCTCGACGAAGAGACGGCCGCGTTCCTCGACGCGGCGGGCGTCACGATCGAGCTCTCCTGCGACGGCCTCGGCGCCGCGCAGGAGCGCCGCGGCGCCGGCACCGGCGCCGCACTCCGCTCCCTTCTCCTCCGCCTCGCGCGGAGCCGTCCTCGCCTCCTCGCGGAGCGCCTCGTCGTGCGCGCGACCGTCGACTCCGGGAACGTCGGCGCGCTCGGCCGTTCGGTCGCGGAGCTCCGCGCGGCGGGCGTCCGCGAGATCCGGGCCGCGCCGGTCCAGACGCCCGACCCGGAATGGAACGAGGCCTCCGCGGACCTCCTCGACCAGGCCCTCGAGGAGGTCGCCTCTCTCCCTCCGAACGGGAACGGGGACTCGGCCTTCGATCCGCTCCGCCCTTCGGCGGGCTCTCGGAACCCGTTCGGCGTCCCCGCGTGCAGCCTCGGCGAAGCCGACGTTCTCTTCGTCGACGTCGACGGCCGCATCGCTCCGTGCGGAGCTTTCGCCCCGTCCGTCCTGCCGTCCCTTCCGCCCCTCGCGGAGGCGCTTCGGGAGCGGCTCGTGGGGCCGCGGGTGGACGACCCGGCGCTCGACGCGCGTCTCGCGCTCCGCGCGGCGGGTCGGCTCGGCCTCCCGGCGCTCGTCGCCTCGGCGGCGCGTCGCTCACCGCGTGGCCCCTGCGCCTCCTGCGACGCGCTCGACGAGTGCGACGTCTGCCCCGCCGCGATCGTCGGCGCGCCCGGGCAGGACCCGGACCTCGTCCCGGCGAGCTGGTGCGACTGGAACCTGCGGACGGCGCGGCACCGCCGCGCGCGCCACCCGCGCGCCGCCGAAGATCAGCGCGCGGGCAGCAGCTCGAGCGCCCCGGCGACGAGCGCCGTCACCCCCGTCCGAATCGCGGGTCCGGCGTCGGGGGCGAACTCGGCCGAGTGGAGCGGCGGGAGCGACGTCCCGTCGGCCTTCGCCTTCTCGAGCGCCGCGGGCTCCGCGACGCCGAGCCAGAAGAGCGAGGCAGGGACGCCTTCCCTCCCGAAGTAGGAGAAGTCTTCGCTCACGCTCGCCGGCGGGAAGGAAGCGACGTTCGCGGCGCCGAGCGCGGAGCCGAAGGCCGTTCGGAGCCTCTCCGTCAGGGGCGCGTCGTTCACGACTCCCGGCGTCGACTCGACGATCGAGAAATCGGGCGCGAGCGGCGAGCCCCCGGCGATCGACTCCCCCGTCGCGACGCGGCGGATGCCGTCGAGGAGCCGTTGCCTCACCTCCTCGCGGTAGGCGCGGACCGTGATCTTCAGGCGGGCCTCGGGCGGGATGACGTTGTGCTTCGCTCCGGCCTGGAAGGAGCCGACCGAGACGACGGCGGGCTCGAACGGGTCCTTCTCGCGGGAGACGAGCGCCTGGAGCGCGACGACCGTCCGGGCCGCGATGAGGACCGGGTCGACGGTCCGGTGCGGCATCGCGCCGTGCCCCCCCTTGCCGTGGATCGTCAGGTCGACCGAGTCGACGGAGGCGAAGGCGGGCCCCGGCGTCACGCCGACGGAGCCGGACGGGAGCTCCGGCGTCACGTGGAGCGCGAGGGCGAAGGCGGGCCGCGGGAACCGCGTAAAGAGCCCGTCCTTCAGCATCTTCGCAGCCCCGGCCCCCTTCTCCTCGGCCGGCTGCCCGACCATCACGAGCGTCCCGCGCCAGCTCCCCTTCGCGCGGGCGAGGAGCGTCGCCGCGCCGGTCCAGGCGGTCATGTGGAGGTCGTGCCCGCAGGCGTGCATGACCGGGATCGGCGTGCCGTCGTCCGCCTTTCCCGTCGCGCGGCTCGCGAACGCGAGGCCGGTCTTCTCCTCGACGGGCAGGGCGTCGAGGTCGGTCCGGAGCATCACGACCGGGCCGTCCCCGTTCCGGAGGACGCCGACGATCCCCGTCCCCCCGACCCCTTCGGTCACCTCGAATCCGAGCGACCGCAGGCGCCCGGCCAGCTTCGCGGCCGTCGCCGTCTCCTGCATCGAGAGCTCCGGCGCGGCGTGAAGCTCGCGGTAGAGCTCTCCGAGCGGCTCCGCCTCGCCGCCGAGCGGCGCGAGGATCGCCGGGAGGCGCGGAGCGGGAGGCGCCGCGAGGGCGGGGACGGCGAGGCCGGCGGCGAGGGCAACGGCGGCTGGGCGCATCGGATCCTCCATGGAGACTCTCCCGCCTCCGACTATAGTGGAGGGGTGAGCCCCGAGACGCCCGGCTGGGTCCGCGACGCCGTCTTCTACCAGGTCTTCCCCGACAGGTTCGCGCGAAGCGAGCGCGTGGCGAAGCCGGGGAACCTCGAGCCGTGGGACTCCCCGCCGACGCCCCACGGCTTCAAGGGAGGCGACCTCCTCGGCCTCGCCGAGAGGCTCGACGACCTTTCGGCGCTCGGCGTGACGGCGCTCTACCTCAACCCGGTCTTCGCATCTGCGGCGAACCACCGTTACCACACCTGGGACTACCACCAGGTCGACCCGATCCTCGGCGGGAACGAGGCGCTTCGCGAGCTCCTCGACGCGGCCCACGCGCGCGGCATGAAGGTCGTCCTGGACGGAGTCTTCAACCACGTCGGGCGCGGCTTCTTCGCGTTCCACAGCGTCCTCGAGAACGGCGCCGACTCCCCCTACCTCGACTGGTTCCACCTCGACGTCGAGCGCCTGCAGGACGGCCGGCCCCTCGGCGCCTACGCCGAGCCGAAGCTCCTGCGCCGCTCGAAACGGCCGAAGCCGGCGTTCGAGGAGCTCGGCTACTCGGCCTGGTGGGACTGCCCGGCCCTGCCGAAGCTCGACACGCGGACGCCCGCCGTCCGCGAGTACCTCTGGGACGTCGCGGAGCGCTGGGTCCGGTTCGGGATCGACGGCTGGCGGCTCGACGTCCCGTCGGAGATCGACGACGACGAGTTCTGGCGCGAGCTGCGCCGCCGCGTGAAGCGCGCGAACCCCGAGGCCTACCTTGTCGGGGAGATCTGGCACGACGCCCGCCGCTGGCTCGCGGGCGACCAGTTCGACGCGACGATGAACTACCCGCTCGCGAAGGCGGCTCTCGGCTTCTTCGTCCCGGACCTCGAGACGGACGCTCTCCGGTCGGTCGGAGGCTACCGGGACGTCGTCGAGCTCGACGCCGCCGCGTTCGCCGCGGAGGTGGAGCGAGTGCTCAGCCTCTACGCCCCGGCCGTCCGGGACGCGCAGCTCAACCTCATCGGGAGCCACGACACGCCCCGCTTCCTCACGCTCGCGGGCGGGGAGCTCGCTGCGCTCGAGATGGCGTTCCTCTTCCTCTTCACGATGCCCGGCGCCCCCTGCATCTATTACGGCGACGAGATCGGCCTCGAGGGGGGGCCCGACCCCGACTGCCGGCGCGCGTACCCGTGGGAGGAGGGCTCGTGGGACCACGTCCTGCGCGAGCAGGTCCGGCGCCTCGCCGCCCTCCGTCGCGCCCACCCCGCGCTCCGCCGCGGCTCGTTCCGCACGATCCTGGCCGAGGACGCGATCGTCTCCTACGTCCGCGAGGAGGAGGGCGGCGACGCGGTCGTCGTCGCCTTCAACGCCTCCCGCGAGGAGCGGCGCGTCGACCTCCCGGTCGGGGCGCTCCCGGCGCGCCTCCTCGACGCGGCCACGGGCGACGACCTCGTCGTGACCGAAGGGGAGCTGCGCGGAATCGACCTCCCGGGCCGCTCGGGCCGCGCGTTCGTCACGCCTCCGGCCGCCGGCTGAGGCCGGCCCTTCCGGCGGGACGCGCCTCGGCGAGGCGATCTGCCCCGGATGGGGTCCCTTCGTGCGCGCAGCCTGATGCATTTACATCATCACGTGACCCCGCCCCGACTTTGCGACGTCCACGCAGCATTCGCACAAACCACGCTCGCTTCGATTGTTGTCGAAACGAGAGGGCGGGCGTGCGGTCCGCGTTTCGCCGCTCAATCGGGCCCGTTCTGGGCCTGAATTGAAGCGTCTGGAGGATGGTGCTGCGCTGCAACGGGACGGAACATGCCCGCCGGATCAGGCAGCAGGAGCCGTGCCGCCAGGGGGCCGCGTGTCGGGAGAGATCCAGGGAGCGATGCACCTCGGGGAGGCGCCTGGGCGTCTTCGCGGCTTCGCGCCCGTCCCCGCCGGCGTCGCGGCACGCCCCCGCCGGCGCGGCTCCGCGGGCCCGACCCTTCGCCGACCGCGGCAAACGCAGCGCAACAGGATGGGAGATCGATGAGCGACACCGTTCGGTACGACGATCGAACCCCGCGGCTCTTCTTCCTCGCCGCGATCTTCTGGGCCGTGGTCGGGATGCTCGTCGGCGTCCTCGCGGCCGCGATGCTCTTCCTGCCGGAGCTGAACGTCGCCCCCTACCTCACGTTCGGGAGGCTCCGCCCGCTCCACACGAACGCGGTCATCTTCGCGTTCGTCGGGAACATGATCTTCGGCGCCACCTACCACTCGATGCAGCGGCTGCTGAAGGCGAGGCTCTTCAGCGAGGCCCTGTCGAAGATCCACTTCTGGGGGTGGCAGCTGCTCATCGTCGCGGCGGCGGTCTCCCTCGTCGGCGGCGTCACGCAGGCGAAGGAGTACGCCGAGCTCCCCTGGGTCCTCGACGTCGTCATCACGTTCCTCTGGGTCGTCTTCGCGGTCAACTTCTTCGGGACGATCGCGAGGAGGCGCGAGGAGCACCTCTACGTCGCGATCTGGTTCTACATCGCGACGATCGTCGCGGTCGCCATCCTCCACATCGGCAACAGCATGGCGATTCCCTACTCCTGGCTCGGGAGCTACTCGGCCTACGCGGGCGTCAAGGACGCCCTGATGCAGTGGTGGTACGGGCACAACGCCGTCGCCTTCTTCCTGACGACGCCCTACCTCGGCCTCATGTACTACTACCTGCCGAAGGCGGCCGAGCGTCCGGTCTTCAGCTACAAGCTCTCGATCATGCACTTCTGGTCGCTGGTCTTCGTCTACATCTGGGCGGGGCCGCACCACCTCCACTACACGGCGCTCCCCGAGTGGGCTTCCACCCTCGGGATGCTCTTCTCGCTCATCCTCTGGATGCCCTCCTGGGGCGGCATGGTGAACGGCCTCCTGACGCTCCGCGGGGCGTGGAACAAGCTCCGCGACGACCCGGTCCTGAAGTTCCTCGTCGTCGCCGTGACCTACTACGGCATGGCGACGTTCGAGGGGCCGATGATGTCGATCAAGTCGGTGAACGCGGTCTCGCACTACACCGACTGGACGATCGGCCACGTCCACGCCGGGACGCTCGGCTGGAACTCGTTCCTCTCGTTCGGGATCCTCTACTGGATCGTCCCCCGCCTCTGGAAGACGGAGCTCTTCTCGAAGAGGCTCGCCACGGCCCACTTCTGGATCGGGACGATCGGCCTGATCCTCTACCAGGTCTCGATGTGGGTCGCCGGCATCACCCAGTGGGCGATGTGGCGCGCCTTCGAGCCCGACGGCCGGCTCGTCTACCCCGACTTCATCGAGACCGTCCTCCGGATCGTCCCGATGTACTGGGTCCGCCTCGTCGGCGCTCTCCTCTTCTTCGCGGGCCTCCTCGTCATGCTCTACAACCTCGTCCGGACGATGAGGAGCGCTCCCGCCGGCTTCGACGAGGAGCCCGAGGTGAAGGCCCCGCCGCTCGTCGTCGACCGCTCGGCCCCCGGCGCGACGACGGCCCCCGGGACGTGGGACCACGCCTTCTTCCGCTTCCAGCACGTGATCCGGCACGGCGTCCACCGCGCCATCGAGGGGCGCGTCGTCCTCCTGACGGTCCTCACGGCCCTCGCGCTCTCCGTCGGCTCCC
Organism: Acidobacteriota bacterium; assembly: GCA_022711615.1. Lineage (GTDB taxonomy): Bacteria > Acidobacteriota > Thermoanaerobaculia > UBA5066 > UBA5066 > UBA5066. The sequence continues at coordinate 10,912 of JAKLER010000080.1, forward strand.
TCGTCGAGGCGATCCCGCTCTTCTTCGACGAGAGCAACGTGAAGACGATCGCGAGCGTGAAGCCCTACACGCCGCTCGAGCTCCTCGGCCGCGACGTCTACATCCGCGAGGGCTGCTACAACTGCCACTCCCAGATGGTCCGGCCGTTCCGGCACGAGACGGAGCGGTACGGCGAGTACTCCAAGGCCGGCGAGTTCGTCTACGACCATCCGTTCCAGTGGGGCTCGAAGCGGACGGGGCCCGACCTCCACCGCGTCGGCGGGAAGTACCCGTCGCTCTGGCACGTCCGCCACATGGACCAGCCCCGATCCACGACGCCCGGCTCCGTCATGCCGCGCTACCCTCACCTCCTGAAGGACCCGATCGACGACTCGGAGGTCGAGGCGAAGATGCGCGCGATGCGCGCCGTCGGCGTCCCGTACGGCGACGGCGAGATCGCGACGGCGAAGGCCTCGATCGCCGCGCAGGCGCAGGCGATCGCCACGGAGGTGGAGGCGCAGCAGGGCCCGCCCGGCCTCGCCGGCCGCGAGATCATGGCGCTGACCGCCTACCTCCAGAGGCTCGGGACCGACATCCGCTGGCGCCGGCCGCTGGTCCAGCCGCCGCTCGCGCTCCCGGCGGCGCCGTCCGCCGGCCCCGCGACGGCCGCCGCGCCCGTCGCGGCCGAGAGGTAGCCGCGATGCTCCAGGAGCTCGCCCGCGAGAGCGCCGCCCCGGGGTGGGCGATCGCCTCGATGCTCTTCTTCCTCGGCGTCTGGCTCGTCCTCGCGGTCCGCGTCGTCCGCGCCCGGCCCGACGCCCTCGCAGCGCAGGCCCGCCTGCCGCTGGCCGACGACGAGGCCGCCTCCCCCGCGCTCGCCGCAGAGCCGGGTCACGGGGCCTGACCGGAGGGGACGATGGCCGAATACGAAGACAAGGTCCTCCACGACATCGACGGGATCAAGGAGTACGACAACCCACTCCCCGGCTGGCTCATGGCCATCTGGTGGGGGGCGATCGCTTTCGGAGTCCTCTACCTCGCCTTCTACGCCCTCCGCTTCGGCGAGCGGTCGATGGAGTCGGAGTACCGCGCGGAGACGCAGAAGGCTCTCGCCTCGGTCCAGGCGCACTTCGACGCGAACCCGCTCGTGCCGCCGACGGCCGCCGAGCTCCTGGCCGGCGCCGCCGACCCGGTGGTCCTCGACCGGGGATCGGGGCGCTTCGCGAAGTCGTGCGCCTCCTGCCACGGCGAGAAGGCTCAGGGGCTGATCGGCCCGAACCTGACCGACGACCGCTGGATCCACGGCGGCTCCGTCGAGCAGGTCTTCCAGTCGATCGTGAAGGGGTGGCCCGCCAAGGGGATGCCGCCCTGGGGCCGGGCGATCCCGCCCGAGGAGATCTCGGCGCTCGTCTCGTACGTGAGGAGCCTCCAGGGCTCCGCCCCCGCGAACGCAAAGCCCGCCGAGGGCGACCCGTTCCCGCCCGAGCCGATCCCGGGACGCTGACGTGACCGCGCCCGCCGCCGCGAAAGAGGAGAGAGAGCGCGCCGCGAAGCCGGCGGGACGGGAGCGCGTCTTCGAGGTCGCTCCCGAGGAGGAGCTCCTCTACAGCATGTCGGCGGACGGGAAGCGGAAGTTCATCCGGCCCGTCCTCCACCGCGGCCGCTACTGGAAGGTCCGGCGGGCGATGGCGTGGGGACTCTTCGTCCTCTTCGTCGCGCTGCCGCTCGTCCCGCTCGGCGGGCACCCGGCCGTCCACCTCGACCTCGGCCAGCGGCTCTTCCACGTCCTCGGGACGACGTTCCACCCGACCGACAACGTCCTCCTCCTCCTCTTCGGATTCGGCGTCATCGTCACGGTCTTCTTCGTCGGCTCGACGTTCGGCCGGATGTGGTGCGGCTACGCCTGCCCGCAGACCGTCTACCTCGAGTTCTTCTTCCGCCCCGTGGAGCTCTTCCTCGAGGGAACGCCGCCCGCGCAGCGCAAGCTGAACGCGGCGCCGATGAGCGCGCGCAAGGCGGGGATCAAGACGGCCAAGTGGGCGATCTGGACGCTCCTCGCGCTCCTCCTCGCCTCCACGTTCGTCGCCTACTTCGTCAGCTGGAAGGGGCTCCTCGCGGGCCTCGCCTCGCCCGGCGAGGCGACCGGAGCGCTCGGGACGGTCGCCTTCCTCACGGCGCTGATGCTCTTCGACTTCGGCTGGTTCCGCGACCAGATGTGCACCGTCGCCTGTCCCTACGGCCGGCTCCAGAGCGTCATGGCCGACCCCGACACGATCCTGGTCGCCTACGACGCGAAGCGGGGCGACCCGAAGGTGAAGGTGAAGGACCGGGTCGCGGGCGTCGCCGCGGGCGACTGCATCGACTGCCGGAGCTGCGTGAACGCCTGCCCGACCGGCACCGACATCCGCCGCGGCCTCCAGTCGGAATGCATCGGGACGGCCCAGTGCATCGACGCCTGCGACGAGGTGATGCTCGGCCAGAAGAAGCCGATCGGGCTGATCAAGTACACCTCCGAGCGCGAGGAGGCGGGAGGGACGCGGCGCCTCGTGAGGCCCCGGAACCTGATCTACCTCGCGCTCCTGACGCTCGCCTGGGGCTCCCTCGCCTTCCTCCTCCTGACCCGCGCCGACGCTCTCGTCGAGATCGTCCGGGGCGGACGCGAGCCGTACCGGCTCCTCGTCACCGGCGAGGTCGCGAACCAGCAGCGGCTCCGCGTGACGAACCAGCTCGACGTGCCGCAGAGCTTCTCCGTCGAGGTCCTCTCCCCCGGCGGCGCGCGGCTCGTCCTGGCCGGCGGGCCGGTCGACGTCCCCCCCGAGAAGGTCGTCACCGTCAACGTCGTGACGACCGTCCCGGCCGAGGTCTTCCGCGACGGACAGGCGACGGCCCGGTACCTCGTCACGTCGGACCGGGGCTTCCGGAAGGAGGTCGAGTTCCTCCTCCTCGGGCCCTGGGGCAAGGAGGCCGGACGATGAAGCTCCGGGCGTTCCTCTCCGAGTACCGCTGGCCCCTCTACCTGACGGGCCTCCTGACGATGTCGCTCCTCGCCTACGCGGTCCTCGTCTTCGTGGCGACGCGGCCGACGGCGCCGCGCCCGATCGCCGGCTTCTACGAGGCCTCCCAGGAGTGGGATGCGGACGAGGCCGTCCTGGCGGCGAGCCGCGCGCTCGGCTGGACGGTGAGGTACGAGCTGCCAGCCGGCGTGCCGCATGTCGCCGGAGCGCCCCGCCCCGTCGACGTCCACGTCGCCGACCGCGACGGGCAGGGCGTGACGGGGCTGACCGGCCGCCTCTTCGCCCTGCGCGCGGCCGAGGCGCGCCGCGGCCCGCCCGGCGCCCTCGTCGAGCTGCCCCACCTCCCCGGCTCCTACCGCGCGCTCCTGCGCGTCGACGAGCCGGGCGCCTGGGACTTCCGCCTCGACGCGCGCCGAGACGGCCAGCGCTTCGTCCACTCGGCGCGCGTCGTGGTCGGGAAGGACGCCCCCGAGGGAGGGAGCGCCCGGTGAAGGGACCTCGCGAGCGCTCGCACCTGCACGCCGCCCCCGTGGCGTGCGCGCATTGCGGCCTCGCGGTCCCCGAGGGGATGCTCCGTGCCGGCGAGGAGAAGCAGTTCTGCTGCAGCGGCTGCCGGCAGGTCCACGACCTGATCCGCGACTGGGGCTACGAGAAGTTCTACGGCCTCGTCGAGCAGCAGGGGGGCGCGCTCGAGCCGGCCCGCCCGACCGGGCGCGGGTTCGAGGACCT
>JAKLER010000081.1 GCA_022711615.1 Acidobacteriota bacterium
GGCTCGGGCTTCTTCTCCTCCTTCTTCGCGTCGTCCTTCTTCGCGTCCTTCCCGCCCTTGCCGTCCGCGGGCTTGCCGTCCTCGTCCTTCTTCCCGTCCTTGGCGGCGTCCTTCCCCTCGCCCTTCTCCTCGTCGCTCTCCTTCGCGAGCGGCGACGGCGTGCCGGCCTTGAGCGTCGCGACGTAGATCGCGCGGGTGACGTCCATGTCCTGGTTGACGAGCGAGAACCAGTTCCGCACCGGGCCGGCGTCGGTCGAGGCGAGGAACCAGATCAGCTTTCCCCCCTTGTCGAAGACCGGGTCGGAGACGTCGGAGAGCCCGTCGGTGAGCGGGAACGACTTCCCGTCGACGGTGTCGTGGACGTGGAGCGTGCGAATGTAGGTCGCGCCCGCGAGCGTGTAGGCGAGCCAGCGGGAGTCGGGCGACCAGCTCGCCTTCAGCGTCTTCTGCGGGGCGTAGAGCCGCTCGGAGGCGACCTTCACCGCCTTCCCGGAGGCGACGTCGATCCACCAGAGGGTCCAGGAGTTGTCGGTGAGGGCGATCTTCGTCGCGTCGGGGGACCAGGCGAGGCGGTCGTAGAAGCCGGAGCCGGGCACGGCGATCCTCTTCGGAGTCCCCTTCCCGTCCTGCGCGGCGACGACGAGGCGGTACTCGCCCCCTTCGTCGGAGACGTACGCGATCGACTTGCCGTCGGGCGACCAGGCCGGCCCGCGCTCGTGCGCGCCGGGAGTGGCCGTCAGGTAGCGCGGGTCCCCCTTCTCGGCTGGGACGGTGACGATCTCGCCCCGGAACTCGAGCGCGACGCGCGCGCCGGACGGCGAGAGCGAGGCGTCGCGGACCCACTGCGCACCCTTCGCCCAGCGGGGCCGGGTCTCGAGGAGGTCGGCGTTCACCGTGATCGGAAGCGGCGCGGCCTTCTTCGTCGCCGCGTCGAGGAGGTGGAGGAGGCCCGCCTGCTCGTAGACGACCTTCCCGTTCGCGGCGGCGGCGGCGAGGACCGGGAAGTCCTCGTGCGCGGTCACCTTCGCGACGTTCCTCGACTTCGCGTCGAACGTGTAGAGGTTGAGCTCGCCGTCGCGGTCGGAGGTGAAGTAGAGCGTCCCGCCGACCCACGTCGGGTTCAGGTCGTTGCAGCGCCCCTCGGGCTGCGGGACCTTCACGATCGCGTGCGTCGCGACGTCGTAGAGCCAGATCCGCGAGACGGTGCCGCCGCGGTAGCGCTTCCACTGGAGGTGCGCGGGGCGGTTCGGCGTGTAGGCGATCGTCCCCCCGTCGGGGGAGAAGACGGCGCGGGAGGCGTACGGGATCGGGAGCTTCGTCTCGACGCCCCCCTCGACCGGCACGGTGTAGAGCTGGTCGTGCCGGTTGTTCGTCGCCTCGCGCGGGGAGGCGAAGAGGACCGCCTTGCCGTCGGGCGTGAAGCCCTGGACGACGTCGCGCGAGGGATGGAACGTGAGGCGCTTCGGAACGCCGCCCGTCGCGGGGACGACGAAGACGTCGAGGTTCCCGTCCAGCTCGGCCGTGAACGCGAGGAGCGCGCCGTCGGGGCTGAAGGCGGGGCTCGCCTTCACGCCCGGGCCCGACGTGATCCGCTGGACGTTCGAGCCGTCGAGCCGGGCCGTCCAGAGGTCGTTGCCGTAGACGAAGGCGACGCGCTCGGCCGAGAGCGCCGGCTGCGTGAGCATCTTCGTCGGGTCTCCGGCGGAGGCGGGCTGAGGGGAGAGGACGAGGGCGAGGAGGGCGAAGAGGGCGAGCAGCCCGGCGGCACGAAGGCGCATGCAGTCCCTTTCCGGCCGCAGCGACGCGCGGCCGACGGCGATGATAGGGGTGATACGGGGGGCGGGGCCCGTTCGTTCTCAGGACGGGGATCGGGGCGTTTCGCCACACCACGACGGCCTACACTCCGAGACGTGGTGACGACGCACACACCCGAGTCCCTCTCCTCTCTCGCGCGCGGCTTCATGGAGTCGCGCGTCTTCCTGACGGCCGCCGAGCTCGACCTCTTCACGCTCCTAGCCGACGGGCCGCTCTCGCTCGAGGAGGCGGCGGCGGCGCGCGGCGCGGATCGGCGCGCGCTCGCGATCCTCCTCGACGCGCTGACGGCGATGGGACTCCTCGAGAAGGCGGACGGGCGTTTCACGACGCCGCCGTCGCTCGTGCCGCTCCTGACCTCGCGCTCGGGGACGAGCCTCCTGCCGCTCGCGCTCCACTCCGTGAACCTCTGGGATCGCTGGTCGCGGCTGACGGAGACCGTCGCCGGGGCGCGCCCCGTCGCCGGCGACGGCTGGACCCGCTCTTTCATCGGCGCCATGCACGCCATCGCGGCGCCTCAGGCCGACGCGATCGTCGCGGCCGTCGGCCCCGGGAGCGCGCGGCGGCTTCTCGACGTCGGCGGCGGGCCGGCCACGTACACGCTCGCGTTCCTGCGGGCCGCCCCGGGCCTTCGCGCGACGCTGTTCGACCTTCCCGAGGTCGTGGAGATCGCCCGGGAGAACGCAACGCGGGCCGGCCTCGTCGACCGGGTCGACCTCGTCGCGGGCGATCTCCGCACCGACGCGCTTCCCGGAGGGCACGACCTCGCGTTCGTCTCGGCGATCGTCCACATGCTCGGCCCGGCCAGGAACGTCGCCCTCTTCCGGAAGGTCCATGACGCGCTCCTCCCCGGCGGGCGGGTCGTTCTCCGCGACCACGTCATGTCGCCCGACCGCACGGCCCCGCGGGCCGGGGCTCTCTTCGCGGTGAACATGCTCGTCGGGACGAAGGACGGAGGCACGTTCACGCTCGAGGAGCTCTCGGCGTGGCTCGAGGAGGCGGGGTTTGTCCGGCCGCGCCTCCTCCGGGACGGCGAGCGGATGGACGCGCTCGTGGAGGCCGTGCGCCCCTGATCGGGCGAGGGAGTCCGCGGGAGCCCGCCGCTCGCCGCCCGCCTCCCCCCGGTGACGACGGTCATCGTCGTGTCGAAAGGAGGGGGCGCACCGTCCCCGGCGATGGAGATTCGCCCGCGCGGGGACCATATTCCCCCGCCAGACAGGAGGCGGAACATGGTCGTCACGGCGTCGCTCTTCTCGTCCGTCCCGTCCGGGCCGTTCCAGCCCGAGCACCCGAACCGCAGCCTCGAAGGGATTGCCTCGGAGATCCGCCGGGCCTATCCGCAGGGCGTCGACGTGGTCGTCTTCCTGCCGGCAGTTCAGAACGGGTGGAGCCTCGTCGCGAACCGGCAGGGGATCATCGCGATCCTGATCGGCCTCCTCCTCCCGGCGGTCCAGAAGGTGCGGTCGGGGGACGGCTCGGTCGTTCCGGCGGACCTGCTGAAGCCCGGAGGGCGGGTCGGGACGCTCCTCTCGCCGTCTCTCGTGTTCGCGTCGATCGCCTGGAAGTGAGCCCTCCGCCCCCGCGGCTCACCCAGCGGGCGAAAGCTCGCGGAGCTGCGCCGCGAAGCGCTCGGGCTCCGAGACCGAGAGGAGGAGCGAGTAGCCCGCCGTCGTCGGGACGTGGACGACGCGGTCGGTCGTCGTGACGTAGAGGAGCGCCTTCTCGCCGTTCTCGAGCTTCCACCAGCCGCTCCGGTAGCCGGGCAGGCCGGTGCCCGCGGTGCGCCGTCGCGGCGCGAGCGCCGTCTCGGCGCGCAGGTCGACGACGCGCGCGAGGGCGCCGCGCAGCTGCGCCGTCGGGATCGTGCGGCCCCAGAGGTCGCCGCGGATCACGAGTCCGGCGGGAGAGAGCGTGAACGTGGAGCCTCGCGCCCCCGACAGGGACTTGTAGACGAAGAAGATCCCGACGAGCGAGATCAGGAGGACGAGGACGACCGGGATCCAGAGGGCCGTGGAGGTCTTCCCCGGCGGCGGGACGAGCGTGTAGACGGTCTCCATGGCCCATTCTCGCCGAGCCGCGAGCGACGCGGAGCGCGCATCGGCGACGAGAGCCTGGCTCACCGGCCGCAGTGGTCGTGGACGGCGGCCGTGATCTCCCGCGAGGTCGGCGGGTTCTCGCCCAGCCCGAGCGTGTGGAGCGCCTCGTGAACCAGGATGTTCGCGGCCGCCTTCTCGCTCTTCTTCGCGAGAGCCGTGAAACGGCTCCGGCAGACAAAGACGGAGTCCGAGCCGATTCCGGTGAACGCCCAGGTCTCGCGTCCGCGGCACTGGAGCCTCTCGTCTCCGGAGCAGAAGCGGAGCTTCGCGAAGTGGCTCGCGGGAGTCTCGCCGGAAGTCCGGAGGGTCTCTGAGAGCGGGCGGCCCGTCCGCACGTCCTCGAAGCGGACGAGAAGGCTGACACAACCGGGCTCGGCAAACCGCCGCGAGGCGCGCGAGACGACCTGGGCCACGTACCCGCCGAGGCGTGGGTCGACCTCGGGGCGAAGGGGCTCGTCCGCGCCGGTCGTCGTCCACGGGAGGAGCGCGACGAGGAGCGCCGCGCCGAGAGAAGACCGGGACACACCTCGCACGGCCTCGCTCACGGAGGGCCTCCTTCCCGGTTCGCCCCGCGGCCTCGTTCCCCTTCGGCCGCAGCGCCCGAAACCCGAGGGAAAGGTGCCGGTGCGGCCCCGGCGAGACCCGAGAGAAAGCGGGGAGCGGGCGGGGATTTCGCTGGGTTGCGCCTTGGAATCGGCTGGGAAAGGCCGGAACCGGGAAGGGACCGGGCCTCGGCCCGGAGAGCGGCGCCGCCGCCCGGTTCAGTCCGTGCGATCGGGACGGGGCGGTGTCATCGGAAAGCGCTTGGAATCCCGTTAAACGCCCCGGAGTGGCACTCGCTTCTCAGTCGAAACGGGCATGACCGGAATCGCGAGCGGGCCCGACCGCAGCGCGACGCGCGCCGGGGGCGTCGAAACCGCTGAACGACGCAGCGTCGAGCCTGCCCGAGCGGACGGAGCCGGTCGCGTGCCCCGACTCGGACCGGCGCCGAGCGATGCAGGTTCCGGTACGTCGATACCGATCCATGGATCGGTACGTGAAATGGGGGGCGGGCGCTCCGCGCCCGTGTCGAGGACCTGTGAACCGCGGGGTTCCCTGCCGGCGGACGGGGACCCGAAGGAGGTGCCGCGCTGCGTCGCCCGAGAGAACGACCCGAGCCCCATTCGCCACGTTTCCCCGAAGGCGTGCCGAAGCACGCTTCCAATCACCGTGTCGTTCCCGCCCCTCCGGCGGGAGCGGGACGCGCAACCCCGGAGAAAGGAGTGCAGCCCGCCATGAGACTCCGCCGGTTCCGTCTTCTCCTCCTCGTCCTGCCCATCTTCCTCACCGCCTCGCTCCTCGCGCAGGGCCTGCCGACCGGCACCATCAGCGGCAAGGCCATCAACGAGGGGCAGGGCCTTCCGGGTGTGGTCGTGACGGCGAAGTCGCCGTCTCTCCAGGGGGCGCGCACGGCCATCACCTCGGTGAACGGCGACTACGCCCTGCCGAACCTGGCCCCGGGCGACTACACCCTCACGTTCACGATGACCTCGTTCCAGACGGTGACGCGGAATCTGAAGGTCAACGCCTCGCAGTCCGCCATCGTCAACGTCAACATGCAGCTCTCGGCCGTGGCCACGGAGGTGACGGTCGTCTCGACGTCGGAGTCGATCTCCCAGACGACCCAGGCCGCCACGACGATCTCCTCCGACCTGACGAAGAAGCTCCCGGTGACCCGGACGCTCCTTTCCGCGGTCGCGCTGTCGCCCGGCGTCAACGGGAACGGGCCGGGCGGCGCGACGACGATCTCGGGCGCCGAGTCGTACGACAACCTCGTCACGATCAACGGCGTCGTCGTCCAGGACAACATCCGCGGCTCGCCGAGGGACCTGTTCATCGAGGACGCGATCGCCGAGACGACGACCTCCACGGCCGCGATCTCCGCCGAGTACGGGCGATTCACGGGCGGCGTCGTCAACGCGATCACGAAGTCGGGCGGGAACACCTTCAGCGGCTCCGCCCGCGCCACGCTGAACAACGACAGCTGGCAGGCGACGAGGCCTCTCCAGACCGTCGACTACACCGACAAGACGATCCCGACCTACGAGGCGACGCTCGGGGGGCCGATCTGGAAGGACCGGATCTGGTTCTTCGCCGCGGGCCGGAGCCGCGACACGGAAACGACCGGGCAGACGTACCTCACGAACGTCGGATACCCGTCGAAGACGGAGGAGCTGCGGCTCGAAGGGAAGCTGACGGTCACGCCGTTCCAGAACCACACGTTCACGGCCTCCTATATCGACATCGCGAACGACGCGACGAACGTCAACCCCGGGTACTCCCCGATGGAGCTCAAGACCCTCTACAACCCGAGCTACCCCCAGTCGCTCCTCGCCCTCAACTACAACGGGGTCCTGACGGACCAGGTCTTCGTCGAGGCGCAGTACTCCCAGCGCAAGTTCGCGTTCGAGAACGCGGGCGGCTACTCGCGGGACCTGATCGCCGGGACGAACATGTTCGACGGGACGCTCGGCGGCCTCTACAACGCCTCCCCGTTCTGCGGCGTGTGCGAGCCCGAGACCCGCGACAACGAGAACGTCCTCGCCAAGGGGACCTGGTTCCTCTCGACGAAGAGCCTCGGTTCGCACAACGTCGTCTTCGGATACGACAACTTCAACAACAAGGTCTACTCGAACAACTACCAGTCCGGGAGCAACTACACCGTCTACTCGTCCGCCACGATCGTCCAGGGGCAGAACGTCTACCCGGTCCTCGGGAACGACTCCGTCCTCGTCTACTGGCCGATCTTCGAGCTGAGCAAGGGGAGCAACGTCCGGACGCACTCCATCTACGTGAACGACACCTGGCGGATGAACGACAGGTTCTCCTTCAACATCGGGCTCCGCTGGGACAAGAACGACGGGAAGGACAGCCGGGGCGTGACGACCTCGGACGACAGCGCCTTCAGCCCGCGCCTCGCCGCCACGTGGGACGTCAAGGGGGACGGCCGGCTGCGCGTCGGCGCGAGCTACGCCAGGTACGTGGGCGGCCAGCAGGAGAACTTCATCGGCGGCGCGTCGAGCGCCGGCAGCCCCGAGATCTGGGTCTGGTACTACGAGGGTGAGCCGATCAACGAGGGCGACCCGTCGAGTCCCGTCACGACGGCGGCGACCCTCGAGCGGATGTTCAGCTGGTTCGGCATCACCGGCATCAACCAGTTCCCAACGCGCCCCGGCATCTCGCCCATCCAGGCGACGGTCGCGGGCGTCTCGACGCAGATCCGCGAGAGCCTGAAGTCGACCTACACGGACGAGTACGCCCTGAGCCTGGCGGGCGCCATCGGCACCCGCGGCAACTTCCGGCTCGACGGGATCTACCGGAGGTTCGGCGACTTCATCGACACCTTCACCGACACCACGACGGGCAAGGTGACGGACTCGGTCGGGATCACGTACGACCTCGCGCTCCTGCAGAACACGAACGCGATCGAGAGGACCTACGCGGCTCTCCAGGTCCAGGCGGCCTACCGGCTCTTCGAGAGCCTGAACATCGGCGGGAACTACACCTACTCGCACACCTACGGGAACGCCGTCACGGAGGACCGAGGCTCCGGCCCGCGGTCCTTCGGCTGGACCTCCTACCCCGAGTACTTCGACCCCGCCTGGAACATCCCGACCGGGAGCCTGCCGCAGGACCAGACGCACCGCCTCGTCGCCTACGCGACCTACGACATCCCCCTCCCGAAGGTCCTCGGCGCGCTCAACCTCTCCGCGGTCCACACCTGGAACTCCGGCACGCCCTACGGCGCCGTCGGGTCGGTCGCGAGCTGGCCCTACGTGGCCGACGTCGGGTACGAGACGCCCCCCTCCTCGGTCAACTACTACTTCACGAAGCGTGACGCGTTCCGCCTGCCGGACACGCACCGCACGGACCTCGCCCTCAACTATTCCTACAACATCGGGCCGGTCGAGATCTTCGTCCAGCCGCAGGTGACGAACGTCTTCGGCAACGAGGCCGTGATCGCCGTGAACACGACGATCGAGACCCGCGTCAACCGCCGTAACGACTACGTCGCCTTCAACCCGTTCACGGCCCAGCCGACGCAGGGAGCCCGCGGGACGGGCGCGAACTGGAACTACGGCCCGAGCTTCGGCAAGCCGACGAGCTCGGCGAGCTACCAGGCGCCGCGCCTCTTCCGGATCGGGTTCGGCGTCCGCTTCTAGCGAGTACCTCCGCGAATCCCCGGGAGCCCCGGCGCGAGCCGGGGCTCCCATTCCCGATCCGCCGGACGGGGGCCGCGGATATCCTCGGCGTACGGAGGCGGTCACGACGCGACCCTCCTCGATCGCACTGGCCTTCCTCCTCGCGATCGGGTGCGCGCGAGGGCGGCCGGAGGCGCCGAGCCGGTTCCCGGGCGCGTCGGTCGTCCTCATCTCGGTCGATACCCTTCGCGCGGACCGGCTGCCTCTCTACGGGTACGGCGGGGTCGCGACGCCGGCTCTCGCGTCGCTGCGCGCCGACGGGGTCCTCTTCGAGACGGCCTGGGCCCAGGCCCCGCTGACGCTCCCATCGCATGCCGCCCTGATGACCGGGACGGACGCGCGGGAGCACGGCGTGCTCGACAACTCGGGCTACGCGCTCGCCCCCTCCGTCCCGACGATCGCCGAGATCGCGAAGGCGAACGGCTACGCCACCGGCGGCGCGGTCTCGAGCGTCGTCCTCGACGGGCGGAGCGGGATCGCGCGCGGTTTCGACTTCTGGGACGACGACCTCGGGGACGCCGCCCCGGGCGAGCCGATGACGCAGCTCGAGCGGCCGGGCGCGGCCACGGAACGTGCGCTCTCGCGCTGGATCGCCGGCCAGGGGCACGCGCCGTTCCTGGCCTTCCTCCACCTCTTCGAGCCCCACAGCCCGTACGCTCCGCCCGAGCCCTTCCGCAGCCGGTGGACCGATCCCTACGACGGCGAGATCGCCGCTGCGGACGCCGCCGTCGGCTCGTTCGTCGCCGGGCTGAAGGCCGCCGGCCTGTACGACGGCAGCCTCGTGGTCTTTCTTTCCGACCACGGGGAAGGGCTCGGGGACCACGGAGAGAAGGAGCACGGGATCTTCCTGTACCGCGAGTCGATCCGGGTCCCCGTCGTCGTGAAGCTGCCGGGCAACCTCTTCGGCGGGACGACGGTCGGGACGCCGGTCGGACTGACCGACGTCTTCCGCACCGTCTGCTCGGCGCTGGGGCTGAAAGGGTGCCCGGACCGGCCCGGGCTCGTCTCGCTCGCGGAGCTGGCGAGCGGGCGCGAGGGACCCCGGCGACGGATCCTCTCGGAGACGTTCTACCCGCGGACGCGCTTCGGCTGGAGCCCGCTCGCGTCCCTCGCCGACGAGCGCTGGCACTTCGTCGATGCCCCCCGGCCGGAGCTGTACGACCTTCTCGAGGACCCGTCCGAGCGGACGAACCGGGCCGCCGGGAAGGACGGGCCGATCCGGTCGATGCGGGCCGAGCTGGAGACGCGCCGTTCGGGCTTCCGGGAGCCGTCGCCGGTCGACGCCGAGAAGGCCCGGCAGCTCGCGTCCCTCGGCTACGTGACGGCCAGGTCCGGCGTTCGCGACGACGCCCTGCCGGACCCGAAGGACCGGATCGCCACGCTCGCGCCGCTCCGCGACGGCATGGCGGCCCTCCGGGCCGGGCGCCCCGCGGATGCGGTCCGGGTCCTGGCTCCCTTCCTCGATCGCAACCCGCGCGTGCGGGACGCCTGGGAGGTCTACGCGCAGGCTCTCCTCGGTGAGGGCCGGAACGGCGAGGCCCTCGAGGCCGCCGAGAGGATGCTCCCCCTCTCCGCACCCGGGGCCTCGGAGGTCCTCGTGTCCGTCGCCTCGGTGGCGCTCTCGGCGGGGAGACCCGAGGTGGCCCTCCGGCACGCCGAGGCGGCCCGCGCCTGCAACGACCCGGCGGCCGACGACGTCCTTGCGCGCGCTCACCTGGCGGCGGGGAACCTCGGCGGAGCGGAGGAGGCGGCGAAGCGGGTGCTCGCGCGGGGACGTTCCCCCGCGCGGGCGCTTCTCGTTCTGGCCCGCGTCGCGACGCTTCGCGGGGACCTGCCGGGCGCGCTGAAGCTGGCGAATCGGGCGCGGGACGTCTCGGGAGAGGAGGCGCGAAAGCTCGCGGGCCTCCATTTCGTGAGGGGTGACGTCCTCGCCCGGCTCGGACGCGCCGGGGAGGCGGAGGAAGAGCTCCTCACAGAGATCGGGCTCTTCCCGGTCCGGGTCGAGGCGCGCGCCGCGCTCGTCGCCCTGCGAGCGGCGACGGGCCGGCGGGAGGGCGCGCTCGCTGCGGCCCGGGAGATCGCGGCGAACGTGCCCGGACCGGGCGGGGTCGCCGCCGCAATCCGGAGCCTCGAGGCGATCGGCGAACGGGCGGCCGCGCGGGAGCTCCGCGCCGGGGCCGCCCGACGCCTCCGAGAAGAGCCCGGGCCCCGCGGGAAGGGGGAAGCCGGGCTCTCGGGAGAATGACGGAACGGTCAGGGCATCCGCATGAGCCAGATGTCGTTTCGGCTTCTCTCCCGGACGAGGTACAGCGCCGAGCCGTCGGGGGCGGCGGTGAACGACACGATGGAGCTGCCGGTCCCCTCGGGCTGCAGGTCGTGGATCCGACGCGTTCCGAGGTCGAGGAACGCCAGGGTCGAAGGCGCGAAGAGCGAGGTCTGCCGGAGGAAGTAGAGCCGCGTCCCGCCGAGGACGAACTGGGGGCTGGAGCCGGCGGCGGTCAGCCGCTCGTAGCGCCCCGATCCGAGGTCGTGCAGGAAGACCCCGGCGTAGCGCTCGTCGCCCGAGATCGCGTGGCCCGCGGCGAAGCGGCCGTCGGGAGAGAACGACGTCAGCTCGAAGCGGAGGCCGGGTTCCGGAGGAGGCAACGGCGCGGGCCAGGAGGCTCCGGGCGGGGCGTCCGAAGGGAGGAGGAGGGCGCCCGTCCGGCTGTTGTTCACGGCGAGGAGCCGCCCGTCGGGGGAGGCGAGCGCGCGGAACGGATGGAGGCCGTCGAGGCGCGTGAGCGGCGCGAGGCCGCCCCCGTCCAGGGAGACCTTCCAGATCTCGAACTTCCCCGAGCGGTCGGAGTGGAAGATCAGCGACCTGCCGTCGGCGGTGAAGCTCGGCGCGCGGTCGTGAAAGGAGCTCGAGGTGATCCTGCGGAGTCCCTGTCCGTCGGTGCGGACGACCCAGAGGTCCTCGCCGGCGCGCCAGGTGGAGAACGCGAGGAGGTCTCCCGAAGGGGAGATCCGCAGCTCGCCGACTCCCTCGTGGTCCGTCAGGAGGTTCCGGGCCGGTCCCGAAGGAAAGCCCCGGGCGTCGACGGGCACGCGCAAGAGGTCGTATCCCGACGTCCCGGCCTGATAGACGACCGCGTGTCCGTCCGCGCTCCCCTGGAACGGTCCTGCGCTGCGGGCCGGGACGGTGAGGGGCTCCGGGGGACCGAGCGGCTCTCCGCTCTCCTCGTCGATCCTCACCCGCCAGAGGTTCATCGTCCCGCCGCGATCCGACGCGAACCAGAGGTGCCGGCCATCCCCCGACCAGAAGGGGCTCCAGTCGCAGGCGGGGTCGTCGGTGACGAGCACGGGTGGAGCGGAAGGCCCGCCGAACCTCGCCGCGACCGTCGCGAGGTCGCGCTGCGAGCCTCCCTCCCGGAGCATCCAGAACGCCACGCGCAGTCCGTTGGGGGAGACGGCCGGCTGCATCGCGTCTCCCTCGTAGAGGAGCCTCGTGACGCCCGTGGCCGTGTCGACGGTCCGGAGCGCGCTCCGCGCCCCCAGCCGCGCGTAGGGAGTCCCCGTGGCGGTCGTCGCGAAGACGAGCAGCCGGCCGTCGGGGAAGAAGGCGGGGTCGTGCCCGGACGGTGCGAGGCGTCTTGGGGCCCCCCCCTGCGTCTCCACGACGAAGAGCCCGCCGCCGTCCCTGTCGGACCGGAAGGCGAGGAGCGACCCGTCGGGGGAGAAGGCGGGCTCACGATCCTCGCCGGGGTGGTCGCCGGTCACGTCGACGAGCGCTCCGCCGGTCAGGTCCTTCACGTAGATGTCCGTATTCGTCGCGGAGAGGCGTCTCACGAAGGCGGCGAGGTGCCCGTCGGGAGAGATGGCGGGGGTCGTCGCGTCCTGGCTGCGATCGGTGAGGCGCACGAACTGCCGGCCCGCGAGGAGGGACTGATACGTGGCGGCGGGCCCGCCGACGGCCGCCCTGCGGCCCGCGAACGCGGCGGCGAGAAGCAGCACCGCGGTGGCCGCCGCGGCCGCCCAGAACGCGGGGGGGGGAAGGACGGGAGAGCTCTTCGGCGTCGGCGTGAAGGAGCCCTCGCGATATCGCGAGGCGCAGTCTGCGAGGTCGCGGGCGAGGTCGAGGGTCGAGGCATAGCGCTCCTCCGGCCGTTTCCGGAGGCAGCGCTCGACGATGCGGCGGACGGCGTCGGGAAGCCGGGGGACGCGCTCGGCGAGCGGAGCGGGCTCGTCGCGCAGGATCGACGACAGCACCTCCGCGTGGGACGAGCCCTGGAACGGCCGGAGGCCCGAGAGCATCTCGTACAGGACCGCGCCGAGGGCAAACTGGTCGGAGCAGGCGTCGACGGCGAGGCCGCGAGCCTGCTCCGGAGACATGTAGGCCGGTGTTCCCGGTGCTCCCGTCGACGATTCGACCAGGGGGGCGGTCGGGACCTCGGCGTCCCCGGCGCCCGCGGAGAGCGGAGCCGCGCGGACGGCGAGGCCGAAGTCGAGGATCTTCACCCGGCCGCACGTCGTGAGGAAGATGTTCTCCGGCTTCAGGTCGCGGTGGACGAGCCCCCGCGCGTGAGCCGCGGCGAGGGCGTCGGCGACCTGGGCGGCGATGTCGACGGCCCGGGGCGGGGGAATCGGTCCCCGCGTGACCGCCGCCCGGAGGGTCTCGCCCGCGAGGAGCTCGGTGACGGCGAACGTCGTCCCTCCGATCCGTCCGAAATCGTGAATGGCGACGATTCCCGGGTGGGAGAGCGCGGCGACCGATTTCGCTTCCGATTCGAAGAGCGCGAGAGCCTTCGGGTGCGAAGCGAGGCCGTCCGGAAGGACCTTCAACGCGACTTCCCGGTCGAGCTTCCGGTCCCGCGCGCGGTAGACGAGCCCCATTCCACCCGTTGCGACCGGGGCCAGCACGACGTAAGGCCCGAGCTCCTGGCCCGCAGCGAGCGGCAACTCGCCACCTCCGGGTCGGCACGGCCGGCCCCGAGCCGAGGCCCCGCGCCAAGAAGAAGCTTTTCGCGCAATCTACTCCGATCCCTCGCGTCCGGGCAACCCGCGGGTGCGCCTCGAGGGCTCTCCAGGGCCGATCGAAGGCGCTCGAGCGCTCCGGGGAGCCGGACGGGCCCGGGGGAGGAGGTCGGCGCCCCGGCCCGAGTCGCGATCCCGCGCACTCCCGGGCGGATGCGTTCGCATCGCACAGGGAATCCCGGTAGACTCTTTCGCACAAGACCGTGAGGTGACATGAGGCTGCGATTCGGAGAGCTGACCTTCGAAGGCGGACGGCGTCTTCTGCTTCGAGGCCCCGACGTCGTCCACGTCTCCCCGAAGGGTTTCCAGCTCCTGGAGCTTCTTCTCGCCCGCCGCCCGAATGCGGTTTCCAAGGCGGAGATCCAGGAGGCGCTGTGGCCGCGGACCTTCGTCTCGGAGACGAACCTTCCCGCGCTCGTCAACGAGGTCCGCAACGCCCTCGGTGACCACGCGAAGGAGGCGGAGTACGTGCGCACGGTCCACGGCTTCGGCTACGCCTTCGAGGCCGCGGTCCGCGAGCTGCCGGCGGAGGCGGCCGGCGAGTTCCGCCACGTCGTCCTCTGGGGCAGCCAGGAGATCGCGCTTGCCGAGGGGTCGAACGTCGTCGGTCGGGAGAGGATCGCCGACGTCTGGATCGGCCATCCGTCGGTCTCCCGCGAGCACGCCCGGATCACCGTCGAGGGACCCGTGGCGACGATCGAGGACCTCGGGAGCCGCAACGGAACGCTCCGCGGCGCCGAGGTCGTCCGGGGTCGCGTCACGCTGGTGGACGGCGACGAGATCCGCCTGGGCTCGGTCGTCCTGGTCTACCGTGCGGGCTCGACGGAGATCTCGACGCAGAGCGCGATCTAGCCGGCCGCCCTCGGAGGAGGGCCGGGTTCCTTTCGTTCGCCTCGGATTTCCCTGATTCCGTCGATCGCGTCCTTCCGTTCCGCCGACGCAGCGCCAGATTCGTATCGAAGGTGTGGAGGTCGGGATGGGAGGTGCCATAGCCGGAGAGGACCTCGGCCCGAGGCTGCGCTTCGGAGGCTTCTCATTCGACGGAGGCCGCCGGCTCCTCCATCGGGGGGGCACGGCCCTGCATCTCTCTCCGAAGGCCTTCCAGCTCCTGACGCTCCTCCTCGAGCGGAGGCCCGGCGCCGTCGCCCGCGAGGAGATCTTCGAGGCCCTGTGGCCGGCCGAGGGGGTGGCCGCGGGGAGGCTGACGTCCCTCGTGAGCGAGGTGCGGCACGTCCTCGGCTCGGGGCCTCGGGGGCGGACCTTCATCCGGACGGTCCATCGATACGGGTACGCCTTCGACGGCGACGCGCACGAGATGCCTGTGGCGCCACGGCACGTCCTCGTGCGCGGGCTCCAGCACGTCGAGCTTTC
>JAKLER010000082.1 GCA_022711615.1 Acidobacteriota bacterium
CCGCGCCGTCGCCGTGCTGCCTCCCAGCACTCCCACGTAGTACTCGTAGAGCGTCGCTCCCGGCACCGGGCTCCACCCGAGCTGGACGTTGCCCGCCGTCACCGTGCTGTTGTGCGCCGGCGCCACCATCGTCGGCGCCGTCGCGCTCGAGCCAGAGACGTTGAAGCCCTGGGCAGGTCCCACGACTTGAGAGGGAAGCCCCGGGTTCGCGACGACGAGGGCGTCGTAGCGGGCGCCTTCCGCCTTGAAGTAGGCCGCGTAGTAGTTGTCCCGCGTGTAGACGTCCAGCGCCGCCGCCTGCCGCGAGAGGTCCTGGACGTAGAGGCGATACCAGGTGTTGCTGCCCGTGTCGCCCGGGATCCGGTTCCAGGTGAAGAGGACTCCCGGGCCCGCCACGACGGTGCCCGCCATCGGGGTGCCGAGGTTGGGCTGGGAGGGGTTCGGGCCGGGGACGCTGATGTCGGTGGTGGCGTAGGGGCCGCAGCCGTCGCCGTTGCAGGCCGAGAGGAAGACGGTGGCTCCTCCCGCCGGGACGGGGAAGGTGACGCTGGTGGTCGAGACCTGTCGCGCCGCGACGGTGAGCGCTCCCCCGCCCGGGCCCGCCGGAGGAGGCTGGACGACCTGGACCTGGTAGGCGTCCGCTCCGGAGACCGCACTCCAGGTGCAGGTGAGGCTGTTGCCGGCCGTGACGGTGCAGCTGCCGATGGTCGGGGCGCTGGTGGGGACCGACGGGAGGTCGACGGCGAAGGTGACGGGGACCGACCACGGGCCGCAGCCGGCCTGGCAGGCCCTGACCTTCAGCTGGTACTGGGTGGAGCTGTGGAGGGTGAAGACGGTGGAGAGGTTGGGGTCGGGGACGCTGATCTGGAGCTGGGGCGTGTTGCCGCCCGCTACGTCGACGAGGAGGACCTCGTAGGCCAGCGAGAGACCCGGATCGGCCTTGGCCACGGCCGTCCAGCTGAAGGTTTGAGTGGAGGCCGTGAGAGTTGCCCCCTGCGACGGAGAGGTGATCGTCGGCGCTCCCGTCGGTGCGATGAGCGCGACGCTGAAGGCGCGGGTGGCGAAGGCGCCGCAGGAGGGGTCGGTGTAGAGGCCGCTCTGGCAGGCCCGCACGGCCATCAGGTAGCTGCCGTTGGGAAGGCTGAGGAGGGTGGAGGTCGAGCCGTTGCCCGCGAGCGAGCCGCTGAAGACGGTCGCCCCGCTCGTCGAGGAGAGGAGGCGCAGGTCGTAGCCCGTAGCGTTCGTCACGGCGTTCCACGAGAGGTTCACGCCCGCCACGTCCAGCACCTGTCCTGCCGTCGGCGCCGTGATCACGGGCGTCCCGATCGACGCCGTGCCTCCTTCCGGGGCGACCTCCAGGAGCCGCGCCGCGCGTGCCGGCACGTCGAGCGTCAGCTGACCGCTGCCGAAGGCGGTGCTGCCGAGCGCGGCGAGGCGGTTCGTGCCGTCGAAGCCAAAGAGGCGGACGCCCCGCGACCCGTCGCCGGCGAGCGAGACCGTCACCGGCCGCTGCACCGTGTCGCGGTTCACGAGGACGACGCGGAGGAGCCCTCCGGCCGCTTCCACGGCGTAGCCGCTCACGGCGTCCGGGGCACCGGAGGCGGCGCGGACGCTCGCCCCGGTGACGCGCGCGCCGGCGCCGTCGTAGTTCATCCAAAGCCGGAACGCGTCCTCGACGCGCGACCCGGCGGCGGGCGCGACCCAGCGCGTCGCCACGTCGACCCCCTCGCGGGCGAAGATGCCGAGCGCCTCCACCTGCGCGAGCGCGCTCGAGATCCCGTCGTCGTTCCCCCAGCTGTACTCCGTGATCGCGAGCTTCGCCCCGGGAAGCTCCGCGGCGATCCACTCCTTCATCCGCGGGATGAGGCGGACCGCGTCGGGGATCCACGACTCGTCGACGTAGGACGGGTCCCAGAGGCTCCGGAGCGAGCGGAGCCGCCGCGCCGACGTCGCCGCGGATTCGTCGTCCGAGAGGGCCACGCCCGAGGCCTGCGGGTAGTAGTGGACGTCGAGGACGTCGACGAGGCGGACGCCGAACTGCTCCTCGTACTGCCGCACCTGCCGCAGGTACCACTGCGTGAGCGGCACGCGACCGTGAGCGACGTGGTCCGCGCCGTTCGGCGAGCAGTCGTCGGCCGCGGAGTAGAAGTACTCGCACCAGCCCCACGAGACCGGCCCGAAGACGACCGCGGCCGGGTCCTTCGCCTTGATCGCCGCGGCGACGTCGCGCGTCTTCGTCCAGAGCTCGTCGTACGTCAGCGGCTCGGGATGGACGTCGCGATGCGTCGAGTTCCAGAGCGCCGGCTCGTTGTCGAGCGCGTACCAGCGGATGCCGCCGTTCCCCGCCGTCCCGTACCGCGCGGCGAGGTGGTCCATCCAGGCCGTCACGAACGACGGCCCGATCGCGATGGAGGTGTCGAGCGGGTCGTTCCCGGTCACGTTCCCGCCCGCGGCGCGCACTCCGTTTCCCGCGTCGGGTTGGCACCAGAACGCGCCGCCCGTCGCCGTGCATTCGGTCTGCGTCTGCGCGCCGTACTTCGCGACCGAGAAGCCCCAGTCCTTCTGCCGCGCCTTCGGCGTCCAGCCGATGAGCGGCACGGTAAGGATCGGCTCGCCCCCCGCCGCGCGCGTCTCGTCGAGGAAACGGTCGGAGGCCGATCCGGACGGAAGAGTCGACGGGTCGGGGTTGTCCTCGGGGACGTTCATGAAGAACCAGTCCATCCCCTTGTTCGAGGTGTCGTTCTGCCAGTTGTAGCGGGTCACCGAGTTGCCGCCCCAGCGCCGCGCGGGCCACCGCAGCTGAGCCGCCTGAGCCGCCGTTCCGAAGTTCACGCCGAAGATGTGCGGGCTGACCGTCCGGCGGTCGAGCGCCGGGTCGACGGAGACGGTCACCGGCCCGCCCGAAGGGGGCGGTGAGTCGTTCGGCAGAAGGCGGACGTCGTCGACGTAGAGCGTCGCCTGGTTCCCGCCCGTGGCGTCCTGCAGCCAAAGACCGTCCCAGCTCCCGGAGGCCGGCAGGCCGAGCGCGGAGAACGGCACCGTCGCCTTCGCCCAGCTCCCGGCAGGGATCGAGCCCCCCGCCACGAATCCGGCGAGCGGCGCGGAGCCGGCCGGGCTCCCGCCGCTCAGAATCGCCACCGTCACCTGTTGCCCGCCGGAGCCCGCCCCACGCACCCAGAGCTCGATCGCGGAGTACTCCGCGCCGCTGAAGCCGGCGTCCCGGTGGAGGAAGAGCCCGGCCCAGCCGTCCGGCTCGAAAGAGATTGCGGCCGTCCCGCCGTGGACGACGGCCGTCTGCGCGAGGTTCCGCGTCCCCCAGGACCAGTCGGCAAAGCCGCTCTGGAGCGAGTCGGTGTAGACGGGGAGCTGCGCGAAGGCGGGTGAGGCGAGGAGACCGGACGCCGCCATCACGAGGAGGCCGACGACGAACCAGGGCCGTCGAGAAGTGCAGAACCGCGGGGGCATCGGGGGTCTCGTTCGAATCGCGTACATCTGTTGGAGACAACCGTACCGCCGCGAGCGCCGCGGAGTCGACTCGCCTCAGGTCGAGGTTCGCCCTCTCCCCGGCCTGGCCGTGGCCTCCCGGCGAGACCGCACTTGGGACGGCTTCTCATGCCTGTGATTCCTCGAGTTTGGGAGGTCTGGTCGCTCCGCGAGGAATAGACTTCCCAAGTCCACGGAAATGCGGCCCGGCCCTTGGACAAGGACCGCCGGGGAGGAATGAGATGAAGCACGTGGGGATCTCCACCCGCTTTCTCCTGCGCGGAGTGTGTCTGTGGGTCGCTTTCCTTCCGAGCGCGGGCCCCGCTCAGAGGATGTGAAGCTTTCCCGGAATCCGCCCGAGACAACAGGCAATCGTCGTCACCCGGTTCCGTGTCGGATCACATCGGGCTTCCAACATGCGGGGGTCGGATCGGAGATTCTGTCGTCGGTTCCTGATGTCCGGGTAGCCGATTTCGCCCCCCTCCCGGGCGCCGGCCAGCGGTTTCATGCGGGCACCGCCATCAGGTAGCCCATGGAAAGCATTCGTTTCACGTTGTGCGCCAGGGCGTACAGCAGAGCAACGGCCCTGACCTTCACGATCCCGCGCACGAGCACTCGGACGAGCCCTCGGTTGCGGGCTTGTGCGTTCACGCACTCCGCCGTAGAGGCCCGGTCCTTGTAGATCCGCTTGGCCCGCGCCGTTTTCATCCTCTTTCGCCACTCCGCGATCGCCGGCGAGTCCGTCTTCTTCGGCCGATGCGGGTCGATTCCGGGGTCCCTCGGCTTGGGCACCGGCGCGTAGACCGTCGTCCGACCCGCCACCGCCTCGAGATCCGCATGGGCCGTGTATCCCCCGTCCACCAGCGTCTCGGCCGGGACGACTTCGTACCGTTCCTGAAGCTGGTCGATCATCGGCTCGATCTGCCCCTGGTCGTTGCCCTGGTTCGTCACGTCCACGCCCACGATGATCTGGCTCCCCGTGTCCGTCGCCAGCTGGACGTTGTAGGCCGGCCGCCAGCCCCCGTCCCCCATCTTCATCACCCGGGCCTGCGGGTCCGATGTCGAGGCCCGTACAGCGGCGTCCTTGTCCTTCTTCTTCGACTTCTCCTTCTCCAGCTCTCGCGCCCTCTCCAGAGCCTTCTTCACCCTCTCCGTTCGCTCCCGGGCCGCCCTTTCCCGCGCTGCCTGCTCGCGCCGCGTCGCTGCCCCGGGATCCTCCTCCAGCTCCCGACGCAGCTCCCGCACCTGCTCCTTCGCCTGTTTCAGGCACTCCCGCAGCGTCTTCTTCTTCCGAAACGACGAGGCCCCCGCGCTCGCTCGCACCTTCATCCCGTCCTGCGCCACCCGCTTGAGCTCCACCAGCCCCTCGTTCATCAGCGAGGCCACGCTCTGCGTCAGCAGCTCGTCCATCGCCTCCCCGTGCAGCACCCGGAAATCCGCCAGCGTGTGGTAGTTCACCCCCACGCCCCCGCAGATCCACTGGTAGACCAGATGCTCCTTGCTCAGCCGGTCCAGCGCCCGCGCGCTTCCCACTCCCTCGATCGTCCCGTAAAGCCAGAGCGCCAGCAGGATCTTCCGGTCGATCGCCGGTCGCCCCGCTCGGCCCTCCAGCGATCCCATCCCCTCGTACAGCCCCGACAGATCCACGCCTTCCACGAACGCCCACAACGCTCGCACCGGGTGGTCCGCCGGAATCGCTCCATCAAGATGGAACACCCGCAGCTCGACCTGTTGCCGCTCCGCCTCGACGATCCGGACCTCGCCCTCGCCAGCGTCCCTTACGTCCCGCTCTTTCGGCATGCCTCAATCTGCACACGCCGTTCTCTGTTTGCAACCCCAGCGGCGCGATTACTTCACACGCTCTCAGCCCGGGCTCGAGGGCGGCCGATCCCCTCGCCGCGGCGGGCTCCCGCTTTCGTGAACGCCTCTGTAGGATCGCGCGCCATGACCGCAAACCCGCAGCGGCCGCACACGCGCCCGACCCCGGCCGTCCCCGCCCTCCGACGCGCCCTCCTTCTTCTCTGCGCGCTCCTCGCTCTGGCCGCCGCGCCTCCCTCGCTGGCCGCTGCGCCGGAGAAGGCGCCGGTCGCCTGGGACGACGCGAAGCGGATCTCGATCGACGAGCTCGCCCGCCTCCTGAAGGACTCCGCGGCCGCAAAGCCGGAGATGTTCCACGTCGGATTTCGGGTCCTCTTCGCCCAGGCTCACATCCCCGGCTCCCGCTTCGCCGGTCCCGGGGCGAGCCCCGCCGGCCTCGAGACGCTCCGGAAGGCCGTGGCCGAGGTGCCGAAGGCGAAGACGATCGTCCTCTACTGCGGCTGCTGCCCGTGGGAGAAGTGCCCGAACATGGAGCAGCCGTGGCGGCTCCTCGTCGCGGCCGGGTTCACCGACGTCCGCGTCCTCTACATCCCGACGAACTTCGGCCGGGACTGGGTCGGGAAGGGCCATCCCTCGGCCTCGGGAAGCGGCGATCGTGGCTGAGCGGCGCTGTCGCCTCTTCTCCGTCGCGGTCCTCCTCGTCGGTGCCGCGCTGCTCGCGCCCGACGTCCGGGCCGGGAACCCTGCCGCGCCGAAGATCGGCGACCCGGCCCCCGCCCTCGCCCTCGTCGACCTCGACGGGAAGAAGCTCGATGTCTCTTCGCTCCGGGGCAAGGTCGTCGTCGTCGATTTCTGGGCCACCTGGTGCGCGCCCTGCCGCTCCCAGGCCCCGAAGTTCGAAGCGCTGCTGCAGAAGCACCGCGGCGGCGGGCTCGTCGTCGTCGGCGTCTCGCTCGACGAGTCGGCCGAGCCGGTCCTGAAGTTCCGGAAGGAGCTCGGCCTGACGTACCGGATCGCCCTCGGCGACGAGAAGGTGGCCGAGCGCTGGGGCGGCATCCTCGGCCTTCCGGTCGCGTTCGTCGTCGACCGGAGGGGGCGCCTTCGCGCGCGGCACGAGGGCGAGCACGACCTCGCCGCCCTCGAGGCGGACGTGGTCCGGGCGCTCGGAGAGAAGTAGCGGCGTCAGGCGGGCCGCGACAGGCGAACGCGCGCGATCCGTCGGGGCGTGCTCTCGACGACCTCGACCGTCAGGCCCGACTCCTCGTCGACGAACGCCGTCCCCGCCGGCGGTATCCGCTCGAGGCGATGGAGGATGAGCCCCGCGATCGTCGCCCAGGCCGGGTCCTCGGGCAGCTCGAGGTCGAGCAGCCGGTTCACGTCGCGGACGCCGGCGCGCCCCTCGACGACCCACGCCCCCGGGCCGTCCTCGCGGTACGGCACGGCGTCGGCCTCCTTCTCGTGGAAGATCTCTCCGACGAGCTCCTCGACGAGGTCCTCGAGCGTCACGAGGCCGGTGAACCCGCCCTGCTCGTCGACGACGAACCCGATCGGAACGTGCCGCTCCTGGAGCTCGCGAAGGACGCCGAGCGCCTCCACCGTCTCCGGGAAGAACGGCGCGTCGCGGACGATCCCCTGAAGCGGCGAAGCCGCGCCTTCGACGGCGCGCGCGAGCACCTCCCGGCCGAGGACGTAGCCGGTCGCGCCGTCGAGGCCTCCGTCGTGGACCGGGAATCGCGCGAACCGGCTCCGGCTGACGATCGTGACGATCTCCTCGCGCGTGGCCGTCGCGTCGATCGCGACGACCGAGGGCCGGGGCGTCATGACCGCGCCGACCTTCACCCCCGGCAGGTCGAGCGCCCGCGCCGCGATCTCCCCCGCCCGCGGGTCGAGCCCTCCCGTCGTGGCCGTCTCCTCGACGAGCGTCCGGAGTTCGTCCCTCGAGAGCCGGGCCTCGACGAACGACGTCCGGTCCCCGAAGAGCCGGAGCACCGCGTTCGAGCAGGCGGTCAGGAAGCGGACCGCCGGACGGGCGAGGCGGGCGAGGAGAGCGAGGGGCCGGGCGATGGCGAGCGCGTACCTCTCCGCGAAGCGCATCGCGAGCGACTTCGGAACGAGCTCCCCGACCACGAGCGACAGGAAGGAGACGACGACGACGACGACCGCGAGAGCGACGTCGTCCGCCACCTTCTTCGGCGCCCCGGCCGCTTCGAGCGCCGCGGCGAGCGGGGAGGAGAGCGTCGCCCCGCCGAAGGCCGCGGCCGCCGCACCGACGACCGTGATCCCGATCTGGACCGTCGCGAGGAACCCCTCGGGGTCCGCCCGGAGCGCCGCGAGGGCCCGCGAACCCGCCCGTTCCTCCTCGACGAGCTCGGCGAGACGGGTCCGCCGGAGCGTCAGGACCGCGATCTCCGCCCCCGCGAAGAGGCCGTTCGCGACGACGAGCGCGAGGATGACGAAGAGCCCGGTCACCCGGTGATTCTACGGGGAGCCGCAAACAATACACGATTTCACGCCTGGCACCGTTTGGGGATAGTGTCTGCGCGGGGATGAAGGAGACGGGGCTGGGAGAGATCGCCGCGGTCTTCCTGCGGCTGGGAACGACCGCCTTCGGGGGGCCGGCGGCGCACGTCGCGATGATGCGCGACGAGGTGGTGAGGCGGCGCGGGTGGCTGACCGACGCGGAGCTCCTCGACCTCCTCTCGGCCGCGAACCTGATCCCCGGGCCGAACTCGACCGAGCTCGCGATTCACGTCGGCTGGGCCCGGCGCCGTTGGCCCGGCCTCGCCGTCGCCGGCCTCTCGTTCATCCTCCCCGCCGCGCTGATCACCGCCGCGCTCGCGTGGGCCTACGTCCGCTTCGGGGCGCTCCCGGAGACGGGACGGCTCCTCTGGGGCGTCAAGCCGGTCATCCTCGCGGTCGTCGTCCAGGCGATCGTCGGCCTGGCTCCGCATGCTGCCCGCACCGTCCCGCTCCGGCTCCTCGGCATCGCCGCCGCGGCCGCGGCCGCGCTCGGCGCGCACGAGCTCGTCGTCCTCCTCGGCGCCGGGCTCCTCGTCGCGGCCGCGCGGGCCGTACGCTCCCGCCGCGCCGGTCCGGGCGCTGACCTCCCCGCGCTCGGGCCGCTCCTCCCCGCCGCGGCCGGAGCCGCCGGCCTCTCCGCGATCGGCACCGTCACGCTCCCGGCGACCTTCTGGCTCTTCTGCCGGACCGGGGCCGTCCTCTTCGGCAGCGGCTACGTCCTCGTCGCGTTCCTCCGGACCGACCTCGTCGAACGGCTCGGCTGGCTCACGGAGGCGCAGCTCCTCGACGCGGTCGCCGCCGGGCAGGTGACGCCGGGCCCCGTCTTCACGACCGCCACGTTCGTCGGGTGGCTCCTCGCCGGCCCCGCGGGCGCCGCCGCCGCCACCGCCGGGATCTTCCTCCCCGCGTTCGTCTTCGTCGCGCTGTCGGCCCCCTTCGTCCCGCGGCTGCGCGCCTCGCAGACGGCCGGCGCGTTCCTCGACGGCGTGAACGTCGCCTCCGTCGCGCTGATGGCCGTCGTGACGGCCCGGCTCGCCCCGGCCGCCCTCGTCGACCTCCGAACCGCGCTGCTCGGCGTCCTCGCCGCCATCTTCCTCGTGAGGTATCGCACAGGCTCGGTCGTTCTGGTCCTCGGGGGGGCCGCCGCGGGACTCATAATCGGACCGTGACGTCCATCGGTGACGCATTCCGGCGGAAGACCGCCGAAGCCGACGCTCTCCTCACGCCCGCCGAGCGGGTCGCGAGGGCGTTCTCTCTCGGGGACGACGACGCCGAAGCCTTCCGCCGCCCCCGCGGACTGCCGCGCGCGGCGGCCGAGGCCGAGCTCGCCGCGAGGCGTCGGACCGGACGGATCCCGAGCCGCGTGGCGGGAACCGGATGAGCCTTCTCGCCGTCGTCGCGAAGCACCTCTCCCTCCGCCGCACCCCTTTCGCGACGGTCGGAGGCGTCGCCCTCGCGATCCGGGGCGTCGCCCGTTCGACGTTCGACGTCGACCTCCTGACCCTCGACGCGTCCGTCCTCGCCGACGCCTACTGGTCCGTGGTGACGCGCGACGGCGCGCAGATCGAGATCCGGCGAGGCGACGGCGACGACCCTCTGCGCGGCCTCGTCCGCCTCCTCTCGCGCGACGAGCGCCCCGTCGACGTCTTCGTCGGCCGCGGCGCCTGGCTCGACGGGGTCGTGGCGCGCGCGGAGCCGTTCGACCTCCTCGACACCCGCGTCCCCGTCGTCCGCGCAGCCGACCTCGTCCTCCTCAAGCTCCACGCCGGCGGCTCCCAGGACCTCTGGGACGTCACCCAGCTCCTCGCCACAGGCGACGGCACCCTCTCCGACGAGGTCGCCTCCCGCCTCTCCGACGTCCCCCGCGGAGCCGCCATCCTCTGGCGCCGCCTCCACGCCCCCCACGATCGGTGCCAGGCGTGAAATCGTGTATTACTGGGCCGCTCGCGCTTCGCTCCGGCTCTTCCAGAGAGACGCGACGACCCCCGCGGCGAGGATCGAGAGGACGACGGCGAGGAGGTAGAGGTTGAAGTTCTCGCCGAGCTGCGCCTTGAGCCAGGTGTGGGTCATCATCTTGACCCCGACGACCATCAGGACGACGGCGAGCGCCACCTTGAGGTAGCGGAACGAGTCGATCATCCCCGCCAGGGCGAAGTAGAGGCTTCGCAGGCCGAGGATCGCGAAGACGTTGCTCGTGAAGACGAGGAACGGGTCGGCCGTGATCGCGAAGATGGCCGGGATCGAGTCGACCGCGAAGATCAGGTCGGTGAACTCCACCATGACGAGGGCGAGGAGGAGGGGCGTCGCGAGGAGCGTGCCGGCCTTCGCCGCGTCGACGACCCGGTCGGCGACGACCGCCGCGCCCGGGGTCTCCGCTTCGTGCGAGGCGTCGGTCCCGGCCCTCACGAAGAAGTGCTCGCCGTGGAAACGCTCGGTGACCGGGAAGAGCTTCCGAGTCGCACGAACGACGAGGTTCTTGTTCGGGTCGGTCTCGCCCTCCTTCAGGAGGAGCATCTTGATCCCGGTCAGGATGAGGAAGCCTCCGAAGACGTAGATGATCCAAGAGAACTCCTGGATCATCCGCGCCCCCGCCGCGATCATCATCCCCCGCAGGATCAGCGCGCCGAGGATCCCCCAGAAGAGGACCCGGTGCTGGTAGATCGCCGGCACCGCGAAGAACGTGAAGATCATGCTGATGACGAAGATGTTGTCGACGGCGAGCGACTTCTCGACGAGGTAGCCCGTCACGTACTTGACGAGCGCCGACGCGCCGTCGTTGTAGACGGTGCCGAGCCCCTCGACCGGGACGGGCCGGGCCGTCATCAGGTCCGGCGTCAGCCCGAGCCCCAGCCAGTGGTTCTCGTACCCGAGGTAGATGAACCCGCTGAAGGCGAGCCCGAGCGCGATCCAGAAGGCGGACCAGCCGAGCGCCTCCTTCACGGTCACGACGTGGGCCTTCCTGTGGAAGACCCCGAGGTCGAGCGCGAGAAGGGCCAGGACCAGGAGGATGAAGCCGGCGTACATCCAGAACACTCGGGAAGCTCCTTTCGGGGCCGACGCTCGGCGCCGGAACCCGGACGGGGCGCTAACGCGCGAGGCACCGCCGAAATTCCCTGCCCGGACCGACTCGGAATGGACGACCCGCGCTATGATCGCGGGCCTGAGACGGCTTCTGCAATCGGTCCTTGCCTGACGGGCCGGCGCGCCCCGTAGCGCGCCCCTGATCGAGACGGGCGACCTGCCCGGCGATGTTGTTTTCGCCGCGGCGCCCCGCTCCCGTTCCCCGTCCGCAAACCGAGATGGAGAAGCCCGCCATGCCCCTGACCCGATTCGGGTGGGACCGCGATTTCGAAGCCCAGTTCGAGAACCACGCGCGCGAAGGGTTCGCCCCCGGCCGCGTCCTGACCGCTTCCCGCGAGACCTATCGCCTGGCCACCGCCGCCGGAGAGATCCCGGCCGAGCTCTCCGGCCGGCTCCGATTCGCCGCAGAGTCCTCCTCCGACCTCCCCGCCGTCGGCGACTGGGTGGCCGCTCGGATCTACCCCGGCGACGGCCTGGCCGTCGTCGACTCGGTCCTGCCGCGCCGGTCCGCCCTCGTCCGGCGCTCGTCCGGCCGGCGGGACGAGGCGCAGGTCCTCGCGGCGAACGTCGACCTCCTCCTCGTCGCCGCGCCGCTCGGCGGAGAGCTGCGCGAGCGGAGGATCGAGAGGTTCCTCGCCCTCGCGCGCGAGGCGAAGGTCCGCCCCGCCGTCCTCCTGACGAAGGCCGACCTCGCCGTCGACCCCGCTGCCGACCTCGCCGCGGCCCGGGCCGTCGCCGGCGAGGCGCCGGTCGCGGTCGTAAGCGCGCGGACCGGCGCCGGCCTCGACGCGCTCGAGCCCCTCCTGCCCCCGCACCGAACCGGCGCGCTCCTGGGCCCTTCGGGGGCCGGCAAGTCGACGCTCGTCAACGCCCTCCTCGGCGAGCGCCGCCAGACGACCCGAGAGGTCCGCGACGGCGACCTGCGCGGCCGGCACGCGACGACGAGCCGGGAGCTCTTCACCCTCGCGAGCGGCGCCCTCCTCGTCGACACGCCGGGCCTCCGCGAGCTCGCGCTCTGGGATGGAGCGGAGGCGATCGCCGAGACCTACGACGAGATCGCGGCGCGAGCCCCGGGCTGCCGGTTCCGCGACTGCCGCCACGAGGGAGAGCCCGGCTGCGCCGTCCGGGCGGCCGCGGACGAGGGCGTCATCGACCCGGATCGCCTCGCCGCGTTCGAGAAGCTCCGCCGCGAGGACGAGTCGCTCGCCCAGCGGCGCGCCCTCGGGCCGGCCCGCGCCGAGCGGGAGCGCTGGCGGCGAATGATGGGCGGGTCGAAGGGACCGGTGAAGCTGCGGTGAGGAGCGCCGTCAGCGGATCGCCGCCGCCTCCGGTCCGCCCCCGAGCGCGGAACGGGCGAGAGGTCCGTCCGAGTCGTTCGAGACGAGGACCCAGCGGTCCCGGTGCGCCGTCGCGAGGATCCGATAGGGCCGTCTCCGGTTCCCGGGCGCCGCCCACTCGCCGAGGACCTCCCGGTGGAGAACGGCGAGGACCCGCCGCGGGCCGTTCCAGAGCCGCGAGAACTCCTCGTCGGTCTGAAAGATGCCGTTGTGGTCGCGGCTCCTGCCGAAGGTGAGCTCGCTCCCGGCGCCGATACGGCTCAGCGGGGTCAGACGGCCGGCGTAGAACGGAAGGGACTCGACGTAGTCCCCGCGCTGGACGAGGAGGTCGCCCGGCCGCAGCGTCTCCTTCATCGCCGCGGCGACCGGCCAGCTGCTGTCCCACCGGGCCCAGGCCGGAAGGACGAGGTGCGCTCCGCCGAGGAAGAGGACCCAGGCCGCGCCGACGAGCAGGAGTCCCCGCTCCGGCGCCAGCGTCGGGCCGATCCCGACGAGGAGGAAGCCGGCGAGGAGCGCCACGGCGAGGCCGAGGACCGGTCCGGCAAGGCCCGGGACGGCGAGGTCGTCCGAGGCGCCGGCCCACGCCGCGGCCGCCGCCAGGACGCCGAGCAGCCCGGCGATGCTCCAGCGCTCGCCGTCCCTGAGGACGGACCCCTCCTCGTCGCGCGCCACGGCGAGCGCCAGCAGGAGCGCGAGGCTGGGGAAGACGGGGTGGACGTAGGGGATCAGCTTCGACTTCGAAAGGGAGAAGAAGCCGACGACGAGGAGGACCCAGAGGAACAGGAACGTCTCGAGGGGACGCGCGGCCCAGGCGGCGCGGCGGCGCCCCGGCCAGACCGATCGGAGACGCGGCAGGAGCGGCGTGAAGGGGAGGAAGCCTCCCGCGACGACCGCGAGGAAATACCACGGGGCGCCGAGGCGGCGGTGGTTCGGGAGAAGAAAACGCTCGAAGTGCTCGCGGACGAAATAGAAGCTGAGGAACCCGGGCTCGCGGCTCGCCGCGGCGACGTGCCACGGGACCGCGAGGGCGAGGAACGTGAGGACGGCCCACGGCGAGAGGAGGGCGCGGAGCGGCCGCGTCCTCCCCGTCGCCGCGGTCCAGAGGAGCACCGCGCCCCCGGGAAGGAGGACGCCGACGAGGCCCTTCAGGAGGACGGCTGCCGCGGCCGCCACGGCGAACGCGAGCGCGAGCGCCCTCTCGCGCCGCGGGCTCGAGCCCTCCTCGCCGAGCGCGGCGAACGAGAGGACGGCCGCGGTCTGCGCGGCCGTCAGGATCGGGTCGATGAGGACGATTCTTGCGAGGCCGAAGCCGAGAAGGGAGCCGCCGAAGAAGAGCGCGGCCAGCGCTCCCGCCCGCTCCCCTGCCCGGCGGCGGGCGAAGAGGAAGAGCGCGAGCATGGTGCCGACCGTGGCGAGCTTCCCCGGGAGGCGTGCCGCCGCCTCGTTCACGCCGAAGAGGCCGTACGAGCCGGCGACGAGCCAGTAGGCGAGGGGCGGCTTCTCGATGTAGACGAGGCCGTTCTGATGCGGGAGGACCCAGTCCCCCGAAGCGAGCATCTCCCGCGGGATCTCGGCGTAGCGCCCCTCGTCCGGGTCGACCAGCGGGACCCGGAACGGCTCGACGAGGACGAGGAGCGCGACGAGGATCGCGAGGAGCGTTTCCGGCAGGACACGGGCGCGGGCGCTCGGCATCCGGTCACGGTCGCCCGGCGGGCCGAATGGCGTCCGAATCTTCCCGAACGGCTGCCGAACGTCCGGATCAGCCCTCCGCGCCCCTCCAGCCCGGGAGCCGCAGCTCGAAGACGGTCCGCTCACCGCCCGACGCGCTGGCCACGACGTCTCCACCGTGGACCCGCGCCACGTGCCGCGCCAGGGAGAGCCCGAGCCCGTGGCCCGGCGCCGTCTCGCGCGCGGAGGCCCCGCGGTAGAAGCGTTCGAAGACCTGCTCGCGCTCCTCGTCCGGAAGGGAGACGCCGGGAGTCTCGACGGTCAGCGTGACACGGTCCGGCTCCGCCGCCAGGAGCGCCCGGGGAAGCCGGTCGGCCGGCGCGTACTTCCGGGCGTTGTCGAGCAGGTTGTCGACGGCGAGACGGAGGAGCTCCTCGTCGCCGCGAACGAGCGCCTCGTCGGGTGCGGCGACCTCCACCGTCCGCTCCCCCGC
>JAKLER010000083.1 GCA_022711615.1 Acidobacteriota bacterium
GAAGTCGTTCCCCCGCTGGAATCGCTCCGCCGGGTCTTTGGCGAGCGCCTTGTCGAGGACTCCGACGAACTCGGTGGGGATCCCGGCGTCGTAGGTCTCGGGCGGGACGAACCGCTCATGGACGATTTTGTACGAGATCGACGTCAGGTTCTCCGCGGTGAACGGCTTCTTCCGCGTCAGGAGCTCGTAGAGGACGACGCCGAGGGAGAAGAGGTCGCTCCGGCCGTCGACGGCGTCTCCCGTCACCTGCTCGGGCGACATGTAGTTCGGCGTGCCGAGGAACTGCCCGGTGGAGGTGAGGTTCGACTTCTCGATCTTCGCGATCCCGAAGTCGGTGATCTTCACCTGCCCCTCGGGCGTGATGATGATGTTCGCCGGCTTGACGTCGCGGTGGACGATCCCGCGGCGGTGGGCGTAGTCGAGCGCCTCGGCGACCTGGCCGATGATCTCCGCGATCCGCTCGAAGCCGAACGCCGTCTTCTCGGTGACGAGCTGCTTGAGGTTCTTCCCCTCCACGTACTCCATCGCGATGAACGACGTGGACGTGGCGGCGTCCTCCCCGACGTCGTGCACCGTGACGATGTTCGGATGGGAGAGGATCCCGGCGGCCTGGGCTTCGCGGAGGAACCGCTCCTGGAACTCCCTCTGCTCGACGTCGTCCTCGCTGACCGCCCGGATGGTCTTGAGCGCGACGAGACGGCCGATGACGGGGTCGCGGCCCAGGTAGACGACGCCCATCGCGCCCTTCCCCAGCTCGCGGATCACCTCGTAGCGGCCGAACCTCTTCGGGGGCCCCGAGGGGAACGCACCGGATACGCTCGGCAGAGATCCTCCCGTACGCGACGGCGGCAATAGGATGCCGGGACTTTCCCGGTGTGGCGCAGTTTAGGGCCGCGCGAAAGAGGGTGTCAACGCACGAAACGCCGCTTCGGCGAAGCAGCGTCGATCCCTATAATGCAGGCCTTTCGAGAGACCTCGCCAAGGGGGACGAAGCATGAAACAGTATCCCGCAACCGCCATTCGCAACGTGGCCGTCGCCGGCCACAACGGCGTCGGGAAAACCACCCTCGTCTCGGCGCTCCTTCACGAGGCGGGAGCGGTGAACCGCTTCGGCCGCGTCGACGACGGCTCGGCGCCGACCGATTTCGACCCGGAGGAGATCGAGAGGAAGATATCGATCGGCCTGGCCGTGGCGTCGCTCGAGTGGAAGAAGCACAAGGTCAATCTGATCGACACGCCGGGATACGGGATCTTCTCGTCCGAGATGATCTGCGCGATGCGCGCCGCCGACGCGGCCCTCATCGTCGTCGACGCCGTCGCCGGGGTCGAGGTCCAGACCGAGAAGGCCTGGCAGGTCGCCGACGACTTCGGGCTTCCGCGAATGATCGTCGTCAACCGGATGGACCGCGAGAACGCCGACGGCGGCCGCGTCATGGACCAGCTCCAGAAGAAGTTCGGGCGCTCCTGCGTCTGCATCGAGGCCCCGATCGGCCGGGAGAAGTCGTTCCGCGGCGCGATCGACCTGATCGGGATGAAGGGCTTCCTGACGGACGACGCCGGCAAGACGGTCGAGGGGCCGATCCCCGACGAGTTCGCCGCCGACGCGGCGACGCTCCACGAGGCGCTCGTCGAGATGGTCGCCGAGGGCGACGACGCCCTCATGGAGACGTTCTTCTCCCAGGGGAACCTCTCGGAGGAGCAGATGCTCCCGGCGCTGCGCAAGGCGATCCACGACCGCCGGATCGTCCCGGTCCTCTTCGCGGCCGCCGGCGACCACGAGCGGGGCGTCGAGAAGATCCTCGACGAGATCGTCGACCTCCTGCCCGGCGCCGACTCCTTCCCGGCCGCCGCCCTGGGCAAGGACGGCCAGACGGACGTCCTGCCGTGCGACCCGGCCGGCCCGATCGCCGCGATCGTCTTCAAGACCATCTCCGACCCGTTCACCGGCCGGCTCACGCTCTTCCGCGTCCACTCCGGGACGATCAAGGCCGACGGGAGCTACTGGAACACGAACCGGGAGACGGCCGAGCGCTTCGGACCCGTCTTCTCCCCGCTCGGCAAGACGATGAACACGGTGCCCGAGGTCGTCGCGGGCGACATCGGGGTCGTCGCGAAGCTGAAAGAGACGCTGACGGGCGACACCCTCTCGACGAAGGAGAAGCCGTACCGCTTCCCCGCCGTCGCCATCCCGGAGCCCGCAATCTCCTTCTCGATCGAGCCGAAGTCGAAGGGCGACGAGGACAAGATCTCCCTCGCGCTCTCGAAGCTCACCGAGGAGGACCCGTCGCTGAAGTTCCACCGGGACCCCGACACGAGCGAGCTGCTCCTGTCCGGCTCCGGCCAGCTCCACGTCGAGATCGCCGTAGCCCGGATGAAGCGCAAGTCGAACGTGGAGGTCATCCTCCACCCGCCGAAGGTCCCGTACCGCGAGACGATCACGAAGCCGGCCGAGGCGCACGGCCGGCACAAGAAGCAGACCGGCGGCCACGGGCAGTTCGCCGACTGCAAGATCCGGGTGAAGCCGCTCCCGCGCGGAAGCGATTTCGAGTTCGTCGACGACATCTTCGGCGGCTCGATCCCCCGCAACTACATCCCGGCCGTCGAGAAGGGGATCCAGGACACCCGGCGGCGCGGCTACCTCGCGGGCTACCCGATGGTCGACTTCCGCGTCGAGCTCTACGACGGTCAGTACCACGACGTCGATTCGTCGGAGATGGCGTTCAAGATCGCCGGCTCGCTCGCCTTCAAGGACGCCATGGAGAAGGCAAAGCCGACGATCCTCGAGCCGATCATGAAGGTCGGCGTCCGGGCCCCGCAGGAGTACATGGGCGACCTGATGGGCGACCTGACGAGCCGCCGCGGCCGCCCTTCCGGC
Source organism: Acidobacteriota bacterium (assembly GCA_022711615.1). Classification (GTDB taxonomy): domain Bacteria; phylum Acidobacteriota; class Thermoanaerobaculia; order UBA5066; family UBA5066; genus UBA5066. The sequence goes on from JAKLER010000083.1 coordinate 2,876, forward strand.
ATGGACCAGATCGGCGACGACGCCGTCGTGAAGGCCGAGGTCCCGCTCTCCGAGATGCTCTCCTACTCTGCCGTCCTCCGCTCTCTCACGCAGGGCCGCGGCTCGTTCACGATGGAGCTCTCCCACTACGAGGAGCTGCCGAAGCCCCTCCAGGAGAAGCTCATCGCCGAGCGCGCGAAGCTGAAGAAGGCCGAGGTCGAGGCCGAGTAGCCTTTCCCGGGCCTGTCCGCAGAACCCGAAGGGGCCGCGCGAGCGGCCCCTTCTCCTTCCTGCTCATCGCCCGGGGATGACGGCGGTCCGGGATTCCCTTCGTCCCGTGCGAACGCAGCGAGCTGCCTCTCCGCGCGGAAGGGGTGCGGGCCTCGCCGGGGTCCCACCCCCGGCTCCCCCGGCGGAACGGGTCCCCCTCAGCGCGAGCGGAGCGAGCTGCCTCTCCGTGCGGAGGGGGGTACGGGGGGGACCCGGCGGAACGGGCCCCCCCCGTCCACTACGCCCCGTGGATGCCCGCTTGTGACGAGGTGATGAAGTCGAGGAGGACCTTCACGTCGGGGGCGCTCGCGGCCAGCTCTCCGAGCGCCGCGATCGCCGCGGCGTGGTCGTGCCGATTCCGGTAGAGGATCCGGTACGCCTTGTTGAGCGACGCGACGCGCTCGGCCGAATAGCCCTTCCGCGACAGGCCGACGCCGTTGATCTTGTACGCCTTCGTGTCGCGGTCGCTCGAGGTCCAGGTGAACGGAAGGACGTCCTTGTTGACCGGCGTCATGCCGCCGACGTAGGCGAACCGGCCGATCCGCAGGAACTGCTTCACGACGACGAACCCGCCGAGGATCACGTCGTCCTCGACCGTGACGTGTCCCGAGAGCGAAGCCGAGTTCGCGAAGACCGTCCGGCTGCCGATGATGCAGTCGTGTGCGACGTGCGAGTACGCCATGAAGAGGTTGTCGTCGCCGATGACGGTCTCACCGTGGCCGGTGACCGTTCCCCTGTGGGCCGTCATGAACTCCCGGAAGACGTTCCGGCTCCCGACGACGAGGCGGGTCGGCTCGTCGCGGTACTTGAGGTCCTGCGGCGGGCCGCCGAGCGCGGCGTGCGGATGGACGACGTTGTCCTCGCCGAGGACCGTCGGCCCGTCGACGACGGCGTGGGCGCCGATCCGGGTCCGGGCGCCGACGACGACGGAGGCGCCGACGACGGCGTAGGGGCCGATCACGGCGTCCGGGTGGACGGTCGCAGTCTCGTGGACGATCGCCGTGCGGTCGATCGGCATTCAGTCTCCCTCTTCCCGCCCGCAGTCCTGGATCAGGCTCATGATCTCCGCCTCGACGCAGAGCTGGCCGTCGACCCGGGCTTCCCCTCTCACCTTCACGATCGACTTCTTCCGGGCTACGAACTCCACGGTGAAGACGACCTGGTCGCCCGGCACGACGGGGCGCCGGAACCGGACGGCGTCGAGGCCCGTCAGGCGGACCTGCCTGCGCCGCGGGTCGTCGACCTCGGCGAGCATCATGAAGCCGCCGACCTGCGCCATCGCCTCCACGAGGAGGACCCCCGGCATGACCGGGTTTTCCGGGAAGTGTCCCTGGAAGAACTCCTCGTTGATCGTCACGTTCTTGAGGCCGACGACCTTCTGCCCCGGGACGATCTCGAGGATCCTGTCGACGAGGAGGAACGGATAACGATGCGGGAGCGTCCGGAGGATCGCGCGGATGTCGAGACCGCCCCGGTCCGTCGGCGCTTCGCTCATCTCTTCTCCCCGCCCGCCCGGGCGAGCTCGCGCACGAGGCGCGCGGTCTCGGGGAGCTTCTTCATCTCGGCGTGCACGCGGAAGGCGTCCCGGTGCGGCAGGTGCGGCGTCCCGAAGAGGGAGGCGCCGTCGGGGACGTCGCTGACGATCCCCGTCTGGCCGCCCGCCTTCACTCCGCGGCCGATCCGGAGATGGCCTCCGGTCCCCACCTGCCCCGCGAGCACGGTCTGGTCTCCGACCGTCGTCGAACCGGCGAGTCCGACCTGTCCGCAGAGGACCACATGGGCGCCGACCTCGCAGTTGTGCCCGACCATCACGAGGTCGTCGATCTTCGTCCCGTCGCCGACGCGCGTCGCCTCGAGCGTCGCCCGGTCGATACACGTGTTCGCGCCGATCTCGACACCGGAACCGACCTCGACGCCCCCGACCTGCGGGACCTTCTTCAGGCCCGTCTGCGACGCGACGTAGCCGAATCCGTCGGCTCCGAGGACCGCCCCCGCGTGGATCTCCGTGCCCGGTCCGATCGACACGTCGTCGTACAGGACGACGTGAGGGTGGAGCCGGGCTCCCGCGCCGACACGGCAGCGCCGTCCCACGACGACGTGCGCCTCAAGGATCGCGCCGGGTCCGATCTCGGTCTCTCCGCCCACCACCGCGTACGGTCCGACCGAGACGTCGGCCGCGACGCGGGCGCCGGCCTCGACGATCGCGGTCGGGTGGATCCCCGGGGACGGCGCCCGACGCGGGAGGAACGCCTCGAGGACGCTCGCCAGCGCGGCCGCGGGGTCCGGCACCTCCACGACCGTCCGGCCCGGGAACCCGAGCGCGGACCGCGCCAGGAGGACCCCGACCGCCGAGGCGGCCGCTGCCTTCTCCGCCTTCGCGTCGGCGGCGAAAGCGAGGTCGGCGGGACCCGCCGACTCGAGCGACCTCGCCCCCTCGACGACGGCTCCGGCGTCGCCGACGAGCCGCCCGCCGCAGGCGGAAGCCACCGCGGCGGCGGTCGTCGGCTCGGGGAAGCGGGCCATCCCCCTCTTACTTCTTCGGCGCGGGCGCCGCTGCGGCCGGCTTGGCGTCGGTCTTCGGAGCGGCCGCAATCGCCGTGTTGAACTTCGTGATGACGGCCGCGGTGATGTCGACCGCGTCATCGGCGTAGAGGAGCCCGCTCTGGAACTTGTTGAAGACGAGCGAATACCCGAGCTCCTTGGAGACCGCCTCGATGACGGGGAGGACCTTCTTCTCGAGCTCCGTCAGCTCGCGGCGCTGGAGCTCCTCGAGCTCCCGCTGCGCGTCATCCTGGAAGCGCTTGAGGTCGAGGGCCTTCTGCTGGTAGTCCTTCTGAAGCTTCTCCATCGCCTCTTCGGAGAGCGACTTGCCCTGCTCCTGGATCCGCTTCTCGAGGTCGCGGAGCTCCGTCTGGCGCTTCGTCAGGTCTTCCTGCTTGGCGGCCGAGACCTTCTGAATCCGGGCGAGGCTCTCCTTGCCCACGGCGGAGTCCTGGACGATCCGCTGAACCTCGATGACGCCGACCTTCTGGGCGGACTGGGCCGAAACGGGGAGAGCGACGAGTGCGGCCGTCGCGACGACGCCCGCGACGAACATCCGGTTCCCGATCATCTACTTGACTCCTTCTTCCGTGTCTGGCCCCGCCGGAGGCCCTCCGGAGGGGCGCGCGATTCTACTGCACCAACCGACTCCGCCAACCTGCGGATCGGGGCCCCTCGAAGGCTCCTGGCGCCGTGAGCGGTCCTGCCGCGCGGAGGGGGTCCGAGGGGGCCGGGGGAGGCCATCGCGCCTTCCCCGCTCAAAGAGCTGCCGGATCCCGGCGGTCCGGGTTCCCCCGGTAACTCCGTGCGAGCCCGGATTTCCGAGATTCCCGAAAGCCCCGGAACTGGCCGGGGGTCCGGGGGGCCGCGCGAAGCTCAGGCCCCCCGGGAAGCGCGAGCTGCCTTTCCGCGCGGAGGGGGTGAGGGGGAAACCCGGCGGTCCGGGTTCCCCCTCTAGAAAGTCGTCCCGATGGAGAACTGGAAGTCGCTGCTCTTCTCCGCGCCGCCGTTGAGCGGCGACCCGTCGGGCCCCTTGATCGTCTTGGGATCGAGGTTGATCCCGTAGATGAAGCGCAGCGGCGCCTGGAAGATCGGAAGGAACATCCGCAGCTCGGCCCCCGTCGAGGCGCGCGCCTTGAGCGGGTTGAAGCTCTGCCCCTCGAGCCAGGCGTTGCCGGCGTCGAAGAAGAGGACGAGCTTCAGCGGCCCCGCGATGGCGTGGACGAGCTCGGCGTTGAAGACGAAGTACTTGTCGCCGCCCAGCAGCGCTCCCGCGTCGGTGAAGAACGCCTTGTCGTCGTCGTCGAGCGGATAAATGCTTCCGTACTGGAAGCCGCGCACCGAGCGGTCCCCTCCGATCCGGAACCGCTCGAAGATCGGGATCTCCTTGCCGTCGTAGGCACGGATGAACCCGCCTTCCACGTTCACGGCGAAGTGGGACTTCCGGCCCGTCCGGAAGTACGACGTGGCCCCGCCGACCGGCTTGATGTACGAGAAGTTCCCGCCGAGCGGTCCGCCCGCGATCGTCGTCGAGAAGTTGAACCGGCGCCCCCGGTTCGGGTCGAACGGGTCGTTCCGGCTGTCGTAACGGTAGCCGGGCGCGATCGCGGAGGTCTTCCCGATGTAGTCGGCGTAGGCGGCGGGCGGAATGCCCGAGCCCGGAGGCGGAGCGGCCGGGTAGACCTGGTATCGGCTCTTCGTGTCCGTGTACCCGTAGAAGAGCGACAGCCCGTCGAACAGCCCGAGGCCGAGGCCGAAGGACATGTTGACGCCCTTCGTCTGCTGGTCGACGTCGAGGTACTCGAGAGAGCGGTTGAAGATCGAGCCGCCGATCGACATCCGCTTGTCGAGGAACCAGGGCTCCACGAAGGAGAGGTCGAAGAAGTTCGAGTAGCCGCCGCGCTGGAACTGGACGCTGATCGTGTCGCCGCGCCCGAGGAAGTTCCGGGTCGCGAACTGGAACTGCCCGAAGACCCCGTCGAGCTGCGAGTACCCGGCGCCGAACTGGATCTCGTTCCGGTTCGTGTCGAGCCCCTTGATCGTGACGTCGACGACCTTCTTCTCCGGGTCGACGCGGAAATCGGGGTCTTCCTCGATCTTGAAGTAGCCGAGCTGGGAGAGCTTGAGAAGCCCCTTCTTGAACGACTCCATGTCGAGGACGTCGCCCTCGAAGAGGGGGATCTCCCGCCGGAGGACCTTGTCCTTCGTCGTCTTGTTCCCGGTGAACTCGACCCGGCCCACGCGGAACATGTCGCCCTCGGTCACCCGGACGACGACGTCGACGAGGTTCCCTTCGCCCGGCCGCTCGGTGTACTCCGGGTTCATGAAGGCGTAGATGTAGCCCCGTCCACGGTAGATCTCGTCGAGCGTCTTCATACCGTCGACGAGCGCCGACCGCTTGAGCGGCTTGCCCGGGCTCCAGTCGAAGAACTGGAGGAGGCGGTCCCCGGGGAAGACCGTCGTCCCCTCGACCTTGACGTCGCCGAAGTAGAAGCGCTCGCCTTCGACGAGCGGGATCTCGATCCGGGCCCGGCGCTTGACCTTGTCGCGGCGGGTCTCGCCGGGGTTCACGACGAAGGTCTCGATGACCGGGTCCTTCGCGACGACGTCCTTGTACCCGGCGTTCTGGTAGACCTTCTTGACGGACTCGATGTCCTCTTCGTAGTTCGCCTGGTTGTAGACGTCCTTCGAGTCCCAGAACTGGTAGAAGTTCCGCTGCCGCGTCTTCTTCATCGCGAACCGGAGGCGCCGGTCGGAGAAGACGGTGTTGCCGGTGAAGTCGATCGACTCGATCTTGATCTTGTCGCCCTCGTCGACGAGGAAGACGACGCGCTTCTCGTTCTCCCCCATCGGCTCGAGGGCCGTGTCGACGACCGCGGAGCGGAACCCGTCGCTCCGGTACGCTTCCATCAGGACGCCCTTCCCCTTGGAGACGTCGCTGAGGGAGAGGGGCGACCCGACGCGGATCTCCACCTTCCCCTCCTTCAGCTTGTCCTTCAGCTGGGAGGTCGTCAGCTTCTTGTTCCCGCGGAACTCGAGGTCGCCGATCCGGGGGCGCTCCACGACGACCGCGACGATGCGCGCCCCGCCCGGGGCGCTCTCCCGCTCCAGGCGGAGGTCCTCGAAGAGACCCGACTCCCAGAGCTTCGGGAAGGCGCGCCGGAGCGTCTCGACGTCGTACGGGTCGCCGACCTTCACCCCGAGGTAGAACGCGATCGTCTCCGCGGTGACGGTCCGGCCGCCGCGCACGGCGACCTCGGCGATCCGTTCCCTGCCGTCGGCCCCCGGAGACGTCCGGAGCTCCGGAGCAGGGGGAAGGGCCCCCGCGAGAGGGGAGGCCGGAGCCTGCGGCGCCGCTGCCCCCGGCCGGAGGTCGAGCGTGGCGGGAGGCGCCGCCGGAGCGGCAGGCGGCTCCCCCTGCGCCCGCGCCGAAGCGGGGAACGCGAGGCCGAGGAGGACGGCGAGGGTCACGGCGGCGCGGGCGCCGCCCGCGGGTCGCCACGCTCCGAACGGGAGCGCCGGGGCGCCCGTCGTCGCGTCAGGGACGATGCACAACTCCTGCACGTCGTTTACCGCTCGGCCGCCAGCGCGGCCGTAGAGCGGACGAGAACCTTCAGTTCGCTGTCGATCACGGTGACTTCGAGGCACTCGAGCTGCTCCCGGGCGCCGATAAGCAATTCGGATACCGCATCCTCCACGTGGCGTTGGATCGTCCTTCGGAGCGGCCGGGCGCCCGAGTGGGCGTCCTGCCCCGACATCGAGAGGAGCCAGTCGACCGCCTTCTCGTCGGCGACGAGCTCGAGGCCCCGGTGCTTCAGGGTCTGGGCAACGTCGTCGAGGAGGAGCCGGCAGATGGCCCGGAGGTTCTCCGTCGTGAGCGGGTTGAACACGATGACCTCGTCGATCCGGTTCGTGAACTCCGGAGAGAACTCGCGGCGGAGCTCCTTGAGGACCATCTCCTCCACCTCGCGGGCGGGCGGCGCGTTCTTCCCGTCGCCGAAGCCGACCCGCGCCTGCGTGACGAGGTACTTCGTCCCGATGTTCGAGGTCATGATGATCAGCGTGTTCTTGAAGTCGACCGTGTTCCCGTAGGCGTCGGTCAGCTGCCCGTCCTCGAGGATCTGGAGGAGCAGGTTCGCGATGTCGGGATGGGCCTTCTCGATCTCGTCGAGGAGGATGACCGAGTAGGGCTGGCGCCGGATCCGCTCGGTGAGCTGGCCACCCTCCTCGTGCCCGACGTAGCCGGGCGGGGAGCCGATGAGCTTGGAGACCGCGTGCTTCTCCATGTACTCGGACATGTCGAAGCGGACGAGCGCCTTCTGGGCGTCGAAGAGGAACTCCGCGAGCCTCCGCGCGACCTCGGTCTTCCCGACGCCCGAAGGGCCGAGGAATATGAACGAGCCCATCGGCCGGTTCGGGTTCTTCACGCCGAGCCGCGACCGCCGGATCGCGCGCGAGATGGCGTCGATCGCCCGGTCCTGCCCGATGACCCGCTTGCGAAGCGTCGTCTCCATGTTCAGGAGCTTCTCGGCCTCCTCGACCTGGATCGAGGTGACCGGGATGCCGGTCCAGCTCGCGATGATCTCCTCGATATCGCCCCGGACGACCTCGGCCCACGACCCCTCGTCGAGCTGGGCGTTCCGGGTCCGCTCGATCTCCTCCTTGATCTCGACCTCGCGCTCGCGGAGCGAGACGGCGTGCTCGAAGTCCTTGTCGGAGATCGCCTTCTTCATATCCTTGACGATCTGGCGGGCCTCGTTCTCGAGGCGCCTCAGGTTCTGCGTATCCGCCGTCATGCGGAGCTTCACCTTCGCGCCCGCCTCGTCGAGGAGGTCGATCGCCTTGTCGGGGAAGAAGCGGTCGGGGATGTAGCGGCTCGACTGGTAGACGGCGGTCCGCACCGCGTCGGGGGCGTACCGCACTCTGTGGAACCGCTCGTACCGCTCGCGGACCCCCTCGAGGATCTCGAGCGTCTCCTCTTCGCTCGGCGGGTTGACCGTGATCGCCTGGAAGCGCCGGAGGAGCGAGCGGTCCTTCTCGATGTACTTGCGGTACTCCTTGAGGGTCGTCGCGCCGATGCAGGAGATCTCCCCCCGCGAGAGCGCCGGCTTGAGGATGTTCGCGGCGTCGAGCGAGCCCTCGGCCGAGCCCGCCCCGATCAGGGAGTGGATCTCGTCGATGAAGATGATGAGGTCCTGGTTCTCCCGGAGCTCCTTCAGGATCCCCTTGAGCCGCTCCTCGAACTGCCCGCGGTACTTCGTCCCGGCGACGATGAGCGAGAGGTCCATCGCGAGGATCTTCCGGCTCGCGAGGAAGAGCGGCACCGCGCCCTCGACGATCCGCTGCGCGAGCCCTTCGACGATCGCCGTCTTGCCGACGCCCGGCTCCCCGAGGAGGATCGGGTTGTTCTTCGTCCGGCGCGAGAGGATCTGGATGATCCGCTCGACCTCCTTGTCGCGGCCGACGAGCGGGTCGAACGTCCCCTGAGCGGCCAGCGCCGTCAGGTCGCGCGCGTACTCGGCGAGGAACGGGAGCTCCTTCTTCTGCTTGGAGGCCTCGCGCTCCTTGATGAGGGCGATCGCCTCCTCCCTCACTCCGTAGAGGTTGAAGCCGTGCCCGGTCAGGAGGCGGGAGGCGACGCACGGGTCGACCCGGAGGATCCCGATGAGGAGGTGCTCCGTCCCGACGTAGGGGTGCATCATCGACTCCGCCTCGTGGGAGGCGTAGGCGAGGATCTTCTTCGACTCCTCGGAGAGCGGGAGCTCCTGGCTCGAGGAGACGCGCTCGACGAAGACCCGGTCTCCCTCGATCTCCTTCCGGACGTCGTCGGGCTTCACGTTGAAGCGGGCGAAGATCTCGCGGGTGACGTCCTCCCCCTCCCGCAGGATGCCGAGGAGGACGTGCTCCGACTCGATCACCTTCGAGCCGAGCTTCGAGGCCTCGTATCGGGCGAAGAAGAGGGCGCGGCGCGCTTTCTCGTTGTACTTCTCGAACATGGCTCGACCTCGACGAGGCCGCTCGGAAAGCGGGCTTCGACCGTCTCCCGATCCTAGCACAGGGGGTGCCATCGACCGGGCGCCGCTCAGCCGGCGGAGAGGCCCGCCGGGGTCAGCGTCCGCACCGATCCGCACCGCGACGCCACTCCGGGGTCGTGCGTGACGAGGAGGAGCGCACCCGCCCGCTCGCGCGCCGCGCCGAGGAGGAGATCGAGGACGTCGGCGGCATGCGCCGCGTCGAGGCTCCCGGTCGGCTCGTCGCAGAGGAGGAGCCGCGGGCTCCTCACGACGGCCCGGGCGATCGCGACGCGCTGGCGCTCGCCGCCCGAGAGGACGCGCGGGAAGGCGCCCGCCTGACGGGAGAGCCCGACCCGGGAGAGGAGCTCGCGTGCCGCGGAGCGGGCCGGGCCCTCCGGCGAGCCGGCGAGGAGGAGCGGGAGGGCGACGTTCTCCTCGGCGGTGAGCTCGGGAAGGAGGTGGTGGAGCTGGAAGACGAAACCGACGGCTTCGCCGCGCCACTTCGCCCTCGGCTCCGGGGGCAGGGTGGTCCAGTCCCGCCCGTCGACGAGGACGCGGCCGGCGTCCGGGCTGTCGAGGCCCGCGAGGAGGTGGAGGAGCGTCGACTTGCCGCAGCCCGACGGTCCGACGATCGCCGCCGCCTCGCCCGCGCCGAGCTCCAGCGAGAGGCCGGAGAAGAGCTCGACGCGGGCCTCGCCCTCGCCGAAGCCCTTCGCGAGCGACTCGGCCGAGAGCAGCGGCTCAGCCGGCACGAAGAGCCTCCGCGACGTCGACGCGCGCCGCCATCCGCGCCGGGACGAGCGAAGCGACGAACGACCAGATCAGCGAGAACGTCCCGACCGCGAGGAGGTCCCTCGGGGTCACGCGGAACGGCACGTGCGCGAGAGAGAAGAGCTGCGCGGGGAGCGGGAGCGCCTTCGTCGCGTCGAGGACGATCGCGAGGAGCGCGCCCACGGCGAGGCCGCAGAGCGTCCCGGCCGCGCCGAGGAGGAGGCCGGCGAGGAGGAAGACGCGCGCGAGGAGCGCGGGCGTCGCGCCGAGCACCGTGAGGACGGCGGCGTCGCTCCGGCGGGTCGCCGCGAGGACGGCCGACGTGGCCGCCAGGTTCAGGCCGGCGACGACGACGACGAGGAAGACCGTCGCGAAGATCGCCAGCCTCTCGAGCTTCAGCGCGAGCAGGAGCGGCCGGTTCGCCTCCTGCCACGTCGTCGTCGCCGTGCCCGCCGCGCCGAGCGCCTCCCGTGCGCGAGCCGCGACCCGGCCCGCCGCGTCGGGGTCGGCGAGCCGGAGCTCGTACCCCGTGGCGCCGGCCGCCGGGAGACCGAAGAGACGGCGTGCCGTGTCGGCAGGAAGGACCGCTTCCGGCTGGTGCCGCCCCGTCGACACGACCGCCACGTCCGTGACCGGAAGAGAGGCCGTGATCGGGACCGGGCCGATCGGAGAGAGCCGGGAACGCGAGGAGACGAGGACGACCTCCTCGCCCGGGAGAGCCGAAAGCTGCCGGGCCTGGGACGGGTCGAGCGTGATCCCGTCCGCCCCCTCCCGCCCCGCGAGGACGGCGGGAACCGCCTGTCCGCGGGCCGTGATCCAGCCGCGCCCCCTCACGACCGGCACGACGCCCTCGACGCCCGGCAGCGCGGCGAGCGCCTGCCCCGCCTCTTCCTCCCCCGCGAAATCGGGACGCCCCGCCGGCGTGACGAGGACGTGCGGCGTCTCCTCGGCGAGCCTCGAGAGGACGTGCGACTGGAAGCCCGAGAGGAGCGCGAGCGCGCCGACGAGGGCCGCAACGCCCAGGACGAGCCCGACGAACGCGGCCAGCGCGACGACGCCCACCTGCGCATCCCGCCTCGAGGCGAGGAGGTAGCGGCGGGCGAGCAGGGCTTCGGTCAGCGCCCCGCCGCCTTCGGCCGCATGAGCGGGAAGAGGATCACGTCCCGGATCGAGCGCGAGTTCGTGAAGAGCATCGCGAGGCGGTCGATCCCGACCCCTTCCCCCGCCGTCGGGGGCATGCCGTACGAGAGCGCCTCGACGTAGTCCTCGTCGAAGAGCATTGCCTCGTCGTCCCCCTTCGTCCGCTCGGCGACCTGCGCCCGGAACTTCTCCGCCTGCTCGTCGGGGTCGTTCAGCTCCGAGAACCCGTTCGCGAGCTCCATCCGGCCGACGAAGAGCTCGAAGCGGTCGGCCGTCCGAGGGTCGTCCGGGCGGGTCTTCGCGAGCGGGGAGATCTCGGCCGGGTAGTCGACGACGAACGTCGGCTGGAGGAGGTTCGGCTCGGCGAGGGTCTCGAAGAGCTCCGCCAGTATCTTCCCCGGGACGTCGCCGAAGCGCTCGATCGACTCGACCCCCGCGCGCTCCGCGGCCCCCTTCAGCCCCTCGAGCGTCTCCAGCTCCTCCGGCCGGATCGCACCCCCCGCGACGTCCTTTCCGTACTGGACGACGGCGCCCTTCATCGAGAGCCTGCGGAAAGGCGCCTCGAAGGAGATCGTCTCCTCCCCCCAGGGGAGCTGCGTCGTCCCGAGGATCTCCCGGGCCGCCCCGGCCAGGAGCTCCTC
>JAKLER010000084.1 GCA_022711615.1 Acidobacteriota bacterium
GAGAGGCGCCCGCCTCTTCGTCATCCGCGGGACCGGGCACGACGCCCCTCTCGAAGCGCCCCGTCTCTTCCGCGAAACGCTCCGGGCCGCCCTCGCGCAGTAGGCGAGGAGCGGCGGGTCAGGGCGCCGGAAGCACGAAGCCGTCCGGCCCGGTCACGCGCAGGACCGCCCCGGGGCGGAGGAGCCGCGTCCGGACCTCGTGCCGCCCCGGCGAAAGACGCACGGTGAGGCTCCCGGCCGGACGCGCTTCGCCGAAGAGGACGCCCCCGTCGAGGCGCGCCTCGAGGCCGCCGCGGCTCGAGAAGGTGTAGAGCCCCTCCTCGACGACGAGCAGCCCTCCCCGGCCGGGGGCCGGGAGGAGCGGGAGAGCGCCGAGGGACGCGGCCGCCGCTGCGGCCGCCGCACCAGCCGGGACACGCAGGAGTCTCCAGCCGGGAAAGCCCGGCAGCGCCCCGCCCGTGGCGACGGCGAGGGACCCCGCCGGGACGGGTCGCGCGGACGCGGCGGACTCCGCGAGGAGGAGGTCGCGGGAGGGGCGGTACCGAAGCGAGCCGAGGCCGTCCGCGAGACGGATCGCCGGCCGGCCGCTCCCCGGCCGCGTGAGGAGCGCATCGACGACGAAGGCGTTTCGGGCGGCGGCGGGCGCGAGGACGACGTCCGCCGGGCCGCGGACACCGAGGTCGTCGCGGATCGCGTCGGCGAGCGCCCGCTCCGGTCCGCCGAACGCGCCTTCGAGCCGGGGCGAGGCGAGCCAGCGAAGGAAGGCTGCGGCGTCGGTCAGGCCCGCGACGGCGACGACCATGACGACCGCGGCGGTGGCAGGGCGGCGGCGCCCGTCGGCCAGGCCGACGAGGCGCTCGGCGCCGAGAGCCGCGAGGACGACGAGGAACGGGGCCGCGTGGACGGCCCGGTACGCGTTCGCGGCCTCCTCGACGGCGAGGAGGCTCGCGAGGAGGAAGAGCCCCGCGGTGGCCGCGAGGAACCGCTCCGGCCCGCCGCGGCGGAGGCCCGCCGCGACGCCGACGAGGGCGAGCCCCGTGACTGCGAGCGGCAGGACGGGGCGGCCCGGGTCGCCGTGCCGCTCGTTCGGGTCGCCGCCGAAGGTGAAAAGCCGGGCGTAGGCCGCGGCGTTTCGGGCCAGGCCGGGGAGGGCCGACTTCGTCCCGTCGCGCGCCGCGGAGAGCTCTCGTGTTCGCGCGAGCGCCCGTCCGGGATGCGCGGCGTAGTGCGCCGCCAGCGGAGCGAGGACGAGGCCGCAGGCGACGAGGCCGGCCGTGGCGACCCGGCGGAAAGCGGCCGCGTCCCCGGCGCCGCCCGTGGCGGCCCGGCGCTCGCGGTGTCGGCCGAGGAGCCAGAGCGCCGGGGGAAGCGGGAGGATCGCCCAGGCGGCGACGTAGCCCCACCCGGCGAGCCCGGCCAGGGCCCCCGCGGCGGCGCCGAGGGGAGCCGACCGCCGGCTCGCGGCGAGGAGCGCGAGCGCCGCGGCGAGGACGACGACGGCCGAGGTCGCGACGGCGTTCCAGCCCCACCTCCCGGTGACGAGGAGCCAGGACGAGGTGCCGCCGAGGAATGCGGCGAGGAGGAGCGGAAACGGCCGCCCGGCCGCCGCGGCCGCCGCCAGCGCGGCGATCCCCGCGAGGAGGACGAGCGCCGGCAGGACCGACATCGCCCGGACGGAGGCGATCCCTCCCCCCGCGGCCCGGTCGATCGCGGAGAGACCGTGCAGCGAGAGGTTCGTCACCCAGGAGTTGACGAACCCGGCGTCGGGCGGCTGCAGGGGCGAGGTGCCGAGGAGCGGTGCGCTCGTCGCCGAGGCGATTCGCGCCGCACGCAGGGCGAGCGCCTCGTCGATCCAGGGTCCGGGCGGCGCCTCCCGGACGCGGTGGAGGCGAAGCGCGGCGCCGGCGAGGAGGAAGGCGAGGAGCGCCGCTCCCGCCGCGAGCCGGCGCGCCGGCGCCGTCACTGCGGCCCTTCCGGCTCGAAGGTCTCCACGACCGGGATGCTCGTCCCTCGGGAGAAGCGGTCGTCGAACGCTTCGGCGAGGACCCTCCCGTCCATGTCGCGGGCGATCGGCTCGCCCGCGAGCGCGAGCAGCGTCGGCGCCAGGTCGACGACGTCGGCGGAGGTGAGGCGGACGCCGGCTCGGATCCCGGAGCCCCAGAGGACGAGGAAACCGTCGTCGCCGCCGTCCGGAGACGCGATCGGCGCCCGCCCGCGGAGGAGGTCGAGGAGCGCGGTCAGGGGAGGCGCGGGGCCGAAGCTCGCCGGGGCGAAAACACAGAGCGTCCGCTCGCGCCCCTCCCGCTCGAGGAGGTCGCCCAGCGTGTCGTCGAGGAAACGGTAGTAGGCGAGGAGCGCCTTCTCGGCGGCGTCGGTCTCGCGACGGGAGACGCCGAAGTAGCGGCGCGGGTCCGCGGCCGGACCGAAGACGCGCGCCGGCCCGCCGAGGCCCGAGAGGACGAGGGCGGAGACGCTTCCGGGGCCGGTCGGGACGCCCGCCAGCGTGGCGCCGACGATCCCGAGGTCGCGCGCCGCGCCGGCCGCGGCGTGCGCCTCCCGGAGCTCGGCGTCCGACAGGCCGGTCGGCTCCAGGGCCCGCGTCAGCGGACGGTCGAGGTTCCCGGCGCCGAGCAGGAGGAGCCGCGCCCTCTCCCCGGTCTCCTCCGGGAGGGCCTCTCCCTTCGCGCCGCTCTCCGAGAAGAACCGCTCCGTGGCCCAGAGGACGAGCCCCTCCCGGGGCGGGTCGGCCGCGGGCCAGGAGAGGACCGCCACCTCGTGGCCGCGCTCCGCGAGCACCTCCCAGAACGCCCGGCTCCTCCGCGTCGCCCCCCCGTCCCGGCGCGGCCTCGCGAACGGCAGCGGGATCGGCCGGGCGAATCCGGGAACGCGCGGGAGCAGCCGCAGGACTCCGACGGGAGTCGGCAGCGACGTCTCCGAGACGACGCCGTGCTTGCGCGGCATCTTCCCGGTCGCGGCCGTCGTCCAGAGGGCGGCCCGGTCGTGAGGAGAAAGAGTGCCGAGCGGACCGCCCGCCCCCTCCTCGAGGAGCCGGGCGAAGACGGGGAGGCTTCCGTCCGACGCCGCGCGCGAAAGGAGCTCCCACGAGACCCCCTCGAGCCCGACGACGAGGAGGCTCCGGGTCGCCGTTCTCGGGATCGCCTGCGGAGGGGCGAGGGGCGAGCGCTCGGGGCCGTGGCGGCCGAGGAGCGGCACCGCCGACAGGAGTGCGGCCGGGCCGAGGAGAAACGCGGCGGCGCGCCGGCCGCGCGGCCTCTTCCGCGCCGCCGCGAGGGCGGCTGCGGCCGAGACGGCGCCGGCGAGCGCGACGCCGACGAGGAGACGCCGTGTGCCGTTCCCGAGGAAGTCGTAATAGAGCTTCCTCTGGGTCTCGGCGTGGACGGCGAGCAGGGCGAGGACGATCGCGGAGAAGCCCCAGAACCCGGTGGACGGGGTTCCCGGCTCCCGGACGAGAAGGCCGAACGGCGCGAGGAGGAGGAGCCCGAGGAGGCCGCAGGCCGAGAGGAGGCGCAGGGCCGGGAACGGTGCCAGGAGGTGCGGGTTCAGCGCCAGCAGGACGTTCCCCGCCCCGAGGCCCGCGAGGGCCCCGAGGAGCGCGGGGTGGCTGCGCCGGAGGGCCTCGCTCATAATCCGCGTCCGCGAGTCTCGCCGTCTTCCGCATGGTGGTCAACGAAGCGCTCCGCATCCTCCGCACCGTCCGCTACGACGCGGCCCACTTCTCCGTCTTCCTGCAGGCCGGCTCGATCGCGGCTGCCGCGAAGCCGGGGCAGTTCGTCATGATCCAGGCCGGCGACGGCCTCCGGCCCTACCTCCGCCGCGCGTTCTCCGTCGCCGACGTGACGACGGTGGCGGGCGTCCCCGGCATCGAGCTCGTCGTGAGGGCCGTCGGGGTCGGGACGGAGGCGCTGGGCCGATTCGCGGAGGGGACGCCGATCCCGGTCCTCGGACCGCTCGGCGTGCCGTTCCCGATCGAGGACCTGAAGCAGTCCGACCGGGTGGCCCTCGTGGCGGGCGGCATCGGCCTCGCACCGCTCGTCCTTCTCGCGCGGCGCCTCGCCGAGCGCGGGATACCGGCCGACCTCTTCTACGGCGGCCGGAACGAGAGCGAGGTGCTGAAGCGTCCCGACTTCGAGCGCTTCCTCGGCGCCCACCGCTGCCGCTACGCGACGGACGACGGCTCGCTCGGGAAGAAGGGGCGCGTGACCGACATCTTCGGCGCCGCCCTCGACGCCGGGACGAGCTACCGTCGGGTCTTCGCCTGCGGCCCCGTCCCGATGTTCCGGGCTCTCGCCGCGATCCTCGAGGCGCGGGGCGTGGAGGGGTCGTTCGCGCTCGAGTCGGAGATGGCATGCGGGTTCGGCGTCTGCCTCGGCTGCGTCCTCCCGGGCCGCGACGGGCGCTTCCACACGATCTGCACCGAGGGGCCCTGCCTCCCGCCGACGGCGATCGACTGGAGCCGGGTATGAGCGTCGACCTGACGGTCCTGTTCCCGGGGGTATCGCGCCCCCCCCGGACCCCCTACCGGAGCTGCGACCGATGAGCGTCGACCTCACCGTCCACCTCGGCCGCCTCACGCTGAAGAACCCGATCGCCACCGCGTCCGGCACCTTCGGGTACGGGCTGGAGTTCGCGGAGTTCGTCGACCTCTCGTCGCTCGGAGCGATCTCGGTCAAGGGTCTCTCGCTCCGGCCCTGCCTCGGCAACCCGCCGCCCCGCATCTGCGAGACCGACGCCGGCATGCTCAACGCGATCGGGCTCCAGAACGTCGGCATCGAGGAGTTCCTCGGCGAGAAGCTCCCGCGGCTCCACGAAGCGCGCGCGACCGTCATCGCGAATGTCTGGGGCGACACGGAGGCGGAGTACCGCGCCGTCGTCGAGAGGATCGGCGATGACCCGCGCGTCGCCGCCGTCGAGCTGAACGTCTCCTGCCCGAACGTCGTCAAGGGGGGCATGGTCTTCGGGAACGACCCCGCGGCCCTCGGCGCCCTCGTCGCCGCAGTCCGCCCCGCGACGCGCCTCCCTCTGGTCGTCAAGCTCTCGCCGAACGTCACCGACGTCGTCGCCGCGGCGCGGGCCGCGGTCGAAGGCGGGGCCGACGTCCTTTCCCTGATCAACACGCTCGTCGGCCTCTCGATCGACATCGAGACGCGCGAGCCGAAGATCGGCTTCACGACCGGCGGGCTTTCCGGCCCGGCGATCCGCCCGGTCGCCGTCCGGATGGTCTGGGAGGTCCGGCGCGCCCTGCCCCACGTCCCGATCTTCGGGATCGGCGGCATCGAGACCGCCGAGCACGTCGTCGAGTTCCTCATCGCCGGGGCGAACGCCGTCCAGGTCGGCACGGCGAGCTTCCGCGACCCGGGGATCTCCGGCCGGCTCGTCCGCGACCTGGCGCGCTGGTGCGAGCGGCACGGCGTGGAGCGGGTCTCCGACCTCACTGCGACGCTGAAGACGCGCCCGCGCCCCGAGAAGGCGTATGTCTGACGGGCGGAAGCGGATCGCAGTCGCCCTGGACGCCTCCGAGAGGAGCCGGATCCTCGAGCTGGCGCGCCTCGTCGGCCCCGAGATCGGGGTCCTGAAGGTCGGCCTCGAGGCCTTCTGCGCGCACGGCCCCGAGCTCGTCCGCGAGGTCGCCGAGCTCGCTCCCGTCTTCCTCGACCTCAAGCTCCACGACATCCCGAACACCGTCGGCGGGGCGGCCGCCGCGGCCGCGCGGACCGGCGCGTCGATCCTGAACGTCCACGCGGGCGGAGGCCTCGAGATGATGCGTGCCGCCGGCGAGCGTGCGCGGGAAGCCGCGGCCGCGGCGGGGCTTCCGGTCCCCAGGGTGATCGCGGTGACGGTCCTGACGTCGCTCGACGCCCCGGCGCTCTCGGCGGTCGGACTCGCCGGGAGCCCGCGGGAGGCCGCCCTTCGGCTCGCCCTCCTCGCGCGGCAGGCGGGTCTCGACGGCGTCGTCTGCTCTCCGGAGGAGATCGAGACCATCCGCTCGGCCTGCGGCCCGGAGTTCCTCCTCGTCGTTCCGGGCATCCGGCCGGCGGGGAGCGCGGCGGGAGACCAGAAGCGGATCGCCACGCCCGGCGCGGCGGCGCGCGCGGGGGCCGACCTCTTGGTGATCGGCCGGCCGATCACGGGCGCGCCCGACCCGGCCGCGGCGGCGCGAGCGATCGCCGCGGAGATCGGCTCGGCCTGACGCGCGGGCGGGCGCTCGGTCGCCGAGGGCGCGCGCCTACTCGACCGGGATCTTCGTGTAGCGCGCCGCGGGACGCCGGGCTTCGGCCGACCGCTCGGCGAGCGCGATCTCCTCGTCGAGGAAGTCGCGGAGCGCTTTCAGCAGCTCGATCCCGGAGGTCGCTGCCCGCGCGGCCGACTCGGTATGGCCGCGGCGCGCCAGCTCGAACGCGAAGCGGGCCGCGAGGTCGCCGATCGGCTTCAGGAGGCAGCCGTCCCTTCCGCAGGGGATCCTCCCGGCCTCTTCCGCGGTCCACCGCGGCTCGCTCGCGCCTTCTGCGCCCGGCCCGCGGGGGGACCGGCTCGCCGCCTCGGCGCTCCCCTCCTCCGCCGGCTCGAACCCGGGCCCGAAATCGGCATCGAGGCCGTCTCCCGCGCTTCGTCCCCGCCCCCTGCGTCCCTCAGCCACGCTCTGCCTCCGCCGCGCCCCGTTCGAAGCGGACCGTCAGCCGCCCCGCCTCCACCCTCGCCTTCGTCGGGACGAGCCCCGACAGCGTCCGCGGGATCGGGACGTGGTGCCGGAAGTTCCCGATCGTCACGATCAGATCGCCCGAGGCGACCGCGAGCTCGACGTCCTCCTTCTGGACGAAGGGAAGGTCGAGCGTCAGGACGTAGTGTCCCGGCTTCTTCTGGAAGCGGTACGGGGGCGTCGTCCGGAACGACGCGGCCGGATCGAGCCCCGCGTAGAGCGCGGCGCCGAGCTTCGCCAGGCCGGCGGCCCCGACGACCTGGTCGTCCTCCAGCGGGACGGTCCAGATCGGCACGGGGTCGAAGTAGCCCCGGGCTTCCGAGAGGAACCGGTCCTGCGTCCGCCGCCACTTCCCGAAGAACGGATCTGCGAGCCCCTGCGGGAGGAGGCGGTTCACGATGACGGCGTCGACCGTGAGGCCGTAGAGCCCGAAGTACATGAAGGCCCGTTGCGTCTCGCGCAGGACGATCTTCTCGGCGTTCGTCACGAGGCGGACGGTCGTCGTCGCAGGGTCCTTCAGCAGCGCGTCGACGCCGTCCAGCTTCCCGGCGAGCTCCTTCACGTTGTCGAAGTACCGCTCGGACGGGATCGGGAGGCTCGTCACCCGCTCGGCCATGGGCCGGGCGACCTTCAGGAGCGACCGCTCGACCCGGAAGAGCTTCTTCATGTACCAGTCGAGCGTCGGCGGGAGAGAGACGAACCGGAGCGACTCCCCGGTCGGCGCGCAGTCGAGGATCAGGACGTCGTAGGCGCCCTCGCGGGCGTACCGATTCACGTAGAGGAGGGCGGAAACCTCCTCCATGCCGGGGAAGACGGCGAGCTCCTCCGCCAGGACCTCCTCGATGCCGGTGACGGCGAGGAGCGTCGCGACGTAGCCGGAGATGTCCTGCCAGTGCCGGCCGATCTCCTCGGTGACGTCGACCTCCTGGATCCAGAGGTTCTCCGCGACCGACATCGGGGCGCCGCGCCGCTTGTCGGCGAGGCGGCCGTCGAGGTCGAAGGCGTCGGCGAGGGAGTGCGCCGCGTCCACCGACAGCACGAGCGTCCGGAGGCCCCGGGCGGCCAGCGTCAGGCCCGTCGCTGCGGCGACGGTCGTCTTGCCGACCCCGCCCTTGCCCGTGTAGAGGAGGATTCTCATCGGAGAGGAGGGGCATCTTAGCCCGCGCCGACGCGGCGGCGGCGCGGGGTCAGTAGCCGCGGAGCCGGCCGCGCTCCTCCCGCTCGCGCCGGGAGAGCCGGCCGGCCCCGGCGTCACGGCGCGGGGCGAGGAGCCTCTCGAGCCGCTGCGCCTCCCGCTGCTCCGGCGTGGGCTCGGGGGTCGTCTCCTCGTAGAGCGTCCGCGCCTCGGACTTCGGGACGTGCCGTTCGGCCACCGCCTTCACGACGAGGGTCCTCCGCCGCCCCGGGACGGTGACCTGGAGGGTGTCGCCCGGCCTGACGATCCGGTGGGGCTTCGCCGACGCGCCGTTCAGGTCGACCTTCCCCCCCTCGCACGCCTCCTTGGCCTGCGAGCGGGTCGGGTAGATGCAGGCGACGTCGAGGAAGACGTCGAGGCGGACGCCTCCGGCGCCCGCCTCGACCTCCGGACGGCCCTTTTCCCGGTTCATCCTCGAACCGCCGTGCGGCTAGGCCGCCGCCCCGCGTTCACTTCAGAAGACCGGCTTCTGGACGGTGTGATCGAACGCGTAGGTGTACTGGTAGCCGAGGACGGAGACCTTCTGGATGTACTTCGCTTCGACGATCACGTCGCTGCCGTGACGCCGGACCTTGATGTCCTGGATCGTGAGGGGCGTCCCCGCCTCCTGGGCGATGACGAAGATCTCGTACTGAATCTTGTCGGGCGGCTTCATTCCCGCGAAGTTGGCCTGCTCGCTCATCGCGTCCTTCACCTTGTTGCCGGCATAGTGCAGCGGCACGATCTTGAAGAGCGCGATTCCGACGACGACGACGATCGCGATTCCGACGATCGTGCCGAAGGCCCCCTCGCCGCGAGTCCGTGTCCGGGACGACATGCTCTGCCTCCTCCTTGGGCCTTCCGCGTCGCTCAGTCGACGGCTCGGAAGGTCCGCTCCCAGCGGGTTCTCGAGAAAAAGTGTATCGCGCCGTCGAGGAGACGGCGCAGCCCCGCGTTCCGGCCCACGATCGACTCCGGGGAAGGCCGGACGGACCAGTAGACGAACAGGGCCCGCCCCCGGACGTGCCCCAACGGCACGGGCCCCCAGGCGCGCGAGTCCCGGGACTCGTCGCGGTTGTCGCCCAGCGCGAAGAAGGCGTCCGGCGGGAGCGTCCGGAGCGGCAGCTCGTCCCTCCCGCGGACGGAGGCGGGGAGGTCCTCTCCGGAAAGGACGGCAGGGTCCCGGTGCACGGCCCAAGGCTCCTCCTGGGCGGCGCCGTCGACGAAGAGCCGCTTCCCGCGGATCTCGAGCGTCTCGCCCGGCAGGGCGACCGCCCGCTTGATGAAGTCCCGCCCGGGCTCTTCCGGGCCGCGGAAGACGACGACGTCGCCCCGCCGGAGCCCGCGCGCCGGCAGGAGGGGCCCCCAGGGGAGGCCGCGCGGCGCCCAGCCGAGCTTGTCGACGACGACGTGGTCGCCGACGAGGAGGCTCTCCTCCATCGACCCGCTCGGGATCTGGTAGGTCTCGACGAGGAACGCCTTCGCGAAGAACGCGAAGACGACCGCCACGAGGGCCGCCTCGACGTACTCGCGCAGGGTGGTGCGGTGGCGCGGGACGCGGGGCGCCGGGCCGTCCCCGGCGGCGGGGGCCACGCTCCGCCCCCTCAGTCGACCTTCAGGACCGCGAGGAAGGCTTCCTGCGGGAGCTCGACCCGGCCGACCTTCTTCATCCGCTTCTTGCCTTCCTTCTGCTTCTCGAGGAGCTTCCTCTTCCGCGTGATGTCGCCGCCGTAGCACTTCGCGAGGACGTTCTTGCGGAGCGCCTTCACCGTCGAGCGGGCCAGGATCTTCGCCCCGATCGCCGCCTGGATGATCACCTCGAACATCTGCTGCGGGATCATCTCCTTCATCTTCTCGACGAGGGCGCGGCCTTTGACCTGCGCCTTGTCGCGGTGGACGATGAAGGCGAGCGCGTCGACCGGCTCGGAGTTGATGAGGACGTCGAGCTTGACGAGGTCGGCCGGTGCGTACCCGGTCAGCTGGTAGTCGAACGAGGCGTAGCCGCGCGAGACCGACTTGAGCTTGTCGTAGAAGTCGAGGATGACCTCGTTGAGCGGGAGGTCGTATTTCAGGACGGCGCGCTGCGTGCCGGCGTACTCGAGGGAGACCTGCCGGCCGCGCCGCTCCTCGGCGAGCGCGAGGATGCCGCCGAGGTACTCGTCCTTCGTGATGATCGTCGCGAGAATCCGCGGCTCCTCGATCACGTCGATGAGCTGCGTCTCGGGGAGCTTGACGGGGTTCGAGACCTCGAGGACCTCGCCGCGCGTCGTCGTGACGCGGTAGGGGACCGAGGGGGCGGTCGTGATGAGCGAGAGGTCGAACTCGCGCTCGAGCCGCTCCTGGACGATCTCGAGGTGGAGGAGGCCGAGGTAGCCGCAGCGGAACCCGAACCCGAGCGCCGTCGACGACTCGGGCTCGAACGTGAACGACGCGTCGTTCAGCCGGAGCTTCTCCATCGCGTCGCGGAGGTCCTCGTAGTCGTCCGACTCGGTCGGGAAGATCGAGGCGAAGACCATCGGCTTGACGTCCTGGAAGCCGGGAAGCGGCTCGGACGCCGGGCGCTCGGCCTCGGTCATGGTGTCGCCGATCTTCGTGGAGTGCAGGTCTTTGATGCCGGCGATGACGTACCCGACCATCCCGACCGTCAGCTCGGGGACGACCTGGGCTTTCGGCGTGAAGACGCCGACCTCCTGCACCTCGGAGACGAGGTCCATCCCGAGCATCTTGATCTTCATCCCGGGCCGGATCGCGCCGTCCTTGACGCGGACGAGGCAGGTGACGCCCCGGTAGACGTCGAACCACGAGTCGAAGAGGAGGGCACGGAGCGGACCGGCGGCGTTCCCCGTCGGCGCCGGGACGTCGTGGACGATGTGCTCGAGGAGGTCGCGGACCCCGGTGCCGACCTTCCCCGAGGTGAGCGCGGCGTGCTGCGCCGGGATCCCGATGACCTCCTCGATCTGCTCACGGGCCATCTCGGGGACCGCGCTCGGGAGATCGACCTTGTTGATGCACGGGACGATCGTCAGGTCACCGTGGATCGCGAGGTAAGCGTTCGCGAGCGTCTGCGCCTCGACCCCCTGCGTCGCGTCGACCACGAGGACCGCCCCCTCGCACGCCGCGAGGGAGCGGGAGACCTCGTAGGTGAAATCGACGTGGCCCGGCGTGTCGATCAGGTTCAGGACCCAGTCCTGGCCGTCCTCGCTCCGGTACTTCAGCGAGACCGCTCGGGCCTTGATCGTGATGCCGCGCTCCTGCTCGATCGGGTTGTCGTCGAGGACCTGCTCGCGCATCTCGCGCGCCGTCAGGGCGCCGGTGATCTCGAGGATCCGGTCGGAGAGCGTCGTCTTGCCGTGGTCGATGTGGGCGACGATCGAGAAATTTCGGATGCGGGAGGGATCGGGCATGGTGTGAGTCGGGCCTCGCGCCCGAACCCTTGATTCTAGAAGAACGTCCGGTAATGCGCTCGCCCGCCTCGGACCTGGGGGTCCCGGGGGGCCGCATCTCGCGTGGCCTGGGCAACCTCGGGGGCGATCGTGCACCCCGCAGGCCGGGGGGTCCGGGGGGCCGCGAACAGCGCCCCCTGGAGAGCGCGCCCCCCGGAGACCTCGTCTCCCCCGGTGCGCCCGGCCCCTCGGGCGGCCTCGGCCGTCTCCGCGTCGACGGGCGGCGGCCGTCAGGCCCCGGGTGGAGGGGCCCAGGGCAGGCCCTCGAGCGGCCAGCGGGAGCGGGCCGGGGCCGAAAGGCCTTCGTGCGGAGCCCCGGCCCGGTGCCGGAGGAGGCCGGCGAAGGCGACCATCGCGGCGTTGTCGGAGGTGAGCGCCCGCGGAGCGAGGAGGACCTCCACGCCGCGCCGTTTCCCCCACGCCGCGAGCCGTTCGCGGAGCAGGGAGTTCGCCGCGACGCCTCCGGAGACCGTCAGGAGCGGGAAGCGCTCCGTCTCGTGGAGCCTCTCGAGCCGGTCCTCGAGCTGGGCGACGACGGCCTCCTGGAACGCGGCGAGGAGGTCGCAGAGCGCTCCCGGCGCGTCCTCCTCCGCGAGGGCCGGGCCCCGGAGGGCGACGCCGGTGTTCGGCGAGAAGCCGAGGGCGGCGAGCCGGTCGCGCACGGCCGTCTTCAGACCGGAGAAGGAGAGGTCGTGCGCGCCCGCCTTGAAGCGGGGGACGGCGAACGGCTCGACGACACGGCCGCTCCGGGCCAGGCGATCGACGACGGGCCCGCCCGGGTAGCCGAGCCCGGCCATCTTCGCGACCTTGTCGAAAGCCTCGCCCGCCGCGTCGTCCCGCGTCTTCGCGAGGACCACGATCCCCGACGGTGAGAAGGAGAAGAGATGGGAGTGGCCCCCCGACACGACGAGGGCCGCGAAGCGCGCGGGGACGGCCCGCGCCGGGCCGCCGTCGAGGTCGAGGAAGGGCGAGAGGGCATGCCCCTCGATATGGTGCCCCGGGACGAACGGGACGCCGAGGCCGAGCGCGATCCCGCGTCCCTCCGCGAGGCCGACGAGGAGGGCGCCGACGAGCCCCGGACCCGCCGTCGCGACGACGAGGCCGACCTCCTCGAGGCGTGCTCCGGCCCGCTCGAGCGCCTCGTCGAGGAGGGGCGGGAGGTTCGTCAGGTGCGCCCGGGCGGCGATCTCGGGGACGACGCCGCCGTAGCGGCGGTGCATGTCGATCTGCGACGAGACGACGGACGCGACGATCGATCCGTCCTCGCGGAGAAGGGCGACCGAGGTCTCGTCGCAGGAGGTCTCGAGGCCGAGGACGTAGCTCACGGGAGGGCGAGAAGGCGCGCGAGCCCTTCGGCGTGCGGCGCGGTCGAGACGCCCGCCTCCGTGACGATCGCATCGACGAGCTCCGCGGGCGTCACGTCGAAGGCGGGATAGAGGGCCGGGACGCCCTCGGGCGCGACGGAGAGCGGGGTCTCGCCCGACGGGTCGAGGAGGAGGACCTCGGCGCCGTCGCGCCATTCGATCGGGATGTCGCGCCCCGAGGGGCAGGCGGGGTCGAGCGTGGTCCGGGGGGCCGCGACGACGAAGGGGACGCCATGGGCCCGGCAGGCGAGCGCGACGCCGTAGGTGCCGACCTTGTTCGCGACGTCGCCGTTCGCCGCGATCCGGTCGGCGCCGACGACGGCGACGGCGACCTTCCCCGAGGCGATCACCGAGGCCGCGGCGACGTCGGGGAGGATCGTCACGTCGATCCCGTCCTTCGCGAGCTCCCACGCGGTGAGGCGCGCCCCCTGCCAGAAGGGGCGGGTCTCGTCGGCGAAGACGGCGACGGGGCGAACGGCCGCGAGCGCCCGGACGACGCCGAGCGCCGTCCCGATGCCCGCCGTCGCGAGGGCGCCGGCGTTGCAGTGGGTCAGGACCCGGAGGGGGGCCTTCGGGTCGCCGCCGAGCCGGGCGGCGACCCACTCGGCCCCGTGCCTCCCCATCGCGGCGCAGGCCTCGCGGTCCTCCGCCTCGAAGCGGGCCGCCTCGGCCTCGAGGCGCGCGACGCGCTCGGCGGCGGGCACGCCCGCCGCCGAGCGGAAGACCCCACGCATCCGCTCCACGCCGGAGCGGAGGTTCACGGCGGTCGGCCGAGCCTTCTCGAGGCGCGCCGCGGCGGCTTCCCACGTGGCGTCGAAGCTCCCGCCGGCCCCCCCGAGCCGCCGCGCCTCCGCCGCGAGCCCCCACGCCGCGGCGACGCCGATGAGAGGCGCGCCGCGGACGGCGAGGCTTCGGATCGCCTCGGCCGCCGCGTCGGCGGAGCCGCAGTCGATCCACGCCTCCTCCCGCGGGAGGCGTCTCTGGTCGAGGAGGCGGAGGCGGCCGGGCGCGGCGTCGATCGGCGTCACCCGCGTTCCGAGAGGGGTCTTCGTCACGCGCGGACTATAGAATCGATCCTCGCCACGAGGTGCCGGTCCGTCCCGGCTCGCGCCAAAGCGGACGGACCCGAGGAGTCTTCCGATGGCCACGCTCCCCCGCAGCATCCGAGACCTCGAGCTCTCCTCCCGCCGCGTCTTCCTCCGCGTCGACTTCAACGTCCCGATCAAGGAGGGGGTCGTCAGGGACGACACCCGGATCGCCGAGGCGCTCCCGACGATCCGCCTCGCCCGTGAGAAGGGGGCGCGGCTCATCCTCGCCTCGCA
>JAKLER010000085.1 GCA_022711615.1 Acidobacteriota bacterium
GGCGGGACGTCGTCATGGCGACCGTGGGGCACAACATCTTCGAGCGGACGAGCTGGAGCGACGTCGGCCACACGATGTCGCTCTTCGGCGGGGGCGGGCACCGGGGCGCCGGCTCCTGCCCGCTGCCGCCCGACGACGGCGACGCGACGCTTCGCCGGCTCGTGGCGGAGCTGAAGCGGCAGGGGTGAGGGCTACAGCCAGCCCTTGCGCTTGAAGAGCCAGTAGGGGGCGATCCCGGAGAGGACCATCAGCCCGAGGGCGAACGGGTAGCCCCACATCCACTCGAGCTCCGGGAGGACGCGGAAGTTCATGCCGTAGATGCTCGCGACGAGCGTCGGCGGCAGGAAGACGACCGCCGCGATCGAGAAGATCTTGATGATCTTGTTCTGCTCGAGGTTGATGAAGCCCATCGTGGCGTCCATGAGGAACTTCACCTTCTCGAAGACGAAGCCCGAGTGGCTCGTGAGCGACTCGATGTCGCGGAGCGCCCCCTTGATCACGTTCGCGCGCGGGGTCGACCCGACGACGTAGCGGAGGAGGAAGGTCAGGCTGCGCCGGAGGTCGAGGAGGACGAGGCGGGTCTTCCCCTGGAGGTCCTCCTCGGCCGCGAGCTTCTCGAGGAGGTCCTCGAGGTCGCGCGCCCCCTCGGTCAGGACGGAGCGGCTCACCCGCTCCAGCCGGGCGTAGGTCGCCTCGAGGACGTCGGAGAGGACGTCGATCTCCGCCTCGATGATCCCGAGCGGGATGTCGATCGGCTCCCGGATCTCCTCGGGCTGGCTCGCGGCGCGGAGGCGGAAGAGCCGGAACGGGGGGAGCTTCTCGGGGCGGACGGTGAAGAGCCGCCCGCGGTGGAGGTTGAACCAGACGTCGATCGTGTGGGCCGGGCCCGGCTCGCTCGCGATGAACGCAGTGAGGAGGTGGAGGCTGTCGGCCTCCTGGTAGCAGCGGGAGCTCGCCTCGAGCTCCTTCATCTCGGAGCGAGAGGGGACCTCGATCCCCCAGACCTGCTCGACCCAGGCCTTCTCTTCGGGCTCGGGATCGAGGAGGTCGACCCAGGCGACCGCGTCCCACTCGGGGCCGCTCGCCTCGCCAAGCGGCGCGAGGTGGAGGGCCCGAAGGGTCCCGTCGACGAATCCGTAGAGGCGTATCACGTGCTCGGCTCCGCCCGGAGGTTACGACGGAATCGCACGGGAGAGCCCGACACCGCTCAATAGTCGCTCGTCATGATGAAGACCGGCTTGTTCCCGAAGTCCTCGTAGCGGGGCCGGAGCCGGTCGGCGACGTAGTGCTTCGCGACGTCGACGGTCTTCTTGCGGCTCGTCACGACCTCGACGGGGACGTCGTCGTACCGCCCGTTCCTCACGCAGACGAGCCGGCCCCAGGTCCCGCGGAGGATCAGGTCCATCGCGAGGTTCCCGAAGGCCATCGGGACGATCGAATCGAGCGCGTCGGGGTCGCCGCAACGGACGAGGTAGCCGAGCCGCTGGCTGATCGTGTTCACGCGACGGCCGCCCGCGTGCCGCGGAGAGAGCTGCCGGAGCCGCTCGGCGACGAGGTCGCCGACGCCCCCGAGCTTCCGGTGCCCGTAGGCGTCCTGCTCCTGGTCCGAGAAGACCATCTCCCCCATCCCGGCAATCTTGGCTCCCTCGGAGACGAGGACGACGGCGTACCGGCTCGGGTTCGTCGTCCGGTCGGCGACCATGAGCTCGGTCAGCCGGTCCACGTCGAACGGGTGCTCGGGGATGACGCAGCGGTTCGCGGCGCCGGCCATCGTCGGGAGGAGGGCGGTAAAGCCGGCGTACCGCCCGAAGACCTCGATGACGAGGAACCGTTCGTGGCTCCCGGCGGAGGTCCGGAGCGCGTGCGTCATCTCGATCGTGCGCGTCACGCAGGTCGAGAAGCCGATGCAGTAGTCGGTCCCCGGGACGTCGTTGTCCATCGTCTTCGGGAGCGCGACGACCTTCACCCCCTCCCTGTGAAGGCGGACCCCGTAGGAGAGCGTGTCGTCGCCGCCGATCGGGATCAGGACGTCGATGCCGAGCTTTCCGACGTTCGCGAGGACCTCGGGAGTGAGGTCGTTCATCTCGTCCCGGTAGCGGTCCCGGAGGTGCTCGGGGACGTTCGCCCGGGGGACGTGGGAAGGGCGGGTCCGGGAGGTGTGGAGGAAGGTCCCGCCGGTCCGGCCGACCTTGTTGACGATCTCCTCGGAGAGCTCGACGACGCAGTCGCCGTCGGGGCGCCCCGGGGCCCCGTCCAGCTCGATCAGGCCGGCCCAGCCCCGCCGGATCCCGAGGACCCGGTAGCCGTCCCGGAGGGCCCGGACCGTCAGGGCCCGGATGGCGGGGTTCAGGCCCGGGACGTCCCCTCCGCCCGTCAGGATCGCGATCGTTCCGCGCTTCGTCCGCACGTTCGACATCGGCTTCTGCTCCCTTTTCGGGCAGGGATCATCTCACCGCCGCTCTCGGCCGGCGCCGGGCGCCCGAAGGAGGGGCGGGGCAGGAAGTTGACGCCGGCGGTCCGGCTCCGCGGTAGTCTTACGGGTCATCCGACGAACTCGATCGCACTCTCAGAGGAGGAACGCCATGGCCCATCCGTTCACCGCGACACGGGTCGCTTTCGCCGGGATTCTCGCCGCCGCCCTCGCGCTCGGCGGCTGCGGCTGGAAGAAGGAGATCGAGCAGCTCCGCACCGACAACCAGAAGCTCACCCAGGACAAGCAGCAGCTCGAGGGGCAGCTCACCTCGGCCGGCGTCGAGAGCGCCGAGATGCAGGCGACGCTCGACGAAGTCGCCAAGAGCCTCGAGGAGC
Source organism: Acidobacteriota bacterium (assembly GCA_022711615.1). GTDB lineage: Bacteria > Acidobacteriota > Thermoanaerobaculia > UBA5066 > UBA5066 > UBA5066. The sequence goes on from JAKLER010000085.1 coordinate 2,809, forward strand.
TCCGCGCCAAGGAGCTCCAGATCGTGAAGAGCTCGATCGAGGTCGTCCAGGAAGGGAAGCCCCGCTCCACCCAGCGCGACGAGCTGAAGACCGAGATCGAGGCGATCAAGAAGGCGATCCAGGAGAACCTCCAGAAGCTGGCCCGCCTCGAGCAGGAGAAGAAGGACGCGCTCGCGAAGGCGAAGGCCTCCGGCGCCAAGGTCGTGGAGCTCGAGGGGCAGGTCACGTCGATGGAGCGCCTCATCGGCCAGATGAAGGCGTCGCTCGAGGAGAAGACGACGCTCATCACCGAGCTCGAGACGAAGGTCCTCGGCCTCACGCAGACCGTCGAGGCGCAGACGGCGACGATCGCGGAGAAGGAGACCGTCATCGAGGGGCAGACGAAGGTGATCAACACCGCGCACGTGGCGATCGCCGGGCAGAAGCAGCTCGAGGCCAAGGGGGTCATCGAGAAGAAGGGCGCCTTCCTCGGCATGCGCGGGAACTGGGTGCAGACCGGGAGGTTCGACCCCGAGATCTTCCGCGAGATCGACATCACGGCCGAGCAGGCGTTCGCGATCGACGCGCCGCTCAAGAAGGTCCAGGTCATCTCGGCGCACCCGAAGGGGAGCTACGAGCTCTTCGCCGCCGACGAGACGCACACGACGCTGAAGATCGTCGACGCGGCCGCGTTCTGGTCGGGCGAGAAGTACCTCGTCGTCAAGTACAAGGACTGACGCGTCGCGGGTCCGGCGCGCCCCGGGAGGGGAGCGCCGGGCCCCGCTCCGGATTCCCGCGAGGCCCGCCGGGGGAGGCCCCGGCGGGCCTCGTCGCGTTCAGCCCTTCACTGCGCCCCCCATCAGACCCCCGGAGATCCTCCTCTCGAACAGGAGGACGAGGAGGACGACCGGGAGCGTCGCGAGGACGATCGCCGCCGAGAGCTGGCCCCACGGAACCTCGTAGAGCGACGCGCCCGAGACGCTCGCGATGCCGGCGGTGACGGTCCGGCTCGACTCGCGCGTCGTGAAGGAGAGGGCGAGGAGGAACTCGTTCCACGACGCGATGAACGTGAGGAGGCCGGCCGCGGCGACGGACGGCGCCGCGAGCGGGAGCTGGACGCGGAGGAGCCGCCCGAGAGGGCCGAGGCCGTCGAGCGTCGCCGCCTCCTCGACCTCCCGCGGCAGCTCGCGGAAGCCCGCCTCGAGGACCCACGTCGCGAGCGGGACGCCGAACGCGGCGTAGGGGAGGACGAGCGCGAGCGGCGAGTTGACGAGGCCGAGGAGCTGGACTCCCTCGTAGAGCGGGAAGAGGAGGAGGATCGGCGGGAAGAGGGAGGCGAGGAGGAGGCCGAGGAGCCACCGGCTCCGCGCGCGGGGGCGCATCCGGCAGAGCGCGGCGGCGGCGGGCGCGGCGGCCGCGAGGGCGAGGAGCGTCGCCGCGAGGGAGACGAGGGCGCTGTTGGCGAGGTACCGCCCGAACGGCTTCCGTTCCAGGAGCGAGCGGACGTGCTCGGCCGTCGGCGGGCTCGGGACCCAGACGGCCGGCGAGGCGGTGATCTGCGCCTCCGGCTTCACGGCCGTCAGCGCCTGCCACGCCGCCGGGAGGAGGCTCCAGGCCGCCGCGAGGCAGATTCCGAGCGCGAGGAACGCCGCGGCGACGGGGCGCCTCACGCCTCCTCCCTTCGCGAGGCGAGCCTCACGACGACCGCCGCGAGGAGGAGGGCGACGAGCATCCCCTGCACGGCGATCGCGGCGCCGTAGCCGAAGTCGAGGTAGCGGAACCAGCTCTGGTAGGCGTAGAGGGCGAGCGTCTCCGTGGAGCCCCCCGGGCCGCCTCCCGTCATCACCCAGACGACGTCGAAGGCGCCCCAGGCCTGGATCGACCGGAAGAGGGTCGCGACGACGAGCGACGGGACGAGGAGCGGGAGGGTGATCCGCCGGAAGCGGGCGAAGGCCCCTGCCCCGTCGACGCGCGCGGCCTCGATCACCTCGCGCGGGATCCCCTGGAGCCCCGCGAGGAGGATGAGCGCGACGAACGGCGTCGTTTTCCAGGCGTCGGCGACGACGAGGGCGGCCATCGCCGTGCCGGGCTGCGCGAGCCAGGCGACGGGCGCCTCGATCAGGCCGAGGCGGAGGAGGAGGTCGTTCGCCATCCCGAACGTGTCGTGGAAGATCCAGGCCCACGCGAGCGCCATGACGGACGTCGGGAGCGCCCACGGGACGAGGACGACGGCCCGGAGCGCGCCCCGGCCCCGGAAGGAGCGGTCGAGGAGGAGGGCGAGCGCCGTCCCGAGCGTCACCTCGAGGAGGACGGAGAGGAACGTGAAGAGGGCGGTGTTCCTGAGGGCCGAGAGGAAGCGGCCGTCGCCGAGGGTCCGCGCGTGCGTCGCGAGGCCGGCCCAGGAGGTGACGACGCCGTCCGCGAGCTCCGTCCGGGTGAAGCCGAGGAGAAGGACGCGGAGCGCCGGCACGGCGACGACGAGGGCGAGGAGGAGGAGGACGGGCGAGAGGAGGAGCGCCCGCTCGAGCCGTGCGCGGCGCGCGAGGACGGTGCTCACGGCGCCTCCCCGAGGAGGGCGCGCGTCTCGCGCGCGGCGGCGGCGAGCGCCTCGCGCGGCGTTGCGAGACCCGCGAGCGCCCCGGTGAGGTGCCGCTGGAGGACGTCGGAGGCCTGGGCGTAGCGGGCCACGACGGGGCGCGCGGTGGCGGAGGCGTGGATCTTCCCGAGCTCGGCGAGGAACGGGTTCGCGGCGAGGAGCTCGGGGTCGGCGTACCCGTCCCGTCGCGCGGGGGCGAAGCCGGTCGGCGCGCAGAAGAGCCGTTGGCTCTCGAGAGTCGTCGCGTGCCTCACGAACGCGATCGCCTTCTCCGGCTGGCGCGAGGCGCGCGCGACGGCGAGGCCCCAGCCTCCGAGAGTGCCGGAGCCGGGTGCGCCCGAGAGCGTCGGGACGGGGAGAACGCCGATCTTCCCCGCGACGGCCGACCCCTCCCGCTGCGCGAGCCGGAAAACGTAGGGCCAGCTCCGGAGGAAGACGGCGCGGCCCGATTGGAAGAGGTGGCGCGTCTCCTCCTCGCGGTAGGCCGTCACGCCCGGAGGACTGACGCCCCCGGCGCCGCGCGCGCGGACGAGGAGCGCGAGGGCCGCCTCGGCCTCGGGGCGGTCGAGGCCGACCTCGAGCGTCTCCGGGTCGATCCAGCTCCCACCGTGGCCGTGCAGGACCTCGAGGAAGAAGCAGACGAGCCCCTCGTACTGCGCCCCCTGCCAGAGGAACCCCCAGCGCTCCGGAGGCGACTGGAGCCGGCGCGCGGCCGTCTCGAGCTCCGCGAAGGTGCGCGGCGGGGCGATCCCCGCCGCCGCGAGGAGGTCGGCGCGGTAATAGAGGAGGCCGACGTCGGTCCGGAAGGGGACGCGGTAGAGGCGCCCGCGGAAGACGCCCGCCGCGAGCGCCTGCGGGAGGAACGCGGCGCGCTCCGCCTCGCCGAAGGCGTCGTCGAGCGGGAGGAGCCAGCCGGCCGCGGCGAGCTTCGAGGTCCAGGTGACGTCGAGATAGACGAGGTCCCAGGTGCCGTCGCGCGAGAGGAGGGCCGAGGTCGTCAGGCTCTCGCGCAGGTCGGTCGGGACCGGCCCCTCCTCGAGCTCGAGGCGGACGCCCGGCCGGGCCTTCGCGAACGACTCCGCGAGCGGAAGCCAGAACGGGCGCTCGTTCGCGGGGACGAGCATCCGGAGGACGGCGGGGCGGCCGGGCGCGGCGTCCCCGCCCGGCCGGCACGCGGGGGCCGCGAGGAGGAGCGCGAGGACGGCCGAGGCGCCGGCCTCGCGGCGGCTCATCCGAGGTCCGCCATCGAGGGGCCCGACTCCTCCTCGTGGACTCTCAGGCGCGCCCGGACGAGGTCGGACGACGAGAGGAAGCCGACGAGCCGCGGCTCCTCCTCCGACGCGACGACCGGGGCGCGCGACTCGCCCGCGCGGGCGAGTCGCAGCGCCGCGTCGTCGAGCGTCCGCTCCGGCGTCAGGACGAGGACCGGCGGGAGGGCGAGGCTCCCGACGGTCGCCTCGTGCCGGTTCTCGAGGACCGCCGCGTCGAGGTCGCGCGCGAAGAGGACGCCGGCGAGGAGGCCGGCGTCGTCGACGAGAGGGTATTGCTCGTGGCGCGTGCCGGCGGCGACGCGAGCCGCTTCGAGGATCGTCATCGAGGCGCGCGGGGCCCGGAGGGCCGTCGTCATGACGTCTCCGACCTTCAGCGCGGAGAGCGGGTCGGGCGCGCCGCGCGGGCGCCGCTCGGCGGGGGCGAGCGCCTGCTCGACGAGCGTCTCGCGCGAGATCCGCCGCGCGACGACCGAGGCGAGGACGACGGTCAGCATCTGAGGCAGGACGAGGCCGTAGTCGCCGGTCACCTCGAAGACGATGAGGACCGAGGCGATCGGCGTCCGGAGGAAGCCGGCGAAGAAGGCCCCCATCCCGACGAGGGCCCACGCCCCCGGCTCGATGTGCGCGAGCGGGAAGAGGTGCTGGCCGAGGTGCCCGGCGGCGGCGCCGAGCGAGGCACCGAGGAAGAGCGACGGCGCGAAGACGCCGCCGACGAGCGGCGCGGCGAGGGCGAGCGAGACGCCGGCGAGCTTCGCCGCGAACGCGATCGCGGCCTGCGGCCCGCTGCCTCCTCCTGTCAGCCACTCCGAGACGGCCGGGTAGCCGATGCCGAGCGTCTCGGGAGCGACGACGCCGAGGAGGCCGGCGACGGCGCCGGCGAGGGCGCCGCGTGCCACGAGGGCGTGGCGCCCGGTCCTCGCGAGGAGCGCCTCGAGGCCGCGGCCGAGGATCGGGACGAAGCGGGGGAGCCAGCCGGCCGCGGCGCCGCAGAGGAGGCCGAGGATGGCGAAGCCGAGGAGCTCGCGCAGGTCGCCCCAGTGGGCGGGAGCCGCGGGGAGGAGCCGGCCGCCGCCGAGGAACGTCCGCTCGACGACGGCCGCGGCGACCGCGGCGAGGAGCGAGCCGCCGAGGACGCCGCGCGAGGCGGCTCCCATGATCTCCTCGAGAGCGAAGACGACGCCGGTGATCGGGGCGTTGAAGATGGCCGCGATCCCCGCGGCAGTCCCGACCGGAACCATCCCGCGGACGAACCGTCCCGGGAGTCGCAGCCACCGTGCGGCGAATGCGGCGAAGCCGCTCGTCAGGACGACGGTCGGCCCCTCGGGGCCAAGCGGCACGCCGGCGCCGAGCGAGAGGGAGTTCGCGCCGAAGGCACCGACGAGGGTGCGCGGGTCGAGCAGGGTCGTCGGGTCGCCGGCGTACGCCTTCCGGACGAGGGCGAGGCCGCCGCCCGCGCGCGGGGCCAAGAGCGGGACGAGGAAGGCGAGGAGCGCCCCGGCGGCCGCCGGGATCGCCACGAGCAGGGCTCCGCGCGCCAGCGGGCTCGTCTGCCGGAGCGCCGTCCCGACGAATAGGGCGCGGAGGAGCTCGATGGCGCCGTGGAAGGCGACCGCGACGAGGCCGCAGCCCGCGCCGATCAGGACGACCGTGACGAGGACGCCCTGGCGCGAGCGCGGCCGGAGGAGCCCGAGGAGCGACTCCAGCCACGCGCGCGGCCCCGTGCCGCTGGACGGCGGGAGTCCGCTCAGCCGGGGCCTCCGCCGACGGCCGCGGCGCGGGGACGGAGGAGGAGGTGGTCGAGCGTCTGGAGGTAGCGCGCCGTCTCCTGCCGCTCGAGCCCGGAGACGAATTTCCAGAACCCGTAGATCCGCGAGAACGTCATGATCCGCTCCGCGTACCGCCGCCAGGTGTAGCGGGCGGCGACCCGCGAGGCGGCCGCGTCGGACACGCGGTCCCACGCCGCCGGGTCGGCAGCGCAGCGCTCGAGGAAGGCGGCGATCCGCGCCGTCGCGGCCGCGCCGTCGTTCGGGTCGACGTGGAAGCCGGAGCGGGAGTCCTCGATGATCTCGGAGGGGCCGCCGTGGCAGGTCGCGAAGACCGGGAGCCCCGAGACCATCGCCTCGACGACCGTCAGGCCGAACGCCTCGAAGAGGGCCGGCTGGACGAAGACGCCGCGCCGGTCGGCGACCCACCGGTAGAGCTCGCCCGTCAGGTGGCGGTCGAGCCGCTTCCCGATCCAGCGGACCTCGGCGTCGAGGGTGTGGCGCGTCAGGAGGTCGTGGAGGAGCCGGGCCTGCTCGCGCTCCTCGCCGTCGGCGCAGCGGTCGGGGTCGACGTGCCCGCCGACGACGACGAGGTTCGCCAGGGAGCGGAGCCGCTCGTCGTGCGCCCACCAGCCGACGAGGCCGGCGAGGTTCTTGATCCGGTCGAGGCGGGCCATCGTGAAGACGATCGGCTTGCCGGGGTCGACGAGCCGGCCGCGCGCCTCCGGCCCCGGCTCGCCGAGGACGAGCTCCTCGATCGCGGGGTGGAGGGCGGCGAGGCGCCGCTCCCGCTCGCGGAACGAGAAGTAGACGTCCTCGTCGGCGCCCGGAGAGACGATGTTGAAGCGCGGGTCGAAGACGTCGACTCCGTTCACGACCCGGTAGAGGCCCGGCATGGTGAACGAAGAGTAGCTCTCGTACTGCCCGACCGCCTCCTTCGTCCCGGCGATCTCCTGGTAGGTGCTCGTGACGATGAAGTCGGCGCTGTTCATCGCGAAGAGGTCGGCCGTGTACTGGACGGAGAACGCGTACTCACCCTCCATCTCCTTCCAGTGGACCGCCGAGAGGAGGTACTTCGTCTTCTCGAGGGCGTGCGCGATCGTCGCGTGCGTCACGCCGAGGCGCATGCCGACGAGGGCCGCGACGAGGTTCCCGTCGGAGTAGTTGCCCAGGATCAGGTCGGGCCTCCCGCCGAGCTCCGCCGCCGCCTCCGTCTCCACCTCGTGGGAGAAGCGGTGGAGGTAGGGCCAGACCTTGAAGCGGGAGAGGAACGGGCGGACGACGCTCCCGTCCGCCTCGCGGAACGGGACGCGCAGGATGACGGCGCTCCGGCAGCCGTCGATCCTCTCGAGCCGCTCGTCGCAACCGGTCGTCCCGGCGTCGGGGATGAGGCGCGTGACGACGACGATCCGCGGCTCGACGTCGATCCCCTGCTCGGCGAGGCGCGCGCGCATCTCCCGCTCGAGGGCCCGGACCTGGTCGAGGATGTAGACGACCTGCCCGCCCGTGTCCGGCAGGCCGAGGACGCCCGACTGCCCGAACCAGCCGTGCGGAGAGAGGACGAGGACGCGGGAGATCATCGGCACGCGGGCGAGGAACGCCTCGAGGAGCGTCGCGGACGGCGCCTCGAGGAGGTCGATCAGGAGGCTCATCGTCTCGGCGGCACGTCCGGCCGTCGCCCCCCAACCCGGGGCAAAGCCGAGGCCGGCAAGGCGCTCCTCGAGCTCCCGGTACGGCGTCGCGGGGTCGGCGGCGGCGAGGAGGTCGTGGGCCTTGCGAAGGGCCGCGCGGAGGGCCGGCGTGTCGGCGAACGACGCGCGCAGGAGGAGCGTGCGGCCCTCGAGGGTGTGGAGGCCGAGAAAGGAGTGGATGCGGTCGGCCCCCGCGCCGCCGTCGCGGAAGAGCTGGCTGGCGAGGTGGCGGTTCAGGAAGGAGAGCCCCTGCCCGATCGAGCGCGGCTCGGTAAGGCGCGGGAGGTCGCGGCCGAAGGGGCCGAAGTCGAGCTCGAGCGGCTCCTCTCCCCGGCCGTAGGGGACGATCCCCTCCTTGAAGCGGAGGAACTCGGAGACGCCGATCTCCTCGGGGACCAGGCGGTCGGCGTGGAGGCGCGCGTATCGCCACCGGCCCGGTCCGGTCCGGAAGGAGAGGGCGATCCAAGGGGCGCGGAGGACCCCCTCCTGGAGCGCCGCGACCGCTTCGGCGAGGGGCGAGGCGGCGAGGTCGACGCGGTCGCAGACGGCCCGGGTCTCCTCCCACCCGCGGACGAGGTCGGAGCGGAGGAGGATGTCGCGCCCCTCCGCGAGCCATCGGCTCACGAGGACGGCGAGGACGTCGGGGTGGACGGCGGCGAAGTCGTGGATGCGGGTCAGCATGGCGCCTCCGTCGCGAAGGAGTAATGGGCGATCCCTTCCAGAATCCCTCCGGCGTAGGGAGCAGTCGCGAAGTAGACCCCCTCGCGCCCCCGGAGCTCCTCGAGCTCCGGCTTGTGGTTTCCGACGACGACCGCGCGGGTGTCGCCGACGAGCATCTCGAGGTCGTTCCCGGAGTCGCCCGCGACGAGGAACGACTCGAGCGGGAGGCCGAGGCGGAGGGCGAGGAATCGGACCGCGAGCCCCTTCGAGGCGCGGACCGGCAGCACGTCGAGGAACTTCCCCTGAGAGAAGACGAGGCGGGCCGCGAGGCCGCGCGCCCGGAGGAAGCGCTGGATCGCCGCGAGGTCGACGTGCCGTCCCGGGACGACGTCCCAGCTCGCCTTGTAGGGGCCGTCGTTCTCCTCGGGCTGCTTGCGGAGGCCCATCGCGCCCGCGAGCGCTCGGACGACCTCGTCCCGCCTCCAGCCGTGCCGGATGTGCCCCTCCCACGCCCGGTCGAGCCGGAGCTCCGGGGCGAAGCGGATCTCGGTGCCGACGGAGGTGACGAGGACGTCGGGAATCGGGACGCCCCACGTCTCGAGGATCTCCAGCGTTCTTCGGAACGAGCGCCCCGTCGCCACGCCGAACGCGACGCGGCCGGCGCGCGCGCGGCGCCACTCGAGGAGCCGTTCGAGCGAGTCGGCGTCGCCGATCAGCGTGTCGTCGATGTCGGTGACGAGGAGGTGCGCGGCGTCGGCGAGGTGGGCGAGGGGGGTCGCCCTCAGGGCGGCGTGCCTTCGGCGGAGGGCCTTGCGCTCGCGGCGCAGGAGCCGCTCGCAGAGGGCGAGGTAGCGGGAGACGTGGCCGTCCCAGGAGTAGGTGTCCCGGACGCGCCGGAGGCCGTTGCGCGACCAGATCGACCAGCGGGCGGCGTCGCCGAGCGACTCGACGAGCGCGCGCGAGAGGGCGTTGAGGTCGAGCGGGTCGACGAGGAGGCCGTTCCGGCAGTTCGCGAGGATGTCTCGCGGACCGCCGTCCTCGGTCGCGATGACGGGGAGGCCGCTCGCGGCCGCCTCGAGGAGCGTGAGCCCGAACGGCTCGATCAGGGCCGCGTTCACGAAGACGCCGCGCCGGCGGGCCGCGAGCCTGTAGAGGTCCGGGACCTCCTCCGGGGAGTGTTTCTTCGGGAGCGCGATCGAGCCCCAGAGGTCGTGCCGGTCGGCCGCGAGGAGGAGGTCCGTGTAGACCGCCTTCGCCTCCTCGTCGCTTTGGGCGACGTCCTCCCTCACGCCGGCGAAGATCGCGAGGTTCGCCGTCTCGCGCAGCCGCGGGTCGCGCCCGAAGGCCTCGACGAGGGCCGGGAGGTTCTTCTTCGGCGAGGGGCGGCTGATGGCGAGGATGAGAGGGCGATACGGCTCGCGGAGCCACCGGTCGACCTCGGGGAACGACGTCCGCGCCCGGAACGGGGACGGCGGGGAGAAGCGCGAGGTATCGACACCGGGAGGGACGACGGCGAACCGGCCGGGGCGGAAGTTCTCGTAGGCGCCCCACTGCTCGTCGACCTCCTGCCGCGTGCTCGCCAGGACGAGCCGCGCGTTCTCGAGGACCTCCTCCTCCGCTGGGATCCGCTGCGAGAAGCGGAAGGGGCGCTCGAGGCTCGCCTCGGCGCGCCCCGCGGCGAGGTAGCGGGAGCGCTTCGTCCGGCCGAGGGAGTGCCCCGTGTGGACGAGCGGGATTCCGAGCAGCTGGGAGAGCCGGACGCCGACGTAGCCGGCGTCGGCGTAGTGCGTGTGGATCAGGTGCGGGAGCCGCTCCTGCGCCCGCAGGTGCTCGACGCACCGGTCGACGAGCGCGGGGAGGTGGGGCCAGAGGAGCTCCTTGCGCAGGTACCGCTTCGGGCCGAACGGGAGGCGCACGATGCGCGCCTTCTCGCCGAGAGGCTCGAGAGGAACGGCGTAGTCGGGACCCGCGGCGGTGTCCTCGACGAGGCGGGTGACGAGGTCGACGCGGGCCACGCGCGGCGAGCGACCGAGCGCGCGGACCAGCTCGAGGACGTAGGTGATCTGGCCGCCGGTGTCGGGGTCGCGCCCCAGCTCGGGGCTCGTCCCGCGCAGGAGCCCGTGGAGGCTCAGGTGGAGGAGGTAGAGGCCGTCGGATGTCCCGTTCACGACGCCTCCGGCCACTGTGCGAGGAACGGCGCGTAGAACGACGGCTCCTCCGGCGTCGCGCCGGCGATCCTTGTGACGGCCGCGGCGAACTCGACGCCGCGCCGGAGGCTCTCCTCCGCCGTCCAGTGCCGGACGAGGCCGAGGAGGACGACGGCCGTGAAGGCGTCGCCGGCTCCGACCGTGTCGACGACCTCGTCGTGCGAGCCGGCGGCGTCGGCCTCGGCACGATGGACGACGTCGCCCGAGCGCCAGGAGACGGCGGCTCCCCGCGCGCCGCGGGTGACATAGAGGGCCTTCAGCCGGAAGCGGCGGACGACGTCGGCCGCGAGAGCCTCCGGCTCCCGGAGCGTCAGGCAGAGGAGGCGGCGCAGCTCGTCGAGCTCCTCGTCGCTCGCCTTCACGACGTGCGCCGCCGAGAGGGCGCGGGTGACGACCGCGCCGTCGTACCAGGGGGCGCGCAGGTTGAGGTCGACGAGCCGGACCGCGGGCGAGGCGTCGAGGACCTCGCGGAGCGCCTCGCGCGAGGCCGGCTCGCGGAGGGCGAGCGTGCCGAACGCGACGACCGCAGGCCGCGCCTCGCGCACGGCGCGGGCGGCGGCGGCGCCGTCGATCGCGTCGAAAGCGGCGCCGGCGGGGATCTCGAAGCGGGGAATGCCGCCGCGGAGCGTCACGACGGCGCGGCCCGTCGGGAACGTCGGGTCGGACTGGACCCCCTCGACGGGAATGCCGCGCGACGTCATCGCCGCCCGGAGCGTCAGCCCGGCCGGGTCCGGGCCGAGCCGCGTCAGCAGGAGGGGGGAGAGCCCGAAGGCCGCGGCGTGGGCGGCGACGTTCAGGGGGGCCCCCCCTGGCCTCGCGCCTGAG
>JAKLER010000086.1 GCA_022711615.1 Acidobacteriota bacterium
GGCATACGCTGTCAGGGCTTCGCGCGTGAGCTTCTCGGTCTTCATGGGGCGAGTCTAGCTCCGCTTCCCGTGCGGTGCCCGTGCTGCGCCGCGGCGGCCCTTCAGCGGCCTCCGGCCTCCGGCGGGGCGCCGTCGGGTTCCGACCGGACCTTCCGGCGCCGGAACGGCCTCTCCTCCTCCTCCTTGTAGAGGTACTTGATGGCGTGCTTCTGGAGAAGGAGGTTCGGGGCGTGCTCCCGGTTCAGCTTGATCGCGTCCTTGTCGTACCACTCGATCCAGCCGCGCAGCTCCTCGCCGTCGACCAGGAGGACGACGACCGGCGTGCGGGCCTGCATCTGCTTGAGGTAGTAGAACGACTCGGCGTTCGTCTGCTCGGGCGGCGCCCCTTTCCGGAGGCCGCGCGGCCCCATGTCGCGGCGGAGGTCCGACAGGGCGGGGCGAATCAGCTTTCGCGGCCCGAGCTCGCTCTCGGGCTCGCGGGCGCCCGCCGGCGAGGCCGGCGACGGCGGCTTGCGAACTGCAGCCATGAATGCTCCTTCCGGGGGAGGGGGCCGTTTCGGGAATCGAGCCGTGCGCGAAGTCTACCCGACGGCGACGCCGTCAGGCGGCGGGCGGGACCGGAGCCGGCGGGACGGGCGGGGCCGGCGGGGCCTTTCGGTCGGCGTCCTTCCGGTCGGGGCCCTTGCTCCCCATCTTCCGGGCCGCCTCGATGCCCCCCTCGAGCTCGTAGGCGAGGCAGCACTTCAGCCGGCCGCACATGCCGGTCAGCTTCGAGGGGTTCGGGGTGATCCCCTGGAGCTTCGCCATCCGAATCGTGACCGGGTGGAAGCCCTTCAGCCAGGTGGAGCAGCAGAGCGTCAGGCCGCACGGCCCGATCCCGCCGACGATCTTCGTCTCGTCCCGCACGCCGACCATTCGCGACTCGACCCGGAGGTGGAAGCGATCGGACATCTCCCGGCAGAGGTCGCGGAGGTTGGCCCGCTCGTCGGAGGAATAGAGGAGCGTGATCCGGCGCCGGTCGAACGGCACGACGCACTTCACGAGGCTCACCGGCAGGCGCAGCTCGGCGATCCGCTTCGAGGCCCACCGGGCCGCCTCGTCCTGCAGCTCGAGCCGCTCGGCGAAATCGGCCGACTCGGAGTCGGAAGCGAGGCGCAGGAAGCGCTTCGCCTTCTTCTGGGAGCAGGCCTTCGCCAGGACGGGCGAGAGGGTCGTCACCTCCGCGAACTCGGGCCCCTCCTCGGTCTCGACGACGATCCGCTCGCCCGGGCGAACGGCGACCTCGCCGGTGAAGACGACCGTGACTTTCCCGTCCGTCGCGTCGGCGAGGCGGGCCCCGACGTAGTTGCCGCCGGGGTTCACGAGGGTGCCGATGGAGCAGGTGGCGCAGCTCACGAACCTTTGATTGTCACGATCCGGCCGCGTCCGGTCAAACCGGGGCCGGACGGCGCCGGTTCGCGAGCCTCAGCCCCGGCTTCGGTGTCCCTCGCGGGCCAGGACCGCGCCGCCGAGGATCCCCGCGTCGTCGCCGAGCGCCGATCGGACGACGCGCACCTCGGCGAGGTCCGTGAAGAACGCGTACCGGCCCGCCGCCGCCCGGACCTGCTCCACGTACGGCTCGCCGACGTCCTCCGCGATCCCGCCGCCGAGGACGAAGAGGTCGGGCGAGAAGACGTTCCAGAGCGTCCCGATCGCCACGCCGACGGCGCGGGCCGACCGGGCCAGCGCCCTCTCGACGAGCGCGTCCCCCGCGGCCAGCGCCTTCCTCACCTCGGAGCCCTTCAGGCGGCCGTCCTTCTCGAGGACGGCGCGCGCCACGACGGTCTTCTCCCCGCGCTCGATCCGGCGGCGCAGGAAAGCCGTCATCCCGACCTTCGCCCCGATCCCCTCGAGGGTCCCGTCGAAGCTCCCGGCCTTCTTCAGGTCGACGAAGCTCTGCCCGACCTCGCCGGCATTCCGGTTGCGTCCGAGCCACAGGTCGCCGTCGAGGAGGACCGCGCCGCCGATTCCCGTCCCGACCCAGATCGCCACGACGAGCCGCTCGCCCTTCGCCGCGCCGAAGCGCGCCTCGCCGAGCGCCGCGGCCCGAACGTCGTTCTCGAGCCGCTTCGGGACCCCGGGGAAGTGCGGCTCGAGCGAGGCGGCGACCGGCCACCGCTCCACGCCGAGGTTCATCGCGCGGAGGAGCGTCGTCCGCTCGGCGTCGAGCGGCCCCGGCACGCCGAGGCCGAGGGCCGCGACGTCCGCCCGGCGGGCGCCCGCCTCCGCGAGCGCCGCGTCGGCCGCGGCGACGAGCGCCCCCGTCATCTCCTCCGGCCCGCCGCGGAACGGGCTCTTCACCTTTCCCCGACCGAGGACGCGCCCGCCCTCGTCGACCGCTCCCGCGAGGACCTTCGTTCCCCCCACGTCGATTCCGAGGACGAGCTGCCGGCTGTCGGCCATCGGGCGCTCCTTTGCGGTTAGTCTACGAGGATCGCATCGCGCCCGGCCCGAGGTGAAAGTTGACCGAATCGCTCTCCCGTCTCCGGAGCCTTTCCGCCCACGTCCCCGCCGTCCCGCTCCTGGTCGACGTCTCGCGGACGTGCCTCGCCACGCACGCGAAGACGAGCGACCCGCTCCTGCTCGAGGCGTTCCCGTCCGCGTTCTCGGCGATGGCCGCGCTCGAGTCGGGGGCCGTCGCGAATCCCGACGAGGGGCGACGGGTCGGGCACTACTGGCTCCGCGCCCCCGAGCTCGCCCCGGGCCCCGAGGTGAAGCGGGCGATCGAGGCGATGGTCGCCCGTGTGAAGGCGTTCGCGGCAGACGTCCACTCCGGGAAGATCGCGCCCGAGTCGGGCGGGAGGTTCCAGAACGTCCTCCTCGTCGGGATCGGCGGGTCGGCGCTCGGACCGCAGCTCGTCGCCGACGCGCTCGGCGGCGCCTCGGACCCCCTCCGCCCGTTCTTCTTCGACAACACCGACCCCGACGGCATGGCCCGGGAGCTCGACCGGATCGCCGCGGCCGGCGGGGTCGGGAGGACGCTCGTCGTCGTCGTCTCCAAGTCGGGCGGGACGAAGGAGACGCGCAACGGGATGCTCGTCGCGCAGGCCGTCTACACGGCGAAGGGGCTCGACTTCGGCCGGCACGCCGTCGCCGTGACGCAGGACGGGAGCGACCTCGACAAGCTCGCCCGGCGGCAGCGCTGGCTCGACCGCTTCCCCATGTGGGACTGGGTCGGCGGGCGGACCTCGCAGCTCTCGGCCGTCGGCCTCCTCCCGGCGGCGCTCCAGGGCTTCGACGTCGACGGCCTGCTCGAGGGGGCGCGCGCCTGCGACGCGGCGACCCGGGTCCCCGACGTCGGGAGGAACCCGGCCGCCCTCCTGGCGCTCGCGTGGTATCGCGAGACGGGGGGGCGCGGCCTGAAGGACATGGTCGTCCTTCCGTACAAGGACCGGCTCCTCCTCCTCTCCCGCTACCTCCAGCAGCTCGTCATGGAGTCGCTCGGGAAGGAGAAGGACCTCGCGGGGAACACGGTCCACCAGGGGATCGCCGTCTACGGGAACAAGGGATCGACCGATCAGCACGCGTTCGTCCAGCAGCTCCGCGAGGGGGTCCCGAACTTCTTCGCGACGTTCATCGAGGTCCTGAAAGACCGGCGCGAAGGCCTCCCCTCGCTCGCCGTCGAGGAGGACGTCACCTCGGGCGACTATCTCCACGGCTTCCTCCTCGGGACGCGCGAGGCGCTGACCGAGAAGGGACGCGGCTCTGTGACGATCACGGTCGAGGAGGTCTCGGCGCGTTCGCTCGGCGCGCTCGTGGCGCTCTTCGAGCGGACGGTCGGCCTCTACGCCCTTCTCGTCGGGATCAACGCCTACCACCAGCCGGGCGTCGAGGCGGGCAAGAAGGCCGCCGCAGCCGTACTGGAGGCTCAGCGCGCGCTCCTCGGGGCGATGCGGGCCGACCTCGGCTCCTACCGGACCGCCGAGAATTGGGCGAGGAGCGCGGGCGTCGGGGGCGAGACCGCGTGGAAGGTGCTCGAGCACCTCGCCGCGAACCCCGACCACGGGGTGCGTAAGAGGCCCGGAGAGGACCCCTTCTCGGCCTCCTACGGCGCGGCCTGAGCGGCGATCAGCCCTTCTTCAGCGTCTTCAGGAACGCGTCGAAGGAGGGCGTCGCGGCGAGGACCGTCTTCTTCGGCCCGACCATCTTGAAGAAGACCGGCCCCTGCGGCCCCTCGGCGATGCCGCCGCGGAGGGCCCAGCCCGGCTTCGGCGTCAACGCTCCGCCCGGCATGCCGGAGGCGTAGGTCCCCTCCGCCGTCACGATCGTCACGGGCACCGCCGCGCCCGTCAGCACGGCCGGCTTGCCGGGGGCGGCGCTCCCCTTCTCGGGCGTGAACTGGCGGACCCATCGGTCGACGTTCGCCTGTTTCCCGCCCCCCTGCCCGGGGCCGAAGAAGAAGACCGCGACTTCGCCCGCCTCCGCGTCGCCGCCCGCCGGCGGCACGCGGTACGTGACGACGCGCATCGAATAGCCGGTGGGCGCGACGGTCCATCCCTTCGGAGCGTTCCAGGTGAGGCCGCCGGCCGTCGACGCCGACGCCGGCGCGCCGTGGGCAGATACGAGCTGGAAGAGGACGACGGTCGCCGCGAGAGCCGTATTCATGAGCGGACTTTATACCCGGTCGCAGGACCGGCAGAACCGCGGCCGAACTGGCCGCGGCGACTCGGCGCCCATACCGCCCCTCGCGGAAGGGGCTCGGGGGAACCCGCCCGGCGAACCGCCCACCCCTTGCGGAGGGGGTCCGACCGCAGGGAGGAGTGGGAACCCGCCCGGCGGGTTCCCACTATCCACTTCAGCTCAGGCCGGAGCCGGTACGCTCGCGGAGGATCTCCATCGCCTTCGAGCCCATGTCCCGGCGGAAGTGCTTCCCCTCGAACCGGACCTTCTCGGCTCCCTGGACGGCGCGGGAAAGCGCTTCCGAAAGGCCTCGTGCCCGAGCGGTCACGACGAGGACGCGCCCTCCGGCCGTGACGAGCTTCCCGTCCGCCGACCTCGCCGTCCCCGCGTGGAAGACGAAGACCCCTTCTTCGGCCGTCGCGTCCTCGATCCCCTCGATCGGCTTCCCGCGCTCGAACGGCCCCGGATAGCCCTCGGCAGAAAGGACGACGGCGGCCCCCGCCTCCTTCTTCCAGACCGGCTTGGCGTTCTCTTCGAACTTCCCGCGCGCCGAGCCGAGGAGGTACGGGAGGAGGTCGTCCTCGAGGCGGACCAGCACGCACTGCGTCTCGGGGTCGCCGAACCTCACGTTGTACTCGAGGACGTACGGCTTCATCCCGTTCTCGAGGATCAGGCCCACGTAGAGGACGCCGCGGAACGGACGCCCCTCCTCGGCCATGCCGCGGAGCGTCGGGTGGACGATGTCGGTCAGGATCTCCCGCGCGGTCGTCGCATCGACGAAGACGGAGGGGCTGTGCCCGCCCATGCCGCCCGTGTTGGGCCCGCGGTCGCCGTCGAAGACCCGCTTGTAGTCCTTCGCGGTCGCGAGCGGGATCGCCCGCTCGCCGTCGCAGAGGACCATGCAGCTCACCTCGTCGCCCGTGACGAACCGCTCGACGAGGACCCGGTCGCCGGCGCTGCCGAAGACCCGCTCGCCGAAGAAGAGCTTCAGCGCCTTCTCCTTCTCGGCCTCGTCCCGGGCGATGACGACCCCCTTGCCGGCGGCGAGCCCGTCGGCCTTGAAGACGCACGGCAGACCGAACGCCTTCACGGCCTTCTCGGCCTCGGCGCGCGTCGTGCACACCTCCGCCTCGGCCGTCGGGATCTCGTACTTCCTCATGAAGGCCTTGGAGAAGACCTTGGACCCCTCCAGCTCGGCCGCGTGCTTGTTCGGGCCGAATGCGAGGAGCCGCCGTTTCGTCAGCTCGTCGACGAGGCCGAGCGTGAGCGGGAGCTCCGGCCCGACGACCGTCAGGTCGACCTTCATCTTCTCGGCGAAGTCGGCGAGCTCGACGATGTCGGTGACGCCGATCGGAAGGCAGGTGGCGATCTGAGCGATTCCGGGATTCCCCGGGGCGCAGAAGATCTCCGTGACCAGCGGCGACTGGGCGAGCTTCCAGACGAGGGCGTGCTCGCGACCCCCCGAGCCGACGACGAGAACTCTCACGGGAGGCGAGTCTAAACCAGCCCGAGGTCGAGCCCGAGGCCGAACTCGCACCGGGACCCCGGCGACCGCCGCCCCCCCCCGGAAGAGCGCGGTCTTCTTGACGGCCGGAAGCCGCCTCCCGTAGGCTCCGTCCGGCTCTTTGAGTCCGGGTTTCATCACGAGCGGCGGAGGGACGGGCCCTGCGATGCCGCGGCAACCGGCTCCTCGCCCCCGAAAGGGGGAGGGTGACAGGTGCCAATTCCCGCTCCGGCACGGCCGGAGAGAGATGAAATCGAGGCCGAACGGAAGCGATCCCCAGCGAAACGCCCCTTCGTCCTCGAAGGGGTTTTTTCATGAAGCACGACATCCGCGAGCGCCTGAAGACCGAAGTTCTCCTCGCCGACGGGGCGATGGGGACGCTCCTCGTCTCGCGCGGGGCCGCCCCCGAGAGCCCGCGCTCCCCCCTCTCGATCGCCCAGACCGGCCTCGTCCGGGAGGTCTACGACGACTACGTCGAGGCGGGGACCCAGATCCTGAAGACGAACACCTGGGACGCGAACCGGGTCAAGCTCGCGAAGTTCGACTGGGCCGACTCCCTCGAGAAGATCAACCGCACCGCCGTCCGCCTCGCGCACGAGGCCGCGGCCGGCGAGTACGTCCTCGTGGCCGGCGACGTCGGCCCGCTCGGCCAGCTCGTGAAGCCCTACGGCCCGCTCACGAAGGCGATGGTCCGCGAGCTCTTCTCCGAGCAGATCCGGATCCTCCTCGAGGAGAAGGTCGACCTCCTGCTCCTCGAGACGTTCTCCTCGACGCTCGAGGCGATCGAGGCGATCCGGGCCGCGCGCGACCTCTCGAAGGAGATCCCGATCCTCGCCTCGATGACGTTCCTCTCGGACGGCAAGACGACCTTCGGCACCGAGGTCGCGGGAGCATTCGCCCGGCTCGAGGAGGCGGGGGCCGACATCCTGGGGCTGAACTGCACGATCGGCCCGCAGGAGACGCTCGAGGTCTTCCAGCGCGTCATCTCGCAGACGTCTCTCCCGGTCTCGGCGATGCCGAACGCCGGCTACCCCTGGAACGTCTCGGGACGGACGGTCTATCCCGCCACCCCCGACTACTTCCGGGAGGTGGCCCGCGACTTCGTGAGGGCGGGGGCCGCGATCGTCGGCGGCTGCTGCGGCACGACGCCGGCCCACGTCGCCGCGATGTCGAAGGAGGTCTCCGGGAAGAGGCGCGCCTCCGTGGAGCGGGTCGCCCGGTCCTTCGTCGCGGCGCCCGCCGCCCCCGAGCCCGAGGCGCTCGAGACCTCGGTCCTGAAGCGGAAGCTGACCGACCCGAAGGCCCTCGTCGTCACCGTCGAGATCGAGCCGCCGAAGGGGACCGACTGCTCCGTCGCCCTCGAGGGCGCCCAGCTCCTCCGGAGCTACGGCGTCGACGCCGTGAACGTCACCGACAACCCGATGGCGCGCCTCCGGATGTCCTCGATCGCCGTCGCGCACATGATCCGGCACGAGACGGGCGTCGACACCGTCTTCCACTTCTCGCCGCGCGACCGGAACGTCCTCGGCATCCAATCCGACCTCCTCGGCGCCGCGGGCCTCGGCATCAAGGCGCTCCTCGTCGTCGGCGGGGACCCGCTGAAGATCGGCGACTACCCGCAGGGGCGGGCGGTCGGCGAGGTCGACACGCTCGGCCTCCTCCGGATCGTGAAGGGCCTGAACGGCGGAGTCGACCTGGCGGGCGCGCCGATCGGAACCTCGACGGCGTTCGCCATCGCCTGCGCTGCGAACCCGGCGGCCCACGACCTCGACGTCGAGATCTCCAAGCTGAGAGCGAAGATCGAGGCGGGGGCGACGTTCGCGCAGACGCAGCCGGTCTACGACGTCGCGGCGCTCGACCGCTTCTTCGCCCGCCCCGAGGCGCGGGCGATCCCGGTCCTCGTCGGCCTCATCCCGCCGAAGAGCCTGAAGCAGGCGCTCTACTTCGCGAACGAGGTCCCCGGAATGGTCGTTCCCGAGGCGATCCTCGTCCGGATGCGGAAGGCGGCCGAGAAGGGACCCGAGTTCGAGGCGGAGGAGGGGCTCGCGATCGGCGTGGAGCTCGCCGCGGCGATCGTGGAGCGGGCGCGCGGGATCCACCTGATGCCGATGGCCCGGTACGAGGTCGTGAGGAAGGTCCTCGAGTCGCTGCCGGGACGCGACGCGGAAGCCCGTCCCTCCGCCGCCGCGAGGGACGCCGCTGCGAAGGACGCCCCTGGAGGCGTGAATTGAGGCCCGCCGCGCCCGCGCCCCCCGCGCTCGCCGAGGCGCTCGCGCACCGGATCGTCGTCCTGGACGGCGGGATGGGGACGATGATCCAGCCCTATCGCCTCGACGAGGCCGCCTACCGTGGCGCGCGATTCGCCGACCACCCGCGCGAGCTGAAGGGATGCGCCGACGTCCTCCCGCTCACGCGGCCTCACGTCGTGGCCGAGATCCACCGCGCCTACCTCGACGCCGGCGCGGACGTGATCGAGACCTGCACGTTCAACGCGCAGGCGATCTCGCTCGCCGACTACGGCCTCGAGGCTCACGCCCGCGAGCTGAACGCCGCGGCCGCGCGCGTCGCGCGCGAGGCGGTCCGCGGGTTCGAGGCCGCGAACCCGGGCCGGCACGCCTGGGTCGCCGGGTCGATCGGGCCGACGAACCGGACCCTCTCCCTCGCCGTCGACGTGAACGACCCGGGGAAGAGGACGAACGTCTTCGCCGACTTCGTCACGGCCTACGCCGACCAGGTCCGAGGCCTCCTCGACGGGGGCGTCGACCTCCTCCTCGTGGAGACCGTCTTCGACACGCTCGTCGGCAAGGCCGCCCTCGTCGCCGTCGAGGAGGTCTTCGCCGAGCGCGGCGAGGCGGTCCCGCTCATGCTCTCGGTGACGATCACCGACCGGAGCGGCCGGACCCTCTCCGGCCAGCTCGTCGAGGCGTTCTGGAACTCCGTCTCGCACGCCCCGCTCCTCTCGGTCGGCATCAACTGCGCCCTCGGCGCGAAGGAAATGCGGCCCTACGTCGAGGAGCTCTCGCGCATCGCGCCCGTCCTCCTCTCGGCCTACCCGAACGCGGGGCTCCCGAACGCCTTCGGCGGCTTCGACGAGACGCCCGAGTCGATGGCGAAGGACCTCCGCGCGTTCGCCGAGGCGGGCTGGGTGAACTTCGTCGGCGGCTGCTGCGGGACGAACCCGAACCACATCCGCGCGATCGCGGAGGCGGTGAGGGGGCTGCCGCCCCGCGCGGTGCCGGCCGTCGAGCGGCTTACGCGTCTCTCCGGCCTCGAGCCGCTCACGATCCGCCCCGATTCCAACTTCATCGTCGTCGGCGAGCGGACGAACGTCACCGGCTCGCCGAAGTTCGCGAAGCTCGTCGCCGCGAACGACTACGAGGGAGCGCTCGGCGTCGCGCGGCAGCAGGTGGAGGGAGGCGCGAACGTCCTCGACGTCTGCATGGACGAGGGGATGCTCGATTCGGTCTCCGCCATGCGCCGCTTCCTGAACCTCCTCTCGGCCGACCCCGACATCGCGAAGCTCCCCGTCATGATCGACAGCTCCCGCTGGGAGGTCATCGAGGCGGGGCTCCAGTCCCTCCAGGGGAAGTCGATCGTCAACTCCATCAGCCTGAAGGACGGCGAGGCTGCGTTTCGGGAGCGCGCCCGGACGGTGCGCCGGCACGGCGCCGCGGCCGTCGTCATGGCGTTCGACGAGGCGGGCCAGGCCGACACGGCCGAGAGGAAGGTCGAGGTCTGCCGGCGCGCCTACCGGATCCTCGTCGAGGAGGAGGGCTTCCCTCCCGAGGACGTCATCTTCGACCCGAACGTCCTGACCGTCGGCACCGGGATCGAGGAGCACGCCGACTACGCCCTCGCCTACTTCGAGGCGACGCGGCGGATCAAGGCCGAGCTTCCCCGCGCGAAGGTCTCCGGCGGCGTCTCGAACGTCTCGTTCTCGTTCCGCGGCAACAACCCGGTACGCGAGGCGATGCACGCGGCCTTCCTCTACCACGCCATCGCCGCCGGCATGGACATGGGGATCGTCAACGCCGGCCAGCTCGCGGTCTACGAGGAGGTCCCGAAGGAGCTCCTCGGGATGGTGGAGGACGTCCTCCTGAACCGGCGCCCCGACGCGACGGAGCGACTCGTCGCGTACGCCGAGACGCTGAAGGCGAAGGAGGGGGGCGCCGCGCACGCCGCCGTTCACGCGGAGGCGTGGCGATCGGCGTCCGTCGAGGAGCGCCTCGCCCACGCCCTCGTGAAGGGGAACGCCGACCACGTCGAGGCCGACACGCTCGAGGCGCTCGAGAAGCTCGGCGCGCCGCTCGCCGTCATCGAGGGGCCGCTCATGGCCGGGATGAACGTCGTCGGCGACCTCTTCGGCTCGGGGAAGATGTTCCTCCCGCAGGTCGTCAAGAGCGCCCGCGTCATGAAGAAGTCGGTCGCCGTCCTGACGCCCTTCCTCGAGGCGCGGAAGGCGGCCGGAACGATGAAGGCCGCCGGGAAGGTCCTCCTCGCCACGGTGAAGGGGGACGTCCACGACATCGGCAAGAACATCGTCGGCGTCGTCCTCGCGTGCAACGGCTACGAGGTGATCGACCTCGGCGTCATGGTCGCCGCCGACCGGATCGCGAAAGCCGCGCGGGAGACGGGGGCGAACCTCGTCGGCCTCTCGGGCCTCATCACGCCGTCCCTCGACGAGATGGTCCACACCGTCCGCGAGCTCTCCCGCGAGGGGATCGCGGTCTCGATCCTGATCGGCGGCGCCACGACGAGCCCCGCCCACACCGCCGTGCGGATCGCACCGGCTTCCCCGCAGGCCGTCGTCCACGTCGCCGACGCGAGCCGCGCCGTCGGCGTCGCAGGGAACCTCCTGTCCGACGAGCTCCGCCCCGCCTTCCTCGCGAAGAACGCGGCGCTCCAGGAGGAGCTGCGGAGGGACCACGCGGGCCGGCAGACGAGACCCCTCCTCCCGCTCTCCTCGGCCCGCGCGCGTCGCCGCGCCCTCGACTGGTCTGCGGCCGACCTCCCCGTCCCCTCGTTCACCGGCGTCCGCGTCGAGGAGCCGGCCCTGACCGATCTCGTCCCATACGTCGACTGGTCGCCGTTCTTCCACGCCTGGGAGCTTCGCGGCCGCTACCCGCAGATCCTCGACGACGCGACGATCGGCGAGAAGGCCCGCGAGCTCTTCGCCGACGCGCAGGCGCTCCTCGCCGAGATCGTCGACGGGAAGCTCCTCTCGGCCCGTGGCGCCTGGGGCTTCTTCCCCGCGAACTCCGTCGGCGACGACGTCGAGCTCTACGCCGACGCCGCGGGCGAGCACCTCCTCGCGACGCTCCACACCCTCCGCCAGCAGCAGGAGAAGAGCGGAGATGCCCCGTACGAGGCGCTCGCCGACTTCGTGGCGCCCCGGACCTCCGGCCGCCGCGACCACGTCGGCCTCTTCGCCGTCACCGCGGGCCACGGCCTCCCCGCGCTCTGCGAGCGCTTCGAGAAAGACCACGACGACTACCGTTCGATCCTCGCGAAGGCGCTCGCCGACCGCCTGGCCGAGGCCTTCGCGGAGCGGCTCCACGAGCGCGCCCGCGAGGAGTGGGGCTTCGGCGAGCGCCTCTCGCACGACGACCTGATCCGAGAACGCTACCGCGGCATCCGCCCCGCCCCCGGCTACCCCGCCTGCCCCGACCACACCGAGAAGAGGACACTCTTCGCTCTTCTCGACGCCCCCGCGCGCACCGGCATCACGCTCACGGAAAGCCTCGCGATGCTCCCGACCGCCTCCGTCAGCGGCCTCTACCTCGCACACCCCGAGGCGCACTACTTCGCCGTCGGCCGCCTCGGCCGCGACCAGGTCGCCGACTACGCCCGCCGTAAGGGGATGCCGCTCGCCGAGGCCGAGCGCTGGCTCGCCCCGAACCTCGGGTACGAGGCGGAGGGGACGGGGGCCTGAACGGAGCACCCCTGTCGCTCCCGTCAGCGTCGACCGGTCTCGTCGACCTCTGACCTCCTGCGGGCGCCGCATCGACGTGCTCGAGACCTCTCGGCACGGCCTGATCCTGTGACTCCGGCCCGGTTCCTCTCCCGCCTGACCCGTGGACGTCCTCGCCGGAGTCCGAGCCCGTGTCGACTACCTTCCTCGACGGCCACCCGCGTCGACGTCCCGATCGGCGACCGCCGCCGTCCGGAGACGGGGTCGGGGCGTCCGCTGCACCCGTGCCCATCGCCGGACGCGTCGGAGCCCGCATCACCTCCCCGCCCGATCGTTCGGAGAAAGCGCCGGCTCACCGGAACGCGACGAGGCGCAGGCCGAGGAGGGCGCGGAACGGCGCGCTGCGGGCGAGAGGGCGCGCAAACGCCGTCGGGATCGCCTGGAGCGCCCGTTCACACGGTACGACCGCGGCGGCCGGGAGGCGCACGAACCGTCCGCGCGCCCCGACGAGCGCCTCGACACGTGCGAACCCGGCCGCGAGGAGGAGCGTCCGCAGCTCGGCGGCCGTGTACTCCTTCAGGTGGAAGCCCGTCGCGACCGGGTCGAAGCCGCGTGAGACGTCGTGCGGACCGCTGAGGCGGTTCGGCGTGACGCAGACGTACACGCCGCCGGCGGCGAGCGCGTCGCGGGTGCTCACGAGCTGCGCGAGAGCGTCCTCCGGGTGCAGGTGCTCGAGGACCTGGTGGCTGTAGGCGACGTTCACGCTCCCCGGCGGGACCGGCACGCTGCAGCCGTCCGAGCGGACGAAAGCGAAGCCGGGCGGATGGGGCCGCGGCGGGACGAGCGCGTCCGTGACGTCCACCGCCCAGACGCGGGCGACGAGCGGGCTGACCGCGAGCGAAAGGGCACAGGCGCCGGGCCCGAGCTCCAGGAACGTGCTCGCCGGCGAGAGGAAGGGGCGCAGCACCGCGATCTCACGCCGGACCGCGCGCGCCGTCTCCGCCGCCGAGGAGGGCGCCGCCCTCTGCGGGTGGTGGGGAACGCGCCGGTACAGCTCGTCGTAGAGCGCCGCGTAGAGCCGCCGCCTCTCCTCGCGCGGCGCGGCCCGAAGCCGCGCCGCGAGCTCCCGCTCGATCTCGTAGTGCTCCCGCCGCTGCGCCTCGCTGCTCGTGTCGCCGCTCATCCGTCACCGCCGCGTTCCGGCGGCCTCCGGGCCGCACGGACCTTCCCGGTCGGCCGGCCCGAGAGTCTAGCCCCGCTATACTTCTGCGATGCGACGCGGGCTCGCACGGCTGGTTGCGGGCGTCTCGGTCATCTGGCTGCTCGCCGCCGCGTTGATTCCTCGTGATTCCGCTCTTCGGCCGGCCTACCTCTTCAACACCTACGGTCTGTTTCCCGTGCTGACCGCGACGGTCCTCGTGGGGCAGGCCGCGAGTTCCCGCGTGCAGAGGACGTTCCGGCTTTCGCTCCCGGACGCGGCCCTGTCCGGCTTCCTCGCTTTCGCCGCGATCTCTCTCGCGCTGCGGAGCGTCGCCGGCGCGGCGTCGCCTCGCGACGCGGC
>JAKLER010000087.1 GCA_022711615.1 Acidobacteriota bacterium
CGCTCACGACGTCTCCCGGTTCGCCGCGGGCGTACACTTTTCGCGGAAACCCATTCGAAAGACGATCCGCGGAGGACGCGGGATGTCCCTGTCTCCCGGCACCCGCCTCGGCCGCTACGAGGTGATCGCGCCGCTCGGCGCGGGCGGCATGGGCGAGGTCTTCCGCGCCCGCGACTCGAAGCTCGGCCGCGACGTCGCCCTCAAGGTCCTCCCCGATCGTTTCGCCGGCGACCGCCGCATGCTCGCCCGATTCGAGAGCGAGGCGAAGGCCGTCGCCGCCCTCTCCCACCCCAACATCCTCGCCCTCTTCGACGTCGGCGAAGAGAGCGGCGTCCCGTTCGCCGTCGCCGAGCTCCTCGAGGGGGAGACGCTCCGCGCCCTCCTGATGCGCGGCCCGGTCCCCGTGAAGCGCGCCCTCGAGGTCGCCCGCGAGATTGCCGAGGGGCTCGCCGCCGCCCACGCGAAGGGAATCGTCCACCGCGACGTCAAGCCCGAGAACGTCTTCGTGACAAAGGACGGCCACGCCAAGGTCCTCGACTTCGGCCTCGCCCGCCACGAGACAGCGTTCCGGAGCGAGGACGAGAGCCGCTCCCCAACGCTCTCCGCCCTCACGGACGCCGGCGCCGTCGTCGGCACCGTCGCCTACATGTCCCCCGAGCAGGCCCGCGGTCTCCCCGTCGACCACCGGAGCGACCAGTTCAGCCTCGGCGCCGTCCTCTACGAGATGCTCGCCGGGAAAAGGGCCTTCCGCGCCGACACCCCTGCCGACGTCCTGACGGCGATCATCCGCGACGAGCCCGAGCCGCTCGAGGCGCTCGCACCGTCCGTTCCCGTTCCCGTCCGGCTCCTCCTCGAGCGCCTCCTCGCCAAAGACCCCGCCGAGCGCTGGGACTCGACCCGCGACCTGGCGCGCGACCTCGCCATCTGGGGGCACCGGGGCGCGGAGCGATCCTCGGCGACCGGAGCCGCCGCCGGGGCGGACGCAGGGATCCCGCGGACGAGTCGTCGGACGCGAATCCTCCTCGCCTCGTTCGGCGCCCTCGCCGTCGTCACCGCCCTCGTCGGCGGATTTCAGGCCGGACGGAAATTCGAGGGGTCGAAGCGGCCGGACGCAACTTCGCCGGGAAGGCTGACGCAGCTGACGTGGGAACCCGGAATGGAGCTCGAACCGTGCATATCGGCCGACGGCGGGAGCTTCGTCTACGACGCCGGCCCGCCCGGGAACCGGGACATCTTCTTTCGGCGCGTCGGCGGGGAGAACCCCGTGAACCTGACCCGCGACCACACGGGGAACGACATCCGACCGGCGCTCTCCCCTGACGGCTCCACGATCGCCTTCCGCTCCGAGCGCGACGGCGGCGGGATCTTCCTGATGGGCGCCAGCGGAGAGAGCCCCCGCCGCCTGACGGACTTCGGCTACGACCCGGCCTTCTCGCCCGACGGGAAGGAGATCGTCTTCGCGACCGGCACGGCGACGGGCTTCTCGGGGGACCGGAGCGTCCTTTGGATCGCTGACGTCGCCACGGGGAAGACGAGAAAGCTCTTCGACGGCGGCGGAGCATTTCCGACGTGGTCTCCTTCGGGCATCCGAATCGCCTTCGAGCAGGCCGACCGGGGGACCTCCCTCGGCGGAAGGAGGACGCTCTCGACGATTCCCGCCTCGGGAGGCGCCCCGACGCCGGTCGTCGAGCTGCCGTCGACGATGGCCTCCTGCCCGGACTGGAGCCTCACGGGGATCACGTTCGACACGTCGGTCGCCGGTCAGACGAACGTCTGGAGGATCGAGGTCGACGAGGCGACCGGATCGCCTCTCGGCGAGGAGCAACCGGTCCTCGTCTCGCCGGCCGAATCGCTCCGCTCGTCCTCGACGCGCGACGGGCGGCGAATGCTCTTCATGACCTGGGAGGGGGCGAACTCGATCGACCGGTTCGACTTCGACCCAGTGAAGGGCCAGCTCGTCGGCGAGCGGGAGACCGTCGCGAGCGGCCCTCGCGAACTTCGGCCCAATGGCCTCTCGCCGGACGGCCAATGGCTCGCGACGCTCTTCCTTGAGCGAGGAGGGCGAAAAGACATCGTCCTCCTCAGGGTCGGGACGGGAGAGACCCGCCGCCTCACCGACGACCCGCCCCAGAAGGACTTCCTCCGCTGGGCGCCCGACGGTTCGAAGCTCTATTTCGGTGTCGCGCCGGAGGGTCTGAACGAGGTCTGGAGCATCCGCCCCGACGGCAGCGGACGACAGTGCGAGATCCGGGCGCCGAAGGAGGGTGGAGTCTCTCCGAGTGTCGTCTCCCCGGATGGTCGGACGCTCTACGTGGACGTCGGGAAGGAGGTCCGCCCGCACCGCGTCGATCTCATCGTTCCCCCGGAGCGCCGGTCGCTCGTCCCGATGCCGCGCCTTCCCGACGGGCGGCACTTCGACACGCAGCAGCTGTCACCGGACGGCAGGTGGCTCGTCGGGCGCTCGCGGGCCCCGGCTGGCGATCTCGTTCGCGACCCCTTGTATCTCTTCGACGTCGAGAGGGAGACGTACGCGGCACTCCCGTCACAGCCGGGCGCGAGCGTGCTCGGCTGGCTCCCCGACTCTCGGCGCCTCCTTCTGGCGGTCGGCGGGGAGCTTCGGATCCTGGATCGTGTCACCAGGAATGTCTCGCCCGCCGGCCTGCCCGGGGCCGGCCGCTTCACCGCCGCGCCGCGCCTTACCCGGGACGGGCGGTCGATCTACGGCTTTCGCCAGCGGAACGAGGGCGACATCTGGATGATCGACTTCGCGGACCCGCCGGACCGCTCCGCCCGGACGGCCCGGTCGGGGAATTGAGGCGGCCTCCTCCGAGTTCCAGTCGATGCTTCCCCGGAGCCGCGTGTCGCCGGGTCGTCACGCCCGTGTCGTCGGCGAACGACTCCTTCCCTGCCTCCCCCGGTACTCCTCCACGAACGCCCGGGGCGAGAGGACCCGGGCCCCCTCGCGGCGGGACGACGGGAAGTGCCGGACGTTGCCGGTCACGAGGGCGTCCGCGGCGACGGCGAGCGCCACCTCGAGGAACGGCTCGTCGTCAGGGTCCGGCAGGCGCAAGCGAAGAGGCTGCGTCGCGCCCCGGACTCCGTCGGCATCGACCTGGGAAAGCAGCTCGGCGACCCGCGCCGCGTCGAACCCGAAGCGCGGCCGCGCGAGGACGAGCCTGTACTCCTCGAGGATCCTCGCGTCGACGCCGAGCCTCAGCGCGCCCGCCGCCACGAGCCGGACGACGTCGGCCGGCGGCCCGAACGGCGAGAGGAGCCCCGACACGAGGACGTTCGTGTCGAGGACGATCCTCACCGGCTGCGGCCCTTCCGGACGGCCGCGATCTCGGCCTCGACCTCGCGGGGCGAGACCTTCCGGCTCGCGGCGCCGGCCTGGAGGTCCGCGACCGCGTCGAGCGCCCGGGCCCTGCGGATCGTGGCGAGCGACCGCTCGAGGTCGCCCTCACGCACCGGGGAGAGGACGGCGATGGGCTTCCCGTTCGAGGTGACGACGACGTCGCCGCCGTCGTCGAGCCGCTTCCAGACCTGCCCGGAGCGGCCCCTGAGATCGCGGACGGAGACGAACTTCACGACGAGCCTCCATCCCGATGATACGCGCTCGTGACACGATCGTGCCTCAGAGATGGTCGTTATCGTGAACGGGCTCCCCTGCCAGCGGTAGCCGGCCGCGCGTCCGGCGTCACGAGACAGCGGCGGAGGGTGATACGCGACCGACACCGGCCGCCCTTCCGCCGTCGTAGACTTCTCGCCGGAACGATCCGAGCTCGAGCATTTCCGGAGGCCGGCGCATGCCTCTCGCTCCCGGCACCCGCCTCGGCCGCTACGAGGTGATCGCGCCGCTCGGCGCGGGCGGCATGGGCGAGGTCTTCCGCGCCCGCGACTCGAAGCTCGGCCGCGACGTCGCGCTCAAGGTCCTCCCCGACCGCTTCTCGAGCGACCGCCACATGCTCGCCCGCTTCGAGAGCGAGGCGAAGGCCGTCGCCGCCCTCTCCCATCCCGGCATCCTCGCCCTCTTCGACGTCGGCGAAGAGAACGGCGTCCCGTTCGCCGTCGCAGAGCTCCTCGAGGGGGAGACGCTCCGCGCGCTCCTCCTGCGCGGCCCCGTGCCCATCCGGCGCGCCCTCGAGATCGCCCGCGAGGTCGCCGAGGGGCTCGCCGCCGCCCACGCGAAGGGAATCGTCCACAGGGACGTCAAGCCCGAGAACGTCTTCCTCACGAAAGACGGCCACGCCAAGGTCCTCGACTTCGGCCTCGCACGGCACGAGACGGCGTTCCGGAGCGAGGACGACAGCCGCTCCTCCACCCTCTCGACCCTGACCGACGCCGGCGCCGTCGTCGGCACCGTCGCCTACATGTCCCCCGAGCAGGCCCGCGGCCTCCCCGTCGACCACCGGAGCGACCAGTTCAGCCTCGGAGCCGTCCTCTACGAGATGCTCGCCGGGAAAAGGGCCTTCCGCGCCGACCCCCCCGCCGACGTCCTGACGGCGATCATCCGCGACGAGCCCGAGCCGCTCGAGGCGCTCGCACCGTCCGTTCCCGTTCCCGTCCGGCTCCTCCTCGAGCGCCTCCTCGCCAAAGACCCCGCCGAGCGCTGGGACTCGACCCGCGACCTGGCGCGCGACCTCGCCATCTGGGGGCAACGGGGCGGAGAGAGGAGCGGGACAGCGGGCGGCGCGACGGCGGAGCCCGTGAGCGCGACGAGGTCCTCCCTCAAGCGCACGACGCTCGCGGCCACAGGACTCTGCGTGGCGATCGCCGCCGCGGTCTGGGCCGCCTTCCAGGCCGGTCTCGTCCGCGGACACGGGCGATCCGCCGAGCCGAAGCCAATTCCGAAGCTCGTTCAGCTCACCTGGGAGGCCGGAATGGAAAGTGGACCGAGCGTCTCTCCCGACGGAGGGAGCTTTGTCTATGTCGCCCGTCGTGCCGGGGGCTCCGACATATTCCTTCGCCGTGTCGGCGGCGAGAACCCGACGAACCTGACGAAGGACTTCCCGGGGAACGACCTCCAACCGGCGTTCTCGCCGGATGGGTCGACGATCGCCTTCCGCTCCGAGCGGGACGGCGGCGGGATCTTCCTCATGGGGGCGAGCGGCGAGTCGCCCCGGCGCCTGACCGACTTCGGATACGACCCGGCCTGGTCGCCCGACGGAGGCCGGATCGTCTTCGCGACGACGACGCCGGGACCGACCGCGGGCAACCAGAGCGAACTCTGGATCGTCGACGTGGCCACGGGACAGACGACGAAGGTCTACGACGGCGACGGGCGAACGCCGACCTGGTCTCCCTCAGGGATACGCATCGCCTTCGTCCAGGGCGGTGCCGGAAGGCTGCTGGCCGGAAGCCCGGGCCTCTCGACGATTCCCGCATCCGGTGGCGATCCGACGCCGCTGACCGTACCGATCACGTCGACCTGGCACCCACGTCCCGACTGGAGCCGTTCAGGGATCACGTTCGACTCGGCCGTCGGCGGCCAGGTCAACCTCTGGAGGGTGGGCGTCGACGAGACGACGGGAAAGGTGACGGATGAAGCGGCCCCGGTCGTCGCCTCGGCGACGGTCTCGCAGACCT
The DNA here is from genome assembly GCA_022711615.1 of Acidobacteriota bacterium. Taxonomy (GTDB): domain Bacteria; phylum Acidobacteriota; class Thermoanaerobaculia; order UBA5066; family UBA5066; genus UBA5066. The sequence goes on from JAKLER010000087.1 coordinate 5,587, forward strand.
CGTCCTCGACGCCGGACGGACGACGGATTCTCTTCGGGACCTGGATCGGGGCGTACACGATCCGCCGGTCCGACTTCGACCCCGTGAGGGGCAGGCTCATCGGGTCGCCGCGAGAGCTCGTCAGCGGCCCGCGGGACCTGCGCGTCACGGGTCTCTCGCAGAACGGAGAGTGGCTCCTGACAGTCTTCCTCGAACGGGGCGGCCGCAAGGACATCGTCCTCGTCCGGGTCCAGACTGGCGAGACGAGGCGCCTCACGGACGACGCCCCGGCGAAGGACTTCCCTCGGTGGGCACCCGACGGCTCCAGGATCTACTTCGGCATCGCGCCGGACGGGTTGAACGAGGTCTGGAGCATCCGACCCGACGGCAGCGGACGGCAGTGCGAGCTCCGGGCTGCGAAGGAAGGCGGCGCGTTCCCGAGCGTCGTCTCTCCCGATGGGCGAACGCTCTACGTGGACGTCGGAAAGGAGGTCCGGCCGCACACGGTCGATCTCTCTGCTCCTCCCGAGGAGCGTCGGCTGACGCCGTTGCCCCTCCTGAAGGACGGGAACCTCTTCGACACGTGGTGGGCCTCGCCCGACGGTCGGCGGATCCTCGGGAAATCGCGTACTCCGGACGGCAGGACGGTGAGCGAGGTGCACTTCGCGCTCGATGTCGCGACGGGGACCTACGAGTCGATCCCCACGCCGCCGAAGGGGCGCCTCCTCGGGTGGCTCCCCGACTCCCGCCGGATCCTCCTCGCTCGCGACGGGAAGCTGGAGGTCCTCGACCGGCTGACGGGGAAGGTCACACCGGCTGGCTCAACAGCTCCCGACGGGCTCTTCAGCTCGTTCTGCCTCTCCCCCGACGGCCGATCCGTCTATTGGACGACGGCGAACAGCGAGGGCGACATCTGGATGCTCGACTACGGCGAGGCCGCGCCGGCAGAGGTCTCCACCGACAAGCGGCGCTGAGCCCCGACCCTCGACTCGAGACCCAGGACAATCTCGCCATCGTTCGACACCGGGTCAGCGGGCGCCCGGCTCCCCGAGCAGCGTCTCCACGTCCAGCAGGTCCTTCGGCCGTCCCGTCGCGCGCTTGTTGCGGATCAGCTCCTCGCGGCCGAGGACGCCGAAGGTCACGGCGTCGACGGTGGCCTGGATCCGGCCGGCCCACGCCTCTTCGAACTCGACGCCGGAGATGCTCGTGAGGATGTCGACGCGGACGGGCACGACGCCGATCTGGAAGACCGTCTCGGGGCGTGTAAGGTCCTCCGGCGACAGGTCGGAGAGCGGCGCCCCGAAGTCGCGAAGCGCGGCCAGCACCCTCGCGGCGTTCTCGGGCGTTGCCCGGACCCAGATGTCGAGGTCGCCCGTGGCCCGAGGCACGCCGTGCGCGGCCAGGGCGTGCGCCCCGACCACGAGGTACTCAGCCCCGGCCGCGTCGAGTGCGGACAACATCTCGACGAAGTCTCGTTCCATCGACCTGTTCTCCCTTGAAGGCCCAGGCGTTCCTCGTGAGCCGCTCGACGAGCGCGATCCGCTCCGAGGGCGTCATCGCGGCGACGGCCGGGTCGATGCCGCGTCCCTCGTCCGCGAGCGCGACCCGTCTCACGGGCCAGCCGCTCCTGTCCGCTCGTCCGCTCACGACGCCGATTCTAGGTCCCGTGCGGTGGCCGACGGGTCTCCTTCGCGCTCGTCCGCGTTCGGCCTTCGCACGGGACGACGACCCGGTCCGGCGTCGCCGTCCTCCCCTCACCCCCGGGCGACCGTCTCCTCCGCCCTCGAGTCCGGCAACGTCAGCGTGAGCGCGACGGCGAGGATCGGGAGCGCGGAGACGACGAAGAGCGGGCCGGCGACGCCCCAGCGGTCGGCGACGAGGCCGAGGAGCGGCGCGGCCAGGCCGCCCGCCGTCACCGCGAGGCCGACGGTCACGCCCGAGGCCGTCCCGACGTGGTTCGGGAGGTACTCCTGTCCCATGACGACGAGGACGCTGAACGGCAGGTAGAGGGCGAGGGCGACCGGGACGAGGAGCGCCGTGGCGACGCGCGGGTCGCGGGCCGAGGCGAGGGCGAAGAGGAGCGGAGCGAGCGCCGCCATCGAGGCGAGGATGACGGGGCGCCGGCCGAAGCGGTCGGCGAGGCGGCCGCCGGCGAGGGTCCCGACGACGCCCGTCCCGAGGAGGATCGAGAGCGCCGTCGCCCCTTCCGCCTTCGTCCTCCCGAGCGCCCCGACGAAGAAGAGGGGGAGGAACGCGGAGAGGCCGGTATAGACGACGGAACGGCTCATGACGACGACGGCGAGGCGGCCGAACGGGCCCCATCGGTCCGCGTCGGCCGAGGCGGACGCCGGGCCGTGCGCGTTCGGGCGGAGCGCGGCGAGGCGCCCGGTCTGCGTCGCGAGGAACGCCGCGACGAGGACGACCGGGAGCAGCGGAACGAGCGTCGCGCGGAGGCCGAGCGCGAGGACGAGCGGCGTGATGACGAGCGGGCCGGTCGCCATCCCGAGGTTGCCGCCCGTCGAGAAGAGGCTCATGCCGGTCGCGCGCTTCGGCCCCGAGGCGAAGGCCGCGGCACGAGCCCCCTCGGGGTGGAAGGCGGCGACGCCGAGGCCGTGAAGCGCGACGGAGGCGGCAATGAGCGTGTACGACGGCGCGACCCCCGCGAGGGCGACGCCGACGCCGGCCGTCACGACGCCCGCCGGGACGAGCCAGGGCGAGGGGCGCCGGTCGGCGAAGTACCCGAAGACGGGCTGGACGATCGAGGAGGCGACCGTCGCGGCGAGGACGAGGCCCCCGGCCGCCGCGTAGCTGAGCCCCCGCTCGGCGATGAAGAAGGGGAGGAGCGCGGGGATCATCCCCTGCGCGAGGTCGGTCGTGAGGTGGCCGAGGAGGAGGGTCCCGAGGAGCCGGAGGTTCACCGCGGGGTTGTGCGCGCGGGAGGGCCGGATGTCAATTCGAGGGGGCCCGTCGGGGCGGCTCGTCGAACGGCGCGGGCGCACCGCGCGACGCCCGCCCTACACTCGCCCCGTGCTCCGCCGCCCGCTCCTCTCCCGCCTCGGCTGCGGAGCCGCCATACTCGCCGCCGCTGCCCTGGCCGCCCTCATGCTGACCCCGCTCGTCCGCTCGATGATCTTCCCGGCCTCGCAGGCGCCGTTCCCGGAGCCGCGCGAGGGCGAAGGGTGGAGCGTCGTTTCGTACGAGACGACGGACGGCATCCTCCTCGCGGGCGCTTCCTTTCCGGCCCCGTCGTCCGACGCCCCCGTCCTCCTCTACTTCCACGGGAACGCCGAGGCGGCGGCCCACAACCTCCCGCTCGCGGACGACCTCCGCGCCCGCGGCTTCGGCGTCTTCCTCGCCGAGTACCGCGGCTACGGCGGACTCTGCGGCTCGCCGTCCGAGGAGGGGCTCTACGCCGACGGAGAGGCGGCCCTCGCCGAGCTCGGGAGGCGCGGCATCTCTCCCGAGCGCGTCGTCCTCGTGGGCCGCTCGCTCGGCTCGGGGGTCGCCGTCGAGCTCGCGACGCGCCACCGGGTCGCCGCCGTCGTCCTCGTCTCGGCCTACACCTCGCTCGTCGACATGGGGCGGATCGTCGCCGGGCCGCTCGCGCCGCTCGTCGTCCGGGACCGGTTCGACTCCCTGTCGAAGGTCGGGCGCGTCGGGGCGCCGGTCGTCCTCATCCACGGGGCGCTCGACGACGTCGTCCCGGTCGCGATGGGGCGGCGCCTCGCGGCGGCGCGGCCCGGCGCCCGCTGGGTCGAGGTCCCGGGGACGAGCCACAACGACTTCCCCGGGCTCGCCGCGCTCGTCGCCGACGAGGTCGACGCGGCTCTCGCGGGCGCCCGGAACGCGCCGCCCCCGTAGCCGCCGCGCCCGCCCGGCCGCGTCGGGCTTCCGCGCTACGATCTTCCGCCATGGGAACTGTCGAGCCCCCGCCCGGACAGGCTGCCGCGCGTCTCGCCCCGGCCGTCGCCTCCTCCCCGGGCCGCTCTCCCTGGACGATCGCGCTCCTCGTCCTCGGCGCCCTCGCCGCGTTCCTCTGGTTCCGGCGACCGAGCTACCTGCCCGACGTTCCGCTCCCCTCGGCCTCCGCGGAGGGCGTCTCCGCCGGCCCGCAAGCGTCGCCGGTCTTCTGCCGCGGCTCGAAGGGCTGCCTCGTCGTCTACGTCGCCCCGTGGTGCGGCCCCTGCCGCTCCTCCCTGCCGGGCGACGTCGCCCTCGCGGACCACATCGCCCCGCTGGGGTACGAGACCGTCTTCGTCGTCGGGATGGACGACGTGCGCGCCTGCCTCGAGATGACGAAGTCGATCGGTCGCCCGGCGCGGATCGACTCCGACCGGAAGTGGGCGCGGGCCGCGCGCGTCAGCGGCGTGCCGCACTTCCTCGTGACGACTCCGACCGGGAAGATCGTGAAGCGGCAGGCGGGCGCCTACCTGGCCCCGCCGGACCAGGTCGCGCAGCTCCTCGGAATCTCCTGACGACCGCGCAGACGGGGCGCGGGTAGACTTCTCCCGTGCCCGCGCTCTCCACGAGGCTCACCGACCCGGACGCGATCCCCTACTTCCTCTGGGACGATCCGATGACCGTCTCGGAGCTCGAGGAGCGTCTGCGCACGGCGTCGGAGCCCGAGAGGCTGAGGCTTCTCGCTCTCGTCCTGCGCGAGGCCCGGGACCCCGACGTCTGGCGGTTCGTGACGCCCGAAGAGGTCGTCCGCCTCTGGCCGCGGCTCGCCGGACGTCTCGGCCTCCGCCGCGCGTTCTGGGAGTTCCTCCTGGACCGCTGGAAGCGGCTCGGGCTCGTCGAGGCGTAGCGGATGTCGCGCCTGAGCCGGCTTCAGGAGGACGTCCTCCACGGGTTCTTTCGCAGGACGCGCTCGTTCTTCCTGACGGGCGGCGCGGCTCTCGCCGCCTTCCACCTCGGGCACAGGGCGACCGACGACCTCGACCTCTTCACGTTCTCCGCCGATCTCGACGAAGGGGCTTCGGCGCTTCGCTCCGTCGCCGAGGAGCTGGGCGCCTCGATCCAGGCCCTCCGGACCTCGCCCGAGTTCCGGCGATTCCTGATCAGCGTCGGCGCAGAGAGCGTCATCGTCGACCTCGTGCGCGACCGGGCACCCCAGATCCACGTCGAGAAGCTCGACCGGGACGGAGTCCTCGTCGACCCGCCAGAGGAGATCCTCGCGAACAAGCTCCGCACCCTCCTGTCTCGCGGCGAGGTTCGGGACCTCGTCGACGTCCTGGTCCTGGAGCGGGCCGGATTCCGCGCGGAGGACGTCATCGGTCCGGCTTCGAGCAAGGACGGGGGGCTCACGCCCGCGCAGCTCGCATGGGTCCTGTCGCAGATCACCGTCGGGCCCGATGCACGCGTTCCGGCCGGGATCACGCCTGACGAGCTCCGTGCCTTCCTCGAGAACCTCGTCTCCCGCCTGACCCGTCTCGCCTGGCCGGGCGCGCCCGCCTCCTAGCTAGTTCACAGGTTCTTCGTCGTCCGGGACGAGCGTCGGATCGGCGGCGAAGCGGGGCCGCTCGGGGGCGGGGGAAAGCGACGCCTCGACGCTCTCGTCGAGGACCCAGCGCTCGTAGAGCGTCGCGTCGAGCTCCCGGAGGAACTGGCTCGGCTCGGTGACGACGACGACGCCGTATCTGTCGAAGGCGGTCAGCGGGTGGACGAGCGTCAGCTCGTCCTTCGCACGAGTCGCCGCGACGTAGAAGAGGCGGCGCTCCTCCTCGAGCCCCTCGGGGGTCTTGCAGGCGCGCAGGTTCGGGAAGCGGTCTTCCTGGAGGCCGATGACGAAGACCGCCTTCCACTCGAGCCCCTTGGCCTGGTGGACGCTCGAGAGGACGAGCCGCTCGTCGTCCTCCTCCCCCGCGACCTGGTCCTCGCCGGAGGGGTCGCCGTAGAGCGTCACCTCCTCGAGGAAGCGGCCGACGTCGTCGTACGCGAGCGCGAACTGCGCGAGCGCCTCGAGGTCGTCGAGCCGCGCGGAGTGGTTCGGGAACTTCCCCTTCGCGACGTCGCCGTAGCCGCCGTCCTCCACGACGTAGCGGATCGCCTCGGCGGGCGAGGAGAGGTACGACGGCTTCTTCAGCGTCCGCATCGTCTCGCGGAAGCGGAGGAGGCCCGCGCGCGCGCCGGCCGGCGCCTTGCCGAGCTCGAGGGCGAGGAACGCCGCGAGCGGCTCGTGGGAGTCGGAGACGGCCTCCCAGAGGACGGCTGCCGTCCGTTCGCCGACCTTCGGGAGGAGCTTGAGCGCCCGCTTGAACGACATCTCGTCCTTCGGGTTCACGAGGAGCTTCAGGTGCGCGAGGACGTCCTTGACGTGCGCCTGCTCGAAGAACCGGAGCCCCGAGCGAACCTCGTACGGGATGCCCCGGCGGGTCAGCTCGATCTGCAGCTCCAGCGCCTGGAAGTGGGCGCGGTAGAGGACGCCGATCTCGGAGAGGGGCGTCCCCTCGTCGCGCAGCTCGAGGACCCGCTGCGCCACGAACTCCGCCTGCTGGAGGAGGTCCTTCGCGCCGACGACGGCCACCGGCACGCCGCTCTCCCGCGTCGGGACGAGCGTCTTCTCGTACCGGCGCGAGTTGTGCGCGATGGAGGCGTCGGCGAGCCGCAGGATCTCGGGCGTCGAACGATAGTTCGTCTCGAGGCGGTAGACCGTCGCGCCCGGGTAGCGGTCGGGGAAGCCGAGGAGCGCCTCCGCGTCGGCGCCGCGGAAGGAGTAGATCGACTGGGCGTCGTCGCCGACGACCATGACGTTCTTCGCTTCGGAGTCCTGCGCGACGAGGTCGACGATCTCCGACTGGAGCCGGTTCACGTCCTGGAACTCGTCGACGAGGACCGCCCGGAAGCGGAGCGCGAGCGCCTTCCGGACCTCCGGGTGCGTCTCGAGGAGCCTCCTCCAGTTCAGGAGGAGGTCGTCGTAGTCCATCGCGTTCGCGAGGACCTTCCGTTCGAGGTAGCGGCGGACGACCGCTTTCACGGGCTCGAGCTGCGAGAGGAGGTGCGGGTAGTCGCGCCCGATCACGGCGTCGAGCTTCTGCCCCGTGTTCGCCGCGAAGGAGACGATCGCGCGGAGGAGGTCCCCCTTCGGGAAGCGCCGCTCGGTGATCGGGATGCCGAGGTCGGAGGTGGCCGACTCGAGCAGGTCCTTCGAGTCCTCGGAATCGAGGATCGAGAAGTTGGGCCGGTAGCCGAGGAGCTCGGCGTGAGGGCGCAGAAGGCGCGCGCCGACGGAATGGAACGTGCCGGCGGTCATCCGGGCGAGGTCGGCGCCGAGGAGGCGCTCGACCCTCCGGGTCATCTCCCGGGCGGCCCGGTTCGTGAACGTCAGGAGGAGGATCGCCTCGGGGGCGACCCCGTCCTCGACGAGGCGGGAGACGCGGTAGACGAGCGTCCGGGTCTTCCCCGAGCCGGCCCCGGCGACGACGACGGTCGGGCCGTCGGGGGCGAAGACGACCGCCTGCTGCTCGGCGTTCAGCTCCCGCCGGTAGTCGATCCGATAGCTCTTCGCCGGCCCCGCCTTCCGGAGGACGTAGCGCTTCGCGGCGGGGGGCGGGGCCTCGGGCGGCATCGGGGCGGAGTATCTCGCGCCGGGGCGCGTCGCGGCCCGGGCCCCTCCGGCCGTCCGCCTCCCGGCGATTCTGGTAGCGTTGCCGCATGAGCAAGCCGATCCCCGAGGGCCTCTGGGAGCTCCTCCCGCTCCTCTTCCGGCCCCACCCCTGGCACGGGATCTCGGTGGGCGAAGAAGCCCCCGACAAGGTGACCGCCTACATCGAGATCGTCCCGACCGACCCGGTCAAGTACGAGCTCGACAAGACGACCGGCTACCTGAAGATCGACCGCCCGCAGAAGTTCTCGAACGTCTACCCGTCGCTCTACGGCTTCATCCCGCAGACGTTCTGCGGCGAGGAGAACGCCGCCTTCTGCGGGCAGCGGACGGGCCGGGACGGGATCGTCGGCGACGGCGACC
>JAKLER010000088.1 GCA_022711615.1 Acidobacteriota bacterium
CCCCTCGGCTACGATGGCCGGTCGAGGAGGACTCCGTGTCCGTTCACGCCACCCGCTCCCGGCTCGCCTCGGCCGCCGCGCTCGCCCTCCTGGCCGCGCCCCTCGCCCCCGCTCCCGCGGACGCCTGTACGACTGCCGTCGTCGCCCCTTCGGCGTCGAGGAGCGGCCGCCCGATGCTCTGGAAGAACCGGGACGCGGACGGAAGCGACAACCAGGTCGTCTTCCTCGCCGACGGCCGCTACCCCTACGTCGGCGTCGTCAACCGCGGAGACGCGGCGGGGCTCCAGGTCTGGGCCGGGATCAACTCCGCCGGCTTCGGGGTGATGAACTCGGCCTCCTACAACCTCGAGAGCGGGGACACGGCGGCCGAGGGGACGTTCATGAAGCTCGCCCTCCAGTCGTGCGCCACCGTCGACGAATTCGAGGCGCTCCTCGTGCGCTCGAACGCCGGCGGCCGGGACGTCTCCGCGAACTTCGGCGTCATCGACGCGAAGGGAGGCGCGGCCGTCTTCGAGACGTCGGCGAAGGGCTACGTTCGCGTCGACGCCGCCCCGTCGAGCGACGGCGGGCGGGGCCTCCTCGTCCGCTCGAACTACAGCCGCAGCGGAGCGAAGGAGTCGGGTACCGGCTTCCTGCGCGAGGCGCGCGCGATCGAGCTCCTCGGGCCGGCGGCCGCGGGCGGGCTCGACCTTGCGGCGATCCTGCGCGCCGCGCGCGACGTCGCCAACGCCGGGATCGGACAGACGGGTGAGGAGGCGGGCCCGGCGCTCGTCTACACGGGCGACAGCGTCTGCCGTCTCGACACCGTCTCCGCGATCGTCCTCGAGGCGCCCGCGCCGGGAGAAGGGCCCGAGGCGGCGGCGCTCTGGATCGTCCCCAGCCTCCCGCTCGCGGGGGCCGCCGTGCCGGTCTTTCCTCTCGCCGGCGTGGTGCCGGCTGCGCTGGCCGCGGACCGGGGCCCGGCGCCTCTCGCGGCGAGCGCCCTCGAGCTGAGGAAGAGGCTCTACCCGGACGCGCGCGGCGAGAAGAAGCGGTACATGGACCGCCGCGTCCTCGCGGCGGTGAAGGCGCGCGCGCTTCCCGGCCTCCTCGCGGCGGAGGAGGCGACGCGGGCCGAGGTCGAGGCGGCGCGGGGGGCGTGGAGGCGCTCGCGCCCGGCGCCCGCCGACGCGGCGAAGCTCTCCGCGTCGGCCGCCGAGAGGGCCCTCGCCGCGGGCGAGGCCGCGGTCGCCGCCGTCGCGAAGGAGCTCGGAGCGCCCTGACGTCGGGCGGAGGAGCGAGGGAATGGACGGCTCTCCCTTCGACCGCTGGCTCGAGGACCTCGAGCGGCGTCACCTCGCCGAGCTCTCCTTCGCCCAGGTGCGCAAGGGGCTCCAGGCGGTCTCGTCGCTCTACGTCGAGCGCCGGGGACGCATCGGCGCCGGGGCGGTCTTCGACGGAGAGGGGAAGCGGGCCGCCTTCGCCATCTTCTACGGTCCGCTCCACCACCTCGTCGTCGGCAGGATCGTCGCCGCCCTGGGCGCGGCGGAGCCCGGCCTCTCGCGCGTCCTCGACCTCGGGTGCGGTACGGGAGCGGCGGGCGCGGCCTGGGCGCTCGCCGCGGGCGCCGAGGTCTTCGGAGTGGAGAAGAGCGGCTGGGCGGCGAGCGAGGCACGCCGGACGTACGCCGCGCTTTCCCTGCGCGGCGGCGCGACGGCGGGGGACCTCCTGCGCGAGCGCCTCCCCGGTCGCGGCGCGGGGATCCTCCTGGGATGGGTCGTCAACGAGCTGGAGACCACTTCGCGTGCGGCGCTGCTCCCGCGGCTCCTCGAAGCCGCCCGCCGGGGCGCCCGCGTCCTCGTCGTCGAGCCGATCGCCGCGCGCCCGGTGCCGTGGTGGACCGAGTGGGCGGCGGCGTTCGTCGCGGACGGCGGCCGGGACGACCTCTGGCGCCTTCCGGCGACGCTCCCGTCCGTGGTCGCCCGGCTCGACCGGGCCGCGGGCCTCGACCACCGGATCCTGACGGCCCGCTCGCTCTACCTGCCGGGCCGGGCGGCCTGACGGCAAAGCCTGCCGCCCACCGCGGGAGCGGCGGCGGAGGAGAGGGGGACCGCTACTTCGTCCGCCGCTTCCGGGCCTTTCCGGACGCCGACGGCACCGAGAAGGAGAAGCAGGCGCCCTCGCCCTCTCGCCCTTCGGCCGAGACCTCCCCGCCGTGCCTCTGGACGATCCGCTTCACGAGCGCGAGGCCGATCCCGGTCCCCTCGAACGCGTCGGGCGCATGGAGCCGCTCGAAGACCCGAAAGAGCTTCTCGACGTACCTCGGGTCGAATCCGACCCCGTTGTCCCTCACCCTGTAGGTCGTCTCCGCGTCGCCCGGGACGGCCGTCACCTCCACGACCGGCCGCTCCCGCCCGGCGGAGTACTTGGCCGCGTTCCCGAGCAGGTTGACCCACACCTGGCGGAGGAGGGAGGCGTCTCCCTCGGCGTCCGGCAGCTCGCCGATGCGGAGCTCGATCCGCGCGCGCGCCGCCCCGTCGGAGACCGCCTCTTCGAAGGCCGACCGCGCGAGCCCCGCCATGTCGACCCGGTCCCGCTGGAGCTCGTGGCGGCCCAGGCGGGAGAAGCGCAGCAGGGCGTCGATGAGCGCCGACATCCGCCGGGCGTTCGTTCGGATCACGTCCAGCCGTCGGAGGGTCTCCTCCGGCAGCGCTCCGGCGGCGTCCTCGACGATCATGCCGGCGAAGCCCTCGATCGCGCGGAGCGGGGCGCGCAGGTCGTGCGAGACGGAATAGGAGAACGCCTCGAGCTCGCGGATCGCCGCCTCGAGCTGTGCCGTCCGCTCCTCGACGCGGCGCTCCAGCTCCACGTTCAGCTCGCGCACCTCCGCCTCGGCGCGCCGCGTCTCCGCGGCCTGGTCGAGGTGCTCGAGGGCGTAGGAGACGTCGGCCGCGGACTCCTCGAGGAGCGCCCGCTCTCGCTCTCCGAAGTAGCCGACCTCGAGCGCGTAGACGGTGAGCGCCCCGACGGGGAGTCCTCTCCGCCGGATCGGGAGGGCCGCCGAGGCGCGCCAGGAGGCCTGCTTCGCGCGATCGCGCCACGGGAGGGTCGAGGGGTCGTTCAGGAAGTCGTTGCAGACCTGGGTCCGCCCCTCGCGGATCGCCCGGCCGGTCGGTCCGAGACCCTCGGGCCGGCTGTCGACGCGGACCTCGATGCCCGCAAGGTAGCCCGTCTCGTCCCCGAACCGGGAGGCGACGTCGACGCGCGGCGAATCCTCCCGCTTCAGGCCGATCCAGGCCATGCGGAATCCGCCGGTCTCGACGAGGATCCGGGGGACCTCCGCGAAGAGCTCCTCGGGCGTCCGGACCCTCACGATCGCCTCGTTGATTTCGATCAGGGCGGCGTAGAGCCGGGCGACGCGCGCGACCTCCGCGGCCGCGCGCAGCTCCTCCGTGAGGTCGCGGCACGCCTTGATCCTCACGGTTCTCCCTTCCCAGGGGACGAGCCGGGCGTCCCCCTCGACGGGGAACGTCGAGCCGTCGGCGCGGAGGGCTATCCAGCGATGGCGGCCCGTCGTTTCCGACACGTGACGAGCGGAGACGTGCTCGAGCGACTCCGGCGCGACGAGCGCGAGGAAGGGGAGCCCGAGAAGCGCGGCCGGCTCGAAGCCGTGCATGGCGGCGAAGCGGGCGTTGCATTCCAGGATCCGGCCTTCGTCGATCAGGACGACGCCCTCCGAGGTCGCCTCGGCGAGGAGCCGGAAGCGCCTCTCGGCCTCCAGCCGCCGCTTCTCCGCCTCCTTGCGCTCCTGGATGTCGATCGTGTAGCCGGCGAGCAGCCGTCGCTCCCCGAGCGGGATCGGGAACTTGATCGTCGTGTAGCTCCGGCCGCCGAGCTCCTCGTCGAGCTGGAGGACCTCGCCCCGGGCGACGACGGCCTGGTCGTCGGCCGTGATCTTCGCGGCGAACTCGGGCGGGAAGAGCTCCTCCATCGTCTTCCCGGCCATCCGCGAGCCGGGGATGCCGATCATCCCCTCGTAGTTCTCGCTCGCGAACAGGACCCGGCTCTCCGACGCCGAGACGTCCTTCACGAACGCGTAGATCGGCGAGTGGCGGATGAACCGGGAGAGGAGCTCGCGGCTCTCGCGGACCTCCTCGCTCGCGCGGTGCCGGTCGGTGATGTCCAGGATCGCGCCGAGCATCCGGACGACGGCGCCCCTTTCGTCGCGCTCGAGGTCGCCGACGCCGTGGACCCAGCGGACCTCGCCGTCGGAGCGCCGGACGACGCGGTAGTCCTTCTCGAAGCGCCGCCCCCGCCCGAGGACCTCGTCGCGGAAGTAGGCGCGCATCTCCTCGCGGTCCCCGGGGTGGACGAGGGCCAGCCACCCTTCGACGTCGCGGACGAAGTCGGGACCTATCCCGAAGATGCGATCGAGGACCGCCGAGCTCGTCCAGACGCCCGTCCCGGCGTCGAGGCGATAGCTGCCGAGGCCGGCGAGCTCCTGGACCTGTCTCAGCTGCCGTTCGCTCTCGGCGAGCTCGCGGACGGCCTCCTTGCGGAGCGTGTCGACGATCGTCGTCGACCGGCTCATGACGAAGGCGCCCGCCGCGTCCCGCACCGCCGTCGCGCTCAGGACGACCGGAAGGAGGCTCCCGTCCCGGCAGACGAGGTCGAAGAGGAGGTCCCGGACGAAGCCCCGCTCCTTGAGCTCGGCGAAGCTCGTGCGGAACGTCTCGAGGCCCGCCGGGGTCAGGAGATCGGTGAACCTCCTGCGTCCGACGAGCTCCTCCCGACGGTAGCCGAGCCAGGCGAGCTCCGTGGCGTTGACCCGGAGGAAGATGCCGTCTCCGTCGAGGCTGTGGTAGCCGCAGGGAGCGTTGTCGTAAAGGTCCAGGATCTCCGCGGCCGCCCTCTCCCGCTCCCTCTCCTCCTCGCGCCGGCGCGTCACGTCCACGACGTGCGTCACGAGGTAGAGGGGGCGGTCCCGCTCGTCGCGGAGGAGGCTCGTCGAGACCTCGGCGTGGGCGACCCGCCCCCCCTTTCCGAGGTATCTCTTCGCGATCCGCCCCGAGGAGGCCTCGCCGGCGAGGAGCCTCGCCACGAGCGCGTGCGAAGCCTCGACGTCGTCGGGGTGCGTCACCGAGGCCCAGCTCACCCTACCGAGCTCCTCGGGCGTGTAGCCGAGAAGGGCGGCGAACGCACGGTTGTACCGGAGGATTCGGCCGCGGAGCGAGGTGACCACCATGCCGATCGGGGCGTTCTCGAACGCCGCGAGCGCCCAGTCGGCCGCGAGGGGAAGAACCTCCTCCCCGGGGACCAGCTCGGCCGGCTCCTTGGACATCGCGCGACGCCCTCCCGTCGGCCCCATTCTGGCACCGGTTCGTGCCCGTCCGGCCGGACGCGGCATCGGGGAAACAGAGGAGCGCGCGCGCCCGGGGCCGAGACCGGTCCCGCGGCGATCGCGGCCTGGCTCAGTCGTCGTCGACGGGCCGGCGCCCGCTCGCGCGGCGGCGCGGCTTCGGGCGTTCGGCGGCCTCGGGTGGGGGCGGCGCTGCGGGAGCGTCCTGGACCCGCTCGACGACGAGCGTCATCTTCGCGAGGAGCGCCGCGAGGGCACCGATCGCCGCCCAGATCGGGACGAGAACGGCCCCTGCGAGCCCGACGACGAGCGGGATCTCGAGGAGCGTCACCCCCTTCGCGTCGCGGATGACGATGCGGCGGACGTTCCCCTGGCGGACGAGCTCCCGAACCGTCGCGAGCAGCTTCTCGCCGGTCACCTCGAGCTCCTCGACGCGAACTTTCGGACCCTTCATGGCGCGCCTCCGCGACGAGGTACGGCGGGAATGGCGGGAGGGTTCGCGCCGGAGACGCCCGGGCGGGCTCGAACCCGCTCGGGAAGGTCCGGGATCGCGGTACTCTCGTCTCGAGGAGCAGGTGGGCTCGGCCGTGGCTCGAACCCCGAGAGAGAAGGACCCGGCGAAAGACGCCGGGAATCTCGGCGACGCCGGCGCGTTCCGCCGCTTCTGGCCGTACGCCGCCTTGCTCGTCCTCCTCGGTGCGGGCCTCGTGGTGGTCCACGTCGGGTTCGCGAAGGCGGCGCGGCGGGATTGTCAGAACCTCCTGACGACGCTGGCCGACCAGCAGAAGGCGGCGATCGAGGCGCACCTCGACCAGCGCATCGCGGACGCCCGCGTCTTCGCAGCCTTCCCGAGCGTCCGCGCCCTGCTGGCCTCGGGCGACGGGCTCGGCGCCGAGGACTCCGCCCACCTCGGGGAGGTCCTCGAGGCGGGCCGGGCCGAGTGGGGAGCCCGCGCCATCCAGGTCCTCGGCGAGGACGGGACGGTCCGGGCCGGCTCGGGGGAGCTGCTTCCGTCCGGCGCCGCCGCGCTCGTCGCCGGCGCCGGGGAGAAGCCGGTCGTCGTCGGCCTCGTCGGCGACGGGGAGGTCTCGCGCCTCGTCGTGGCGGCGCGCGTCCGCGCGCCGGACGGCGCCCTGCGCGGCTGGGCCGTCTTCGTGGACGACCCGGCCGGGTCGCTCTGGAAGATCCTGCGGCGTGAGCCGGTCCTCTCCCGTACGGGAGAGGCGCTCCTCGTCTCGACGGAGGAGGGTGCGCCGGTCCTTCTCTCCCCCGCGCGCCACATCGTCTCCGATCAGAGCCGGTCCCGCGAGAGGCGTCTCGGCCCGGGCCGGGGAGCGCTCGAGACGTTGGGCGGCTCCGGCCGTTTCGGCGAGCTCGTCGACTACCGCGGCGAGACGGTCTGGGCCGCGTTCCGCCGGATCGACCGGACGCGCTGGGGCCTCGTCGTGAAGATCGACCGGGCCGAGGCGCTGCAGAGCCGCGCGTCGGGCCGCCTGTGGCAGTCCCTCGCTCTCGTCTTCCTCGCTCTCGCGGCCGCCGCGACCTTCCGGTCGATCCGGACGTCGGAGCGGCTCCGGACGGCGGCCGAGCTGCAGCGCCGAGACGAACGGCACCGCCTCGTCCTGGAGCAGGTGCGTGACGCGGTCGTCTGGCACCGGCCCGGAGACGGCCGGATCCTCGAAGCGAACGGCGCGGCGACGGAGCTCTGGGGCCTGACTCGTGAAGGGCTCCTCGCCGGAAGCCTCTTCGACCTGCTTGCCGCGGAGGACGTGACGGAGGCCCGGCTGAAGATGTCCGGCGCGCGCCGCGTCGGCGGCCTCATCCGGACGCGGGGGAAGCGGCGGGACGGAAGCCTCTTCCCGGCGGACATCTCCGCGCGGGCCGTCGTCCTCGAGGGCGAGGAGATTCTCGTCTCGGTCGTCCGGGACGTCTCCGCCGCCGAGGCGGCTCTCGGCCAGATCCGCTTCCTCAACCGGGTCCTCCGGACGCTGACGGCCGTCGACCAGGTCCTCGTCGAGGTCCACGACCGCGAGACCGTCCTCCGACGGACGTGCGAGGAGATCGTCTCGACGGGTGGTTTCCTCGCCGCGTGGTTCGGCGTCCCGGATGCGGAAGGGCGGGTCGTTCCGGCCGCCTCGGCCGGCGCGCTGGCCGGCTATCTCGAGGAGGTGAAGATCACGACCGACGCGGGGCCTCTCGGACGCGGACCGGTCGGGACCGCGTTTCGCGAGGGGCGGACCGTCGTCGTCGACGACTGGGCGAGCGACCCCGCCGTCGAGCCCTGGAGGGAAGCGGCGACGCGGAGAGGTTTCCGCTCCGGAGCCTCCTGCGCGGTCCGGACGGGCGAGAAGACGATCGGCGTCCTGACGCTCTACGCGGAACGCGCCGGGGCTTTCCCCCAGGAGGCGGTCCTCCTCCTCGAGGAGCTGGCACGGGACCTCGGACTCGCGCTCGAGCTGATCGAGGCCGGCGAGCGGCGCCGGAGGGCGGAAGAGTCGCTCGCCGCGAGCGAAGCGCGCTACCGGATGCTTTTCGAGGACAACCCCGGACCGATGTGGGTCTTCGACGTCGAGTCCCTTCGTTTCCTCGCGGTGAACGAGGCCGCCGTGAGCCTCTACGGCTACTCGCGGGAGGAGTTCCTGGAGATGTCGCTCCGCGAGATCCGGCCGGCGGAGGACGAGGCGGCCCTCCGGGCCGACGTGCAGGTTCCGCGGTCGGGAGTCCGCTCGTCGGGACCGTGGCGGCACCGGACGAAGGACGGGCGGATCCTGCTCGTCGAGATCGTCACGCACGACGTCACGTACGGGGGACGGCCGGCCCGCCTCGTTCTCGTCAACGACGTGACGGAGCGCGTCCGCGCGGAGGAGAAGCTGCGCGCCTTCTTCGACTCCGGGATGCTGGGCGCGTTCCTCTCCGACGCGGACGGGAGGCTCACGGCGGCCAACGACGAGTTCCTCCGGATCGTGGGACGCACCCCGGCCGAGGTGGAGGAGGGCGCTCTCACCTGGCGGGGCCTCACGCCGCCGGAGTGGATCGAGGTCGACGTGGCGAGAGCCGCAGAGGCGCGGGGACGCGGCGTCTGCACTCCCTACGAGAAAGAGTACCTGCGGAAGGACGGCAGCCGGGTCCCGGTCCTCGTCGGTTTCGCGCTCGTCGGGGAGGGCCGCGACGAGTCGGTGGCGTTCGTCCTCGACCGGACGGAGGGGAAGCGGGCCGGAGAGGAGCTCCGGCGGAGCGAGGAGCGGTTCACGAAGTTCCTCGACTCGCTTCCGGCCGCCGCGTTCGTGAAGGCGGCCGACGGGAGGGTGCTCTGGGCGAACCGCTTCCTCGAGGCGCTCCTCGGGGCCGGGCCGCTGGCGGGCCGGACGACGTACGAGGTCCTGCCGGCCGGGGCGGCTGCGGTCATGACGGAGGACGACCGCCGCGCCGCCGCGGGGGAGACCGTCGAGCGGATGGAGCACCTCCCGGATGCCGACGGCCGGACCCGGGTCTACCGGACGCTCAAGTTCCCGGTGCCCGGGCGCGACGGAGAGCCGTGGAGCGGCGGGATCTCGATCGACGTCACCGCGCAGGTCCGCGCCGAGGAAGAGGTCCGCCTCCTGAACGCCGAGCTCGAGGCGCGCGTCGAGCGGAGGACCGAGGAGCTGGTGGCGAAGTCGAGGGAGCTGGAGAGCTTCGCCTACTCGGTCTCCCATGATCTTCGGGCGCCGCTCCGCGCGATCGACGGGTTCTCCCGGATGGTCGAGGAAGACCACGCCACCGGGCTCGACGCGGAGGGACGGCGGCTCCTCGGAGTGGTCCGGGACGCCGCGCGGAGGATGGGGCGGCTCATCGACGACCTCCTGGCGTTCTCCCGCGCCGGGAGGCAGGAGCTCAAGAGGACGCACGTCGACGTCGCGGAGCTCGTCCGAAGCGTCGTCCCGGAGGTCCTCCCCGAGGCGGAACGGGAGAAGTCCGACGTCTCGATCGGCGACCTGCCGCCCGTCGCGGCCGACGCCTCGCTCCTCCGGCAGGTCTTCGTGAACCTCCTGTCGAACGCGGTCAAGTTCAGCGCGACGCGAACCCGGCGAAGAATCGCGATCTCCGGGCGCCGCGAGGCGGGCCGGGTGGACTACGATGTGGAGGACAACGGGGTGGGTTTCGACATGGAGTACGCGGGGAAGCTCTTCGGCGTCTTTCAGCGCCTCCACGGGAGGGAGTTCGACGGAACGGGCGTCGGGCTCGCGCTCGCGGAGCGGATCGTCTCCCGCCACGGCGGCTCGATCTCGGCCTGGGCGGAACCGGATCGCGGAGCCCGGTTCACGGTGTCGATCCCCGAGACAGGAGGAGAGGAATGACGGTGCAGGAAGCTCCGGACGTCCTCGTGGTCGAGGACAACCCCGACGACGTCGAGCTGACCCTCCGCGCCCTGCGGCGGATGCACCTGACGAATCCCGTGCGGGTCGCCCGCGACGGGGTCGAGGCGCTCGAGGTCCTCCTCGGCGACGGCACGACCCGGCCGCCGCTGCCCCGGGTCGTGCTGCTCGACCTCAAGCTCCCCCGCGTGGGCGGCCTCGAGGTTCTCGCCCGCCTCCGCCAGGAGGAACGGACCCGGACTCTCCCCGTGGTCGTCCTCACCTCCTCGCGCGAGGAGCCGGACGTGAAGCAGGCCTATGCCCTCGGCGTCAACAGCTACGTCGTCAAGCCGGTCGAGTTCGAGAAGTTCGTGGACGCGGTCGGCAGGGTCGGGCAGTACTGGCTCCTCCTCAACCTCCCTCCGGCGTGAGGTCCCCGCGATGACGGCCGCTCCGGTCGAAGGTCCGCCCCTCAGGGTCCTGCTGCTCGAGGACGTCCAGACCGACGCCGAGCTGGAGGTCCGGGAGCTGCGGCGGGCCGGTATCCCGGTGGAGTGGACGAGGGTCGAGACGGAGGCGGCCTTCCGCGAGGCGCTCGCGGTGCTCGACCCCGACATCGTCCTCGCGGACTTCTCGCTCCCGGGCTGGAACGGCCTGGCCGCGCTCGGGGTGGTCCGGAGCGAGCGTCCCGACCTCCCGTTCATCGTCGTGACGGGGGCGCTCGACGAGGAGACGGCTGCCGACTGCATCAAGCGGGGAGCCGACGATTACGTCCTGAAGGAACGGCTCTCGCGCCTCCCTCACGCCGTCCGCACGGCGCGCGAAGCCTGGGCGACGCGGGTCGCCCGGCGAAGGGCGGAGGAAGAGCTCCGGCTGCGCAACTCGGCCCTGGAGGCCGCCGCGGACGGGATCCTCCTGACCGACGTGGACGGGCGGATCGTCTGGACGAATCCCGCGTTCACCCAGATCACGGGCTGGCCTCTCGAGGAGATCCTCGGGCGGAAGCCGGACGTCCTGAAGTCGGGTCTCCAGCGGGACGCCTTCTACCGGCAGATGTGGGAGACGATCCTGGCCGGGGGGGTCTGGCGCGGGGAGCTCTACAACCGCCGCAAGGACGGGTCGATCTACCTCGAGGAGATGACGATCACGCCGGTCCCGAGCGAGGAGGGCGTGATCACGCACTTCGTCGCGATCAAGGAGGACCTGACCTCCCGCAGGAGGCAGGAGGACCTGATCCGGAGCCTCGCGACGCGCGATCCCCTGACCGGGCTCCCGAACCAGGCGATGCTCCGGGAGGACATCGAGCGCGCGGTGACCGTTTCCGGCGCGTCCGGGACGCTCGTCATGCTCGACCTCGACCGGTTCGCGCTCCTGAACGACGCCCTGGGCCATCCTGCCGGCGACCGCCTCCTGATCGAGGTGGCCGAGCGCCTCTCCCTCGACCTGCCCCGGGGAGGGATGCTCTACCGCTTCGGCGGGGACGAGTTCGTCATCCTGCTCCCGGAGTCGAGCCTCGAGGAGGCCGGGCAGGTCGCGGAGCGCTTGAGGCGCACCGTCGACGGGATCCGATTCGCCGCCGACGGGGTCGTCTTCGACGTCTCGGCGAGTCTCGGTCTCGCCCCGGTCGAGGCGGCCCGGAGCCCTTCGGCGACCCTCTCCCTCGCCGACGCCGCCTTGCGAATGGCCAAGGAGGCGGGGCGGAACCGCTGGGTCGCCTGCGGTGACGACACGGCCGGCCGGCGCGCCATCGACGACCTCGGCCGCTGGGCCGCCCAGGTGAAGGACGCGATCCGGGAGGGGCGGTTCCGCCTCTTCGCGCAGGGGATCGTCTCTCTCGAGACCGGGGAGTCCCATCACGAGGAGGTCCTCCTCCGGATGATCGACGCGGAAGGGGGCGTCGTCGCCCCGGGGGCGTTCCTGCCGGCCGCGGAGCGCTTCGGGCTGATGCCGGCGCTCGATCGATGGGTCGTCTCGAAGGCGATCGAGCTCCTCCGCTCCCGCCCGGAGCGCCGGCTCTTCGTGAACCTCTCCGGGACGAGCCTCGGCGACCAGGCGCTCCTCACGGAGGTCGAGGCGCTCGTCGGCGCGAGCGGCCTGCCGGGGGGCGCGCTGACGATCGAGATCACGGAGACGGCGGCCATCGCCGACATCGCCGGCCTCCAGCGCTGGGCCCGAAGGCTGAAGGAAGCGGGCTGCGGCTTCGCCCTCGACGACTTCGGGACCGGCTTCTCCTCCTTCGCCTACCTCCAGTCGCTTCCCGTCGACCTCGTCAAGATCGACGGCTCCTTCGTCCGCGACCTCGACACGAACGCCACGAACCGGGCCCTGGCCGGCGCGATGGTCACGGTGGCCCACGCTCTCGGAAAGACGGTCGTCGCCGAGATGGTCGAGCGCGCCCCGGTCGCGGCGATCCTGAAGGAGCTCGGGGCGGAATACGGGCAGGGGTGGTACTGGGGGAAGCCGGAGCCGGCCGAAGCGGCCTGAGCGTCCCGCTCCCGGCTCAGCTCTCCGTTACGACCCGGTTCCGGCCCTCTGCCTTCGCCCGGTACATCAGGCCGTCGGCGCGGGCGACGAGCGCCTCGGGCGTGTCGTCCGGACGGGCCAGCGCCGCGCCGATCGAGACGGTCACGGAGAGGGGGCCCGCGGGGGTCGTCGCCCGGGAGCTCTCGACGAGGACTCGGAGCCTCTCCGCCACCGTGCCGAGCGTCGGACCGGGGCAATGGGCGGCCAGGACGACGAGCTCCTCGCCTCCCCAGCGGCCGACGAAGTCGTGCCCGCGCGCGGCGTGCCGGAGCGTCGTCGCGACGAGGCGGAGGACGGCGTCGCCCGTCTCGTGCCCGAAGCGGTCGTTGACCGACTTGAAGCGGTCGATGTCGACGAAGAGGAGGCCGAACGTGAAGCCGTGGCGCTGGGCCTCCCCGAGGCGCGATGCGAGCTCCGCCTCGGCCCATCGGCGGTTTCCGACGCCGGTCAGGGGGTCGAGGAACGCGAGACGCCGCAGCTCCTCGGCCCGCTGGCGCGTCTCGTGGTGCTCCGTCTCGTCCTGGAACGTCTCCACGGCCCCGATGATCTCGCCGGACGCGTCGCGGATCGCGACGGCGCGCACCTTGACGGGGACGCGGTGCCCGCCCTTGTGGAGGAGCGCGACGTCGGTCTCCCGGTCCTGTCCGTCCGCGACGGTCTCGGCGAGCGGGCATCCGGCGTGGCAGAGCTCGCGGCCCTCGCCGTCCACGTGGCGGAGGAGGTTGTTCCAGCAGTACGAGCCGACGACCTCCTCCCCGGAGTATCCGGTGATCCGCTCGGCGCCGTGGTTCCACGAGGTGATGCGGCGCTCCCGGTCGACGAAGTAGACGCCGTCCGAGAGGGAGTCGAGGAGCTTCCTGTAGAACGACTCGGGGATCTCCACCGCGCGCCTCCGATCCGGGACGGCGCATTCTGAGGCCGGACGCTCGAGCGGGGCAACGGCTGCGAGCCCGGGCCGCCGACGGTCGGCCGGGATCGGCCCGGGCCGGCTACCGCGCCCGCGCCGGCTGGACGGCGGCCGCGAAGGTCAGCCGGGGATTCGTCTTCTTCGCCCGCTCGAAGTGCCACTCGCTCTCGAAGAGGACGAGGGGGCGCCCCTCGCCGTCGGCGAGCAGCTCGCATCGGCCCGGGTCGTCGAAGTCGCGCGGGTCGAAGCCCTCGTTCTCGATCCACCGGGCGATCTGGTGCGGCAGCCGCGCGTACGAGACGTCGGCGCCGTACTCGGCCCGCAGCCGGTGCTGGATCACCTCGAACTGGAGCGCACCGACCGCGCCCAGGATCGGGTCCCGCTCGAGGCGGACCGGGTCGT
>JAKLER010000089.1 GCA_022711615.1 Acidobacteriota bacterium
CGGCCTTGCACACCCGGGCGACCGCGAGCGGGTACTCGGCGCGGACGTAGACGTAGCCCTCGTCGGCGCCGATCGCGCGGGCGCAGATCAGCATCCCTTCGAGGACGGCGTGGGGATTGCCCTCCATCACGGAGCGGTCCATGAACGCTCCGGGGTCCCCCTCGTCGCCGTTGCAGATGACGTACTTCTTGCCCGCGGGCTGGACGCGGGTGAGCTCCCACTTCCGTCCCGTCGGGAAGCCGCCGCCGCCGCGGCCGCGCAGGCCGGCGTCGACGATCTCCCGGCAGACCTGCTCGCCCGTCATGGTCGTCAGCGCCTTGCGGGCCGCGAAGTAGCCGCCTCGCGCGACGTACTCGCGGAGGTTCTCGGGATCGAGGCTGCCGCAGGCCTTCAGCACGGTCCGCTGCTGCTGGGCGTAGAACGGTATGTCGCCGTGCCCCTTGCAGACCTGGCCCGTCGCGGGGACCTTGTAGAGGAGGCGCTCCACCAGCCGGCCCTCCTGCACGCCCTCGACGATCTCGGGCACGTCGCCGGGCTTCACGCCGCAGTAGAGGATGCCGTCCGGCTCGATGGAGAGCAGCGGTCCCATCTGGCAGAAGCCCTGGCATCCGCTCTTCGTGAGGAGACCGGCCTTCTCGGTCTCGTCTTCGTAGTCCAGCTCGATCTCGAGGCGAATGCCCTGGGCGCGGGCCTGCTCGTGGAGGGCCTTGAAGACCTTCAGGGCGCCGTTCGCCATGCAACCCGTGCCGGCGCAGATCACCACGCGGCGAGCGAAGCGCTCTTCCGCTTCCAGGTATCTCTCGCGGGTGGTTTCCAGGTTCTTCTCGAGGCCGGGAGTCATTGGGCCTCCTCCGCGCGGATCTGGTCGATGAGGGCGCGGGTGCGTGCGGCATCCATCTGGCCGTGCACCTCATCGTTGATCACCACGGCCGGGGCGAGGCCGCAGGCGCCGAGGCAGCTGACGGTCTCGAGGGTGAACAGCATGTCGGGCGTCGTCGTCCTCCCCTTGGGAAGCTTCAGGCTCTCCACGAGGGCGTCCGCGATGTCCGGACTCCCCTTGACGTGGCAGGCGGTGCCGTCGCAGATGCGGACGACGTACTTGCCCTTCGGCTCCAGGGCGAAGTGGCTGTAGAAGGTGGCCACGCCGTACACACGGGCCGGGGGAATATCCAGCGCCGTGGCCACGAAGGTCATGACCTCTTCGGGCAGGTAGCGGTACTCCTCCTGGACCGCCTGGAGGATCGGCACCAGCTTCGAGCTGTCGTGATCGAAGGATTCGAGGATTCGGAGGACCGACGTGAATTGCCGCGCGGTCTCCGGGACGGCGGTTTCGACTGTGAGCATCTGTTCGCCTCGTTGCCACAAGGGCGGGCTGAGCCCGGGCCCTCGGGAAGAGGGCCGGCTCGGGAGTGCCGGGGTTGGGACCGATGGGCGCGAATCCCCGAAGGGCCGCTTCCGATGAAAGAGCTACGGGGCAGGTGCTCCGCGCGCGGACCTTCCGCGCCGAAGCGGCTCAGGGCCCTGCGCGGACGGAATCCCGAGCCGCAGCCGACTTGCGGCGGACGGCGAGCCGGCGAGAGAGGACCCCCAGGCTCGAGTAGAGGGCCACGTCCTCGACGATCACCGTCTCGGGCAGCTCCAGCACGATGGGGGCGAAGTTCCAGATGGCCTGTATGCCGCTCGCGACCATCATCTCCGCCACGCCCTGGGCGTCCTCGGCAGGAACCGTGAGGATGCCGATGACGACGTGCATGCGGCGGGCGAGGTCCGGAAACTTCTCCACGGGCAGGACGGATACGCCCTGGATCTTCTTCCCCGCCCTCCTGGGGCTGGCGTCGAAGGCCGCGACGATCCGGACCCCGGCCCGCTCGAAGCCCTCGTATCCGAGCAGGGCGGTCCCCATGTGGCCCGCTCCCACCAGGAAGGCGTCCGACACGTTGTTCCAGTTGAGGAACTCCTCGATGGAGGCGATCAGGTCGTCGACCCGGTGCCCCACCTTGGGCCTTCCCTGGCTGCCCGTGACGGCCAGGTCCTTGCGCACCTGGGTGTGGTGAACTCCCAGCGCCACGCCGATCTGGGCCGCCGAGATCAGTTCCTGGCCCTTCTCGCGAAGACGGAGGAGGTAGTGGTAGTAGGAAGGCAGCCGTCGCAGCGTGGCTTCAGGGACCGAATCCACTCGCATGCTTGCCTCCGGGTTCGAGAGCGCAGATCGAGAAAATCATCTCGATAAAAAATTCTAGAGTAGATACTCCCGCGGGTCAAGCCCTCGGGGCGTTCACGACCGGAAGGCCAGGCGAAGCGACGTGCAGATCTCGTCGATGGCGGCCGTCGCCCGATCGAAGAGTCCCGGCAGGACGACGAAGTCGTGAAGCTGGCCCAGGTGGAGGCGGTAATCGACGGCGTTGCCCGCTTCCCGCAGCCGAAGCACGAAGCCCCGGACCTGGTCGTGAAGGATGTCGAACTCGGAGTCGAGGACCAGCGCCGGCGGGAGACCGCGCAGGTCCCGGACGAGGCTCGGCGAGACGTGCGGGGCCATCGCCTGCGCCGGACTCGCCAGGTAGTGGTCGCGATACCACCGCAGGCTCGCCGCCGAGAGCCAGCCCCCCCGACCGAACAGGCGGAACGCCTCCGTCTCGGTGCAGGTGAGATCGACCTACGGAGAGATGAGGACCTGCTGCACCAGCGCCGGTCCTCCTTCGTCGCGCGCTCTCAGGGCCACCCCCGCGGCGAGGTTTCCTCCGGCGCTGTCGCCCGCGACGGCGATCCGGGATGGGTTTCCGTCGATCTCGTCGGCGTGGGCGCCCACCCAGCGCAGCGCCGCGATCGCGTCTTCCGGGGCCGCGGGGAACTTCTCCTCGGGAGCGAGCCGGTAGTCGACGGAGACCACGACGCAGGCCGCGCCGTCCGCGAGGAGCGTGCAGAACGCGTCGAACTCGTCCAGCGAGCCGACGACGAACCCGCCGCCGTGGAAGAAGACGAGGACCGGATGGGGCCGGGGCTCGCGCGGGATATACGCGCGAAGGCGCAGGGGTCCGGCCGGACCGGGAATCGAGAGGTCGCGCACCGCCGCCATCTCGCGAGGGGTCCCGAGCCAGGAGGGACGGAGGAAGGTCGCGCGGGCCTCTGCCGGTGTGAGCGCCGCGGCGGGTACGGACGACTCCGCGGCGATCACGGTGAGAAGGGCGTCGGCCTGCGGGTCGAGCCGGCCGTTCGTGTACGCGGGATAGTGGTCCATCGGTGGGCGGTCTCCTTCAGCGGTCCTCGGCCTGGTCGAGCCAGGCGTTCAGCTTCTCGAGCAGACGTACCGCCTCGGCTCTCTCCGGGGCCGAGAGTCCCGCCTCAGGGTCGATCGGCGTCTTTCCCGTCCTCCAGAGGCGGTCCGGAACCGAGGCCAGCTTCCTCCGGCCCGCCGCCGTGACCTCCACGATCACCCGTTTGCCGTTCTCGGGGTCCCGCCGTCGCGTGATCCAGCCGGCCCGCTCCATCGTCGCGAGCATGGAGGTCGTGGTGGGGCGGTCGGCGAAGACGAGCTCCGCGATCTCGCTCGGCACGAGGCTCCCCGCCTCGACGAGCTTCCGGAGGACGAAGAGCTGCTTCGGATGGACGCCGTACGGTGCGAGGTCTCGCGCGACGCGCCGCTTCCACCGGAGGTGGGCGCGGGAGACGAGCTCCATCAGCCGGCCAGACACGATTAGAAGTCTAACTATCGATCCGGACGGGGGCAAGCGCGGACCTCGCCCCAGGGACCATCGCTCCGGGCGAACGGCCAGGCGGGGAAAGCCGCTTCCTGCGGCGGGACACCGCCGCGGGCCGGGCCGCGGCGCGCTCCGTCGAGCGGCCCGTGTACTCTTCGCGCATGGGCGATCCCCGCGTCTTCTTCGCCGCCGAGCGGACGCTTCTCGCGTGGATCCGGACCGGCCTGACCGTCATGGCGTTCGGGTTCCTCGTCGCCCGGTTCGGGGTCTTCCTCCGGATCGCCGCGGCCCAGCTCGGGGCCGAGGCGCATACGCCCCGCTTCGCACCCTTCTCTCACGCGATCGGGGTCTGTCTCGTCCTGGCCGGGACCTTCTCGATCCTCGTGGCGGCGCGCGAGCACCGCGCCTTCCTCCGGACGCTCCCGGAGGACGACCGCCCGGCCGGCCGCGACGCCCGCCTCCACGAGCGGCTTGCGACGTTCCTCGGCCTGCTCGGCGTCCTCCTGACCGTCTACCTCGTCCTGTAGGCCGCCGACTTGACGGCCGGCGCCCGCCGGCCGATCGTCGTCTCCCCGGCGGGAGGTGACGCGATGGCGAGAACGATCCCGGCCCTGCTCCTTCTTCTCCTCGGAGCGCTCCGCGCCCCGGCCGCCGCCGCGGCGACGCCGCCCGCGCCCGGCGAGCTGGCCCGCGATCCGCGCGTCGCGCAGACGCTCTCGCTCCTGACGGCCTGGTTCGACGCCGAGCAGGCCCACCGGCGGCTGCCCGGCCTCTCGCTCGCGGTCGTCCGCGACCAGGAGCTCCTCTACGCCCGTGGCTTCGGCCACGCCCACGTCGAGACGAAGAGCGCCGCGACGCCGCAGACGATGTACTCGATCTGCTCGATCTCGAAGCTCTTCACGAGCGTCGCGGTGATGCAGCAGCGGGACGCCGGGCGGCTCCGGCTCGACGACCTCGTGTCGAAGCACCTGCCCTGGTTCTCGATCGGAGGGATGCCCGAGGGAGCGCCGCCGGTGACCGTCTTCGGCCTCCTCACGCACTCTTCCGGGCTCCCGCGCGAGGTCGACGTCCCGTACTGGACCGGGCCGGAGTATCCGTTCCCGCCCGCGGGGAAGGTCCGCGCGATGGTCGGCGCGCAGGAGATGCTCTACCGCCCCGAGACGGTCTTCCAGTACTCGAACCTCGGGCTCACGCTCGCGGGCGAGGTCGCCGGCGCCGCCGCCGGGACGCCGTGGGCCGAGCTCGTGACGGGCGGGATCCTCGACCCGCTCGGGATGAAGGCGACGGAGGTGGAGCACCTCGACAGCTGGCGCGGGAACCGGCTCGCGACGGGCTACACCGCCCCGCGGCGGGACGGGACGCGCGAGAAGGTGCCGGCGTACGAAGTGCGCGGCATCGCTCCCGCGGCCGGGATGACCTCCACCGTGGAGGACCTCGGCCGTTTCGCCTCCTGGCAGCTCCGCCTCCTCGGGAGCGGGAAGACCGAGCTCCTCGACGCCGACACGCTGCGCGAGATGCAGCGGGTCCAGTTCATGGACCCGGGTTGGAAGACGAGCTGGGGGCTCGGCTTCCAGGTCTGGCGGAGCGGCGAGAAGACGTTCGTCGGGCACAACGGCTACTGCCCCGGCTACCAGAGCCAGCTCCTCGTGCAGACGGAGGAGAAGCTCGCGACCGTCTTCATGACGAACACGAACGGGATCGACGCGCAGCGCTACGCGCAGGTCGCGTACGACGTCGTCGCCCCGGCCGCGAAGAAGGCGCTGGAGGACCCGAAGGGGGCGAAGGCGCACGACCCGGCCTTCGTCCGCTACGCGGGCCGGTACGACAACTGGCTCGCGGGCGAGGCGAACGTCTTCCCGTGGGACGACGGCCTCGCGCTCCTCCCGACCCCCTCCGAGAAGCCGCTCGACGCCCTCGTGAAGCTGAAGCCCGCCGGCGAGCATCGCTTCCGGCGCCTCCGCGACGACGGCACGCTCGGCGAGGAGATCCGTTTCGAGGTGGACGCGACGGGCCGCGCCGTCCGACTCTGGCGCTTCAGCAACGCGATGGAGCGGGCCGCCGACCCGCTGCCGGCGAAGTAGCCGGGGAGCGCCGCGACGGCCGGCGGACCGGCCGGATCAGCTCCCCGGCTCGCCCGCCGGCTCGGCGCCGGGCACCCACCAGCCGCCGATCTCGATCTCCACCGCGTCGAACGGGACGGCGCGGACGACGGCGTCCCCCTCCCAGGCCCCCGCGAGCGTCCAGCGACTCCCGCGGCTCTCGAAGACCTCGAGAGTCCGCGCGAGCGGGTCGACGAGCCACGCCCAGGTCACCCCTTCCTCGAGGTAGACCGCGAGCTTGCGCACCCGGTCGAGGCGCTGCGTGGAAGGGGAGAGGACCTCGCAGACCCAGTCGGGGGCGAGGGTGAAGAACGCGTCCGTCGGGAAGGCGGGCATCCGCTCCCGCCGCCAGCCGGCGAGGTCGGGGACGAGGACCTGCCGCCCGAGGTGGACCTCCGGCTCGAAGACGATCCACCAGCCGCCCGGCCCGCCCCGTCCCCGGTCGAACGGCGGCCCGAGGTCCCCCGCGAGAACCGAGGAGGCCCGCGCGTGCGGCGCCGCCGGGCGGGGAGAGGCGATCAGCTCCCCGTCGACGATCTCGCCGATCACGTTCTCCGGCAGGGCGAGGAGGTCGGCGTACGTCGCCTCCTTCTTCGGGCTCCGGCTCGTGGACACGGGGGAAGTCTAGCGCCCCCGCCGATCTCCCCCGCGTCCGGCACGCCGGCGCGGTCTACCTTCTCGTTCCGACCGTTGCCCGGAGCAGCCGGAGCCGCACGTCGAGCTCCTCGGGCGTCATGTGGGCGTACTTGGGCGGGAGGAGGCGGCGGCTGGACGCCTCGAAGACGGCGAGCAGCTCCATGTACTCGAGGAGCTCGGCGTCGCGCGAGGGGAAGTAGTCGGAGGCGGCCTTCACGAAGTGCTCGGCCGTGACGGGCGCGTCGCCGCCCCCCTCGCGGGCGGCGTCGTCGTTCGCCATCAGGACGACCGCCTCGACGTCGGCGTTGCTGTAGCCGACGAGCTTCGCCGAGAAGGTGTCCCGGATCGTCGAGAGGTCCACGTCGCTCTTCACCCTGTTCTTCTTCACGAGCGCCTTCGCGACCGCCTCGACCTCCTCGGGGGTCTGCGAGTAGAGGAACGGGATCTTCCGGTCGAGCCGCCCGGCGCGCTTGAGGTCGACGTCGAGCTTGTCGGGGCGGTTCGTCATGACGAGGAAGAGGATCCGGCCCCGGTTCTGGGTGTCGGACATGAACTCCTTGATCCGCGCGATGACGCGGCTCGAGGTCCCGCCGTCCCCTTCGCCGTCGGTGTTCCCGAAGGCGCGGTCCCCCTCGTCGATGATGACGACGACCTGCCCGATCGCCTTGATGACCGTCAGGATCCGCTCGAGGTTCCCCTCCGTCGCCCCGACCCACTTGGAGCGGAAGTTCTTGAGCTTGATCGTCGGGAGGCCGCACTCCTTCGCGAAGGCCTCGGCGACGAACGTCTTCCCCGTCCCCATCGGGCCGGTGAAGAGCATCCCCATCGGGACGCGGCTCCGCCGCCCCTCGCGGATGTTGTCGGCGAGGACGAGGAGGTCTTTCTTCACCTCGTCCATCCCGCCGACGACGGAGAAGTCGTGGCCCGGCTCGACGAACTCGACGAGGCCGAAGCACTCCCGCTCGAGGATCTCGCGCTTCCTCCGCGAGATGAGGCGGTCGACCTCCTTCCGCGCCCGCTCGGCCGCGTCCGCGGCCGCGGCGACGGCGGGGTCGGCGGCGCCGGGGGCGAGGAGGGCGCGGATCTCGTCGCGCGTCAGCCCCGCCGTCAGCTGCGAGAGCTTCTTCGCCCGCTCCGCCGCGTCGGCCGCGGTGCCGAGGAGGCCCGCGATGAACGCCTCCCGCTCCGTGCGGTCCTCCTCGGCGGGGGGCGGCGGGGCGAGGATCGCCTCGATCTGGAGGAGCTTCAGGCCGGCCGTCAGGTCCGCGTAGCGCTCGGCCTCCTTCTCGGAGAGGCGGGCGTCGACGATCCGCGCGGCGGCGCGGCGGGTCTCGCGGTCGGGCATCGGGACGTCGACGACGGCGACCTTCGGGTTCGAGACGAGCTTCGGCGAGAGCTCGGCGAGGTTCTCGGCGACGAGGAGGACGACGTTGTCCTGCTTCTCGATCTGCGGCAGGAACGACCAGCGGTGGAGCGTGACGATGGAGGCGCGGTCGAGGTCGCCCTGGAACGAGGGGTCGCCCGAGGGGGCGATCGTCTCGGCGTACTCGACGACGACGCCGACCTTCCGCGACGTGACGAGGAGCCGCTCGAGCCCTGCGAGCGCCTTCTCGCGCGGCGCCTCGCGCATCAGCTCGGCCTGGGCCTCCGCTTCCTTGGCCTTCTTCGCGAAGCGGACCCCCGTCGCCAGGTTGTAGACGGCGACCGTGTCCCTGACGTCCTTCCAGAAGACGTCCGTCAGGAACTCGGTCAGCGGCCTGAGCGCGCCGTCGACGAGGACGAGGTCGTGGACGTTTCCGTGGAGGACGAAGAGGACCGCCTCGTTCCGCAGGTAGCGGCGGCGGAGGTCCTCGGCCCAGGGGGGGAGGATGCGGACGTCGGCCATTCGGGGCTCCTTGGGGGTGCTCAGGGGTTCGAGAGGCCGGAGGCCTCGAGCATCGCCTCCGTGTCGCGCGCCGACTGCTTGATCGCCTCGACTCCCTCCAGGAGCTCGTCGAGCTGGCCCGCGAGCTCCTTCGGAGACTGCATCGTGACGATCTGGTCGGCGATCAGCTGGAACGTGTTCTCGATCAGGTCGAGCTGGCCGCGGGCGACGGCGAGGTAGTGGTCGATCTCCCGCATCCGCTCCTGGCGCTTCACGACGATCGCGAGGTTCCGCTGCGAGATCTCGGTCCGCTGGTCTGCGGGGTCTCCCCGGCGGACCTCGGCCGCGTAGCGCTCGACGTCCCGCTCGAGCGCCCGCGCGTCGACGGAGTCGAGGTAGGAGCGGTAGCGGGCGCAGGTGAGGGCCATCTCGACGTACGCGTCGACGAGACGGTCCGTCTTGACGAGCTCGCCCCGGAGGAGCTCTCCCGTGAACGTCGGGTTCTGCGCGGCGAGCCGTTCGATCTCCTCCCGGCGGGCCACGAGCCCCTCGACGCGCTCGCGGTCGTGGTCCGGGAGCCCCGCGATCCGCTTGCGCCGCTCTTCGGCCTCGATGGCCTTCCGGAGCTTGCTGAAACGCGGGTCCCAGAGGAGGTGGCGGAGCCGCTTGCTGTCGGGCGCCCAGAGGAGCCAGAGCGTCTCGAGCCCGATCGCCCCGAGGATCGGGAGCGGGTTCAGAGTCAGGAGCGACGCCGCGGCCGCCCCGCCGAGAAGGGAGAGGTTGTAGGGGTTGAGGAACGCCGCCTTCAGGTACGAGGGCTGCTCGCCGAAGGCCGTGTCGACGGCCTTCCCCTTCAGGAGGCCGACCGCCGTCTCCCGCGCGGCGTCCCGAACGGCGGGAGAGATCCCCGAGCGGGCCGCGGGCTTCTGCGCCGTGGTCCTCGGCCGGGGGACCTGCTGCTCCGCCATCGTGCCGGTCTACGCCCCCGGCTGCGGGGCGTAGAGCATGTCGAGGAGCCTCTTCTCGATCGCCCGGAACTCGTCCGTCGACTTCAGGTGGACGTCGCGCTCGGCAAAGGCCGGGACGTCGACCCGGTGGAGGATCCGCGCCGGACGCGAGGAGAGGACGTAGCAGGTGTCGGCGAGGTAGACCGCCTCGGAGACGTCGTGCGTGACGAAGAGGATCGTGTTGTCCTCGATCCGGGAGACGTCGAGGAGGAGGCCCTGCATCCCCCAGCGCGTCATCGGGTCGAGGGCGCCGAACGGCTCGTCCATCAGGACGACGCGCGGCTTGTTCACGAGGGTCCGCGCGATCGCGACCCGCTGCTTCATCCCGCCCGAGAGGTCCTTCGGGAAGCGTTTCGCGAAGTCGAGGAGCCCGACCTCCTTCAGCACCTCGCGGGCGCGGTCGCCGCGCTCTTTCGCGTCGACGCCGCGGAGCTTCAGGCCGTACTCGACGTTCTCCTGGACCGTCAGCCAGCCGAAAGACGTGTAGGCCTGGAAGACCATGCCGCGGTCCTGCGAGGGGCCGCCGATCGGCTGGCCGTCGAGGAGGACGTCGCCCTTCGTCGGCGGGAGGAGGCCGGCGACGGCCTTCAGGATCGTCGACTTGCCGCACCCGGAGGGGCCGAGGAAGACGACGATCTCGCCGTGGCCCGGCTTGTCGAGGATGTCGAAGGAGACGTCCCTCACCGCCTCGGTCTTCTCGCCGCCCCGCCCGATGTACGTGACGGAGAGGTCCTTCACCGAGAGGCGCGGGACGGCGCCGGGAACGGCGCTCACGAGCTCACCTCCCGCCACCGGAAAAGGAGGCGCGAGAGCGAGGTGATCAGGAAGTCGGTCAGGAGGCCGATGCCGCCGATGACGAGGAGGCCGGCGAACGACCACGACGCCTTCTGGTGCGTCCGCGCGAGCTCGACCATGTAGCCGAGGCCGTGCTCGGGGTTCACCGCCTCGGCCAGGATGACGTAGGTCCACGAGATGGCGTTCATGACGCGGAAGGAGTCGAAGATCTCGGGCGCCGCCGCCGGGAGGAGGACCGTCCGGATGACCTGGCCGCGCGAGGCTCCGAGGGTGAGCGCGGTCTGGACGTACTCCTCCGGGACGGCCCGGATCGCCGTGACGACGACCGGGAGGAGGTAGACGAAGACCCCGAGGAAGAGGAACGCGATCTTCTGCTTCTCGTAGATCCCGAACCAGAGGATGAGGAGCGGGATGAAGGCCGAGATCGGCATGTAGCGGAGCGGGGCCACGATCGGCTCGAAGAGGCGGTTCACCGGGGTGAACGCTCCCATCAGGACGCCGAGCGGGAGGGCGACCGCCGAGGCGATGAGGAACGCGAGCGCGATCCGGCGGGTGGAGACGAGGATCGCCCTCCAGAGGTCGTGCTGGAGGAAGAGCTGGAGCGTGCCGCGGACGACCTCGGACGGCGACGGGAGGAAGTCGGCCGGCGCGAGGCCGCCGTAGCTCAGGACGCACCAGACGGCGAGGACGAGCGTCGGCATGACGAGGCCGAGGACGAGCGCCGTCTTCTTCGGAAGCGGCGCCCGGAGCGCGAAGAGCCCGCGGCTGCTCAACTCAGTTCGTCGCCAGGACGACCTTGATGTCGGTCCGGCGGTTCAGCTGCCGTCCGGCCTCGGTCGTGTTGTCGGCGACCGGGTTCGCCGAGCCGCGCCCGATCGTCTGGAAGCGGGCCGGTTCGATGTTCGGGAAGTTCGTCAGGACGTAGTTCTTCACGGCGAGGGCGCGCCGCTCGGAAAGGAGCATGTTCGCGGAGGCCTTGCCGGTCGCGTCGGTGTTTCCCTCGACGCGCAGGTAGGTGTTCCCGAACGAGGTCATCGTCTCGCCGAGGGCGTCGAGGACGAAGAAGGAGCCCGGCATGATCTCGTCGCTGTTCGGCGTGAAGTGGATCTGGATCTGCTTGTTGATGATCGCCCGGTCCGTCGCCGACGGCGCCTTCGCGGCGACCTTCGGCTCCTCGACCTTCTGCGTCTGGTAGGCGGCGGCGAGGGCGCCGAGGAAGCGGGTGTCGGCCCAGTCCTTCGCGTCGACCGGCCGCGTGACGAGGCCCTTCTTGCGCCAGATGACGAACGCGGTGTCGAAGAGCGTCTCGTAGTGCGCCTTGCCCCCCGCGAGGCCGTAGAACTGGGCGTTGTCCGCGTAGGGGGTCAGCTTGAGGCCCGAGAGCATTCCGGAGACCGTCTCCTCGTCGAGCTTCAGGGCCCGGCCCACCACCGCGTAGGAGCCCGCCGGGTCCGACTTCATCATCTCGATCCCGTCGAACCAGCCGTGGACGAAGTCCCGGACCGTCTCGGGGTAGGAGTCGATCAGGTCCTGCCGGGCGCAGAGCGTGTCCGCGATGATGTTCGTGGCGGCGGCCGTGGAGACGAGGACGTGGGCGTCGCTCCGTGCCTCGACGGCAGACGAGAGGTCCGGCTCCCAGGTCACGGCGGCGTCCACCTGCCGCGCCTTGAACATCGCGGCGGCGGCGGGGGCGTCCTGCGTGAAGACGATCGCCTTCTCGACGCCGGAGCGCTCCTCGGGGGTGAGCCCCGACTGAGAGAGGAGGTAGAGGAGGAGGAAGTGGGACGGCGTGAACTGGGTGCAGGCGACCTTCTTGCCGCGCAGGTCCTCGACCGACTTGATCGACGCGAGCGAGACGATGCCGTCGCCGCCGCGAGACCAGTCCTGCAGGAGGATCGACTTCGCCTTCGCTCCCTGCTCCGAGAGGATCGACGCCTCGCGCGCCCAGTTGTCGACCGTGTTCCACATGACGTCGACGTCGCCCTTGCGGAACGCGGCCAGCTTCGCGGCCGGGTCCTCGAGGAGGACGAACTTCACGTCGAGGCCGTACTTCCGCTTGTAGTACGAGGTCGGGTTCGGATCCATGCCGGCGTTGAAGACGACGCCGGGGGCGTGCCCCGCCCAGGTGTTGATGGCGACGACGAGCGGCCGGCCGAGCTTGCCGGAGCCCGTGAGCGCGGCGCCCGTGACGCCCTCGGAGCCCTTGCCGCGCTCGGCGTCGGCCGGGGCGCCCTTGAGCGCGTCGAAGTCGGCGGAGTCGACGCCGGCGCTCTCGACGGCCCCCTTCTTCTCGGCGCCCGCCCACTGCCGGACGGTGTCTCCCTTGTAGTGCCAGAAGGCGTACCCGAGGACGCCGAGGACGACCACGGTGACGAAGAGCTTGGCGAACGGGGTCAGCTTCATTTCCCTCTCCCTGGCGGAGGGGACGGCCGCTCCGGCGCCGGATCGCGCCGCGGGCCCCTCCGCGCGAAACGCGACGGGCCCCCGCGAAGGGGCCCGTCGGATCTACATCGTCTTCTGGCCGGCGGCCGCCTGCGCGGCGGCCCTCTTCGCCTTCAGCTCGGCGAGCTGCTGCTTGGCCTGGACGTCGCCGGCCTGGGTCTTGAGCGCCGCGAGGCGGCCGTCGAGCGAGGTCTCCGAGAGCTCCTTGCCGAGGTTCGCGGCGGCGACGGTCGTCTTGATGTGGTCGCGGACGTTCTCGAGGGCCTTCACCTCGGCGTCGACCGAGAGGCCGTCGAGCTGCTCCTGGATCTTCAGGCGCGCCTGCGCCGACTGCATCCGCGCGAGCATCGTGTCGCGCTCGGCCTTCAGCTTCTTGATCTCGCCCTGCACCTGCAGGAGCGAGCTCTTCGCCGACTCGGCGTCCTTCGAGGCGGTGTCCATGTCGGCCCGCATCTCGGTGATGTCGGCCTCGAGCTGGTTCTTCTTCTGGATCAGGATGACGGCGAGGTCGTCCTGCGCCGTCTCGACCGCCGCGTTCAGCTCGGCCTCGGTCTGCGCGAGCTCGCGCGTCGCCTTCTTCAGGCGCTCGTCGATGTCCTCGCGGCGCCGGATGATGGCCGCCGTCGCCGTCTTGAGCTTCGTGTACTTCTCCACCATCGAGTTGATGGCGTTCTCGTAGGCGATCTCCGGGTGCTCCTTCTCGACGTCCGAGATCCAGATCGAGAGGAACCCCTTCCAGAGGTTGCCCAGCCGCGCGAAGAAACCGACGTTGGCCATGCTTCAGTCCTTCCTCTCGGGCGCGGGGACCGGCTCGATGAGCTTCGGGGACGAATGGACCACCCGCGCCACCTCCTCCTGCCCGAAGATCTCGAGGACCTTCTGGACCTCGAGCTTCCTC
>JAKLER010000009.1 GCA_022711615.1 Acidobacteriota bacterium
TTCGGGCGTCGAGGAGAGAGGCGAAGGAGCGCCGTGCGCGCTCTTCCGCGGCCGGGTCGTCGAGGAGCCGGGAGGCATGGTGGTAGGCGAGCATCGCCCCGTAGGCGTCGTGGGCGAGCTGGTCGGGGTCGGAATCGGGGCGGAGCTGACCCTCGCGGATCGCGGCGGCGACGACGCCGGCGAGGAGATCGATCCAGCTCCGCTGGAGGCGGACGAGGAGGTCGCGGGTCGGGCCGGGGCGATCGTCCAGCTCCGTCGCCATCGCCACGAAGAAGCAGCCCCCGGAGGAGGGGTCCGACTGCGACCAGGTGAGCCACCTGTCGAAGAGGGCCTGGAGCCGCGGCAGGCCGCGGGGGGCCGCGAGCGCCGGCTTCACGACGTTCTCGACGAACCGGGCGGCGCCGTACTCGAGGACCTGGAGCTCGAGCGCCTCCTTCGAGTGGAAGTGCGAGAAGAGGCCGCTCTTCGAAAGATCGAGCTCCTGCGCCAGGCGCCCGATCGTGAGCCCCGAGAGCCCGACCCGGCTCGCGACGACGATCGCGTGCCGGAGGATCGCCTCCCGGGTCGACTCTCCCTTTCCCATCCTCTCAAAATAGCACGACCGTTCGTTCGGTGCTTCGAACCCGCCCTCCCACGGCGGCCCGGTTGCGCGTAGCATCCGCCGACGCTCGGCCGCAGGACCCTCCGGAGGCTCCGGACCGCGGCTTCCGGGCGCAGGAGAAAGGAGTCCTGATGTTCCGTAACCGTACGTCGGCCGTCCCGGCCCTCGTCCTCACCGTGCTCCTCGCAGGCTGCCAGAAGGACGCCGGGGCCAACCCTCCGGCCGCCGCCCCCGCCGCCGCGGTCGAGCCGAAGACGGACGACGAGAAGACTCTCTACGCCATGGGGATCGTCATGGGGCGGAACCTCACGGCCCTCGGCCTCTCGGCGGCCGAGCTCGACATGCTCAAGGTCGGGATGACGGACGAGGCCCTCGGCAAGGAGAAGAAGGTCAAGCTCGAGGAGTTCGGCCCGAAGATCCAGGCCTTCGCCCAGGGGCGCGCGGGCGCGCTCGC
This sequence comes from Acidobacteriota bacterium, assembly GCA_022711615.1. Lineage (GTDB taxonomy): Bacteria > Acidobacteriota > Thermoanaerobaculia > UBA5066 > UBA5066 > UBA5066. Next base: position 1,056 of record JAKLER010000009.1, read on the forward strand.
CGCGAAGGAGAAGCAGGCGTCCGAGTCGTTCCTCGCGACGGCCGCCGCCGCCAAGGGGGCCCAGAAGAAGCCGTCCGGCCTCATCTACACCGAGGTCCTCGCCGGCACCGGCGCAAGCCCGACCGCGACCGACACCGTGAAGGTCCACTACACCGGCAAGCTCGTCGACGGGACGGTCTTCGACAGCTCCGTCGAGCGCGGCCAGCCGGCCGAGTTCCGCGTCGGCGGCGTCATCCCCTGCTGGCAGGAAGGCGTCCAGCTGATGAAGAAGGGTGGGAAGGCCCAGCTCGTCTGCCCGTCGGACATCGCCTACGGCGACGCCGGCTCGCCCCCGCAGATCAAGCCGGGCGCGACGCTCGTCTTCGACGTCGAGCTCCTCGACGTCGTCAAGGGCCCCGCGGCCCCCGGCGCGAAGTAAGCCGTTCCGAGCGGCGGGGCCGGCCCTCCGGCCCCGCCTTCGCTTGACGGTTCGGCGCGGCGCAGGCATCCTACCCGGTGGCTGAGATCGAGTTTCACCGCTCGCCGGCCCCCGACATGCCGCACACCCGCCCCCCCGCGACCCTCCTCGATCTCCGAAAGGGGGAGGAAGCGATCCTCGACCGGATCGACCTCCCCGACGACGTCTCGCTCCGGCTCATGGAGCTCGGCTTCCTCCCCGGCAGCCGCGTCGCCGCCTCGTTCCGCGCTCCGGGAGGCGATCCCCGCGTCTTCCGCGTTGACGGAACGGAGGTCGCGCTTCGCTGCGAGACCGCCGCCCGCCTCCACCTCCGGCCGCTCCCGAAGCCTGGCGCGGCGAGCGCCACGTGAACGCGGCCTCCACCCTGCCGGTCCGGCCGGCCGGGGAAGCAGCCCCGCCGCCTTCGCGCGTCGTCGCCGTCGTCGGCCCGCCGAATTCCGGCAAGTCGACGCTCTTCAACAGGCTCACGGGCCTCCGGCAGAAGGTTGCGAACTTCCCCGGCGTCACCGTCGAGCAGCACCTCGGCAAGCTCCGGATCGAGGACGAAGCCGAGCTCGACGTCATCGACCTCCCGGGCGTCTACAGCCTGAACCCGCGCTCCGAGGACGAGCGCGTCACCCTCGACGTCCTCATGGGGCGGATGGAAGGGGTGCCGCGCCCCGACACGATCCTCCTCATCCTCGACGTCACGAACCTCGGACGCCACCTCGTCCTGGCGGCGCCGGTCCTCGCGCTCGGCCTGCCGACGCTCATCGTCCTGAACATGGCCGACGAGCTCGAGCGGCGCGGCGGAGACGTGCAGGTCGAGGAGCTCGCCCGGCGCCTCGGCGCGCCCGTCGCCCTCATCAGCGCGGCGAGCGGCGAGGGGTACGACACGATCCTCCAGTTCCTGCGCGGGCGGATCGGCATCCCGCGCCCCGTCGAGCTCCCCGCCCTGAACGACCTGCCGCGCTGCCGCGAGTGGGCCGCGCGCCTCGGCGCCGAGGCGAAATACCTCCCGCCGGCGCCCCCCGTCTGGACCCGCCGGCTGGACAGCCTCTTCCTCCACCCGGTCGCCGGGCCGCTCGTCTTCCTCGCCGTCGTCGTCGGGGTCTTCCAGACGATCTTCAGCGCCGCCGCGCCCCTCATGGACCTCGTCGACCGCGCCGTCGGAGCGTCGGGCGACCTCGTCGGCCGACTGCTGCCCGACGGGCCGCTCCGGAGCCTCGTCGTCGAGGGGATCTGGGGAGGCGTCGGCTCCGTCCTCGTCTTCCTCCCGCAGATCCTGATCCTCTTCCTCTTCATCGGCCTGCTGGAGGACTCCGGCTACCTCGCGCGCGCGGCGCTCATCGCCGACCGGACGATGGCGAAGGTGGGCCTGCAGGGGAAGTCGTTCATCCCGCTCCTGTCGGCCTACGCCTGCGCGGTGCCGGCGATCATGGCGACGCGCACGATCGAGAACAAGCGCGACCGGATCGCCACGATCCTGATCGCGCCGTTCATGACCTGCTCGGCGCGCCTTCCGGTCTACACGCTCATCATCGCGGCGTTCCTCCCCGAGACGCCGCTCCTCGGCCCCTTCCTCGGGACGCGCGCCGCCGCCCTCCTCGGCCTCTACGTCCTCGGCTTCGCCGCCGCCGTCGTCACCGCGCGCGTCCTGAAGTCGTCGATCCTGAAGAGCGAGCGGACTCCCTTCGTCCTCGAGATGCCGCCGTACCGGCGGCCCACGCTCCGGCAGGTCGGCCTCCGCCTCTTCGACCGCTCGAAGGTCTTCCTGCGACGCGCCGGGACCGTCATCCTCGCGATGTCGATCCTCCTCTGGGGCCTCGCCCACGTCCCGACGAAGAACGGCAAGGCGCCCGAGATCGCCGACAGCTTCGCAGGGACGATCGGCCGGACGGTCGAGCCGCTCATCGAGCCGCTCGGCTTCAACTGGAAGATCGGCATCGGCCTCATCACCTCCCTCGCCGCGAGAGAGGTGATCGTCGGGACGCTCGGGACGATCTACGGCATCGAGGGGGAGGACGACGGCGCCGGCCTCCAGGCCGCGCTCCGCCACGACCTGACGCCCGCGGGCGCCGTCGCGCTCCTCGTCTTCTTCGCGTTCGCGATGCAGTGCATGTCGACGATCGCCGTCGTGAGGCGGGAGACGGGCGGTTGGACCTGGCCCATCCTCCAGTTCACCTACATGGGCGTCCTCGCCTGGGTCGGGGCGTTCGTCGCGTTCCGCCTCGTGACCGCGCTCCTGGCCTGAGGCCGTCGTGTCCCTCCGCGCCGACCTCCGCGCCCTTCCCCGCGCGGTCTGGGTGCAGTGCCTCGCGACGTTCGTGAATCGCGCGGGGACGATGGTCCTCCCGTTCCTCCTCCTCTACCTGACGCGCGACATGGGCCTCTCGCCGTCGACCGCGGGCGCGATCGTCGCGCTCTACGGCGCGACGGCGCTCGTCACCTCCCCGTTCGCGGGGCGGCTCTGCGACCGGGTCGGGCCGATTCGCCTCATGACGGCCTCGCTCCTCCTCTCGGGGCTCGTCCTCCTGGTCTTCCCCTTCGCGCGGACGCCCGCCACCGTCGCTCTCGCGACCGTTCTCTGGGCGGTCGTCTCCGAGCTCTTCCGCCCGGCCAGCCTCACGGCGATCGCCTCGGCCGTCGGGCCGAAGCACCGGAAGACGGCCTTCGCCGTGAACCGCCTCGCCATCAACCTCGGCATGAGCATCGGTCCCGCGCTCGGCGGCTTCCTCGCCACCTGGTCGTACACCGCCCTCTTCGCCGCCGACGCCCTCTCGGCCCTCGCCGCGGCGGCGATCCTCGCGAAGGCGGGGCGGCCCGACCGGGAGCACGGCGGAGGGGCGAACGCCGCTCCGCGCGAGCACGTTCGCCCCGCCCATCTCGACCGGAAGCTCCTCCTCCTCGTCCTCGGAGTCCTCCCCGTCGCGATCGTCTTCTTCCAGCACGTCGCGGCGATGGCCCTCTTCCTCGTTCGCGACCACGGCTGGAGCGAGGCGCAGTACGGCCTCCTCGCCACGCTCAACACCCTCCTCGTCGTCGCGTTCGAGGTGCCTCTCAACTCCGCGATGGCCCACTGGCCGGCCCGCCGCTCGCTCCCGCTCGGCGCGATCCTGACGGGCGTCGGCTTCGGCCTTCTCGCGTTCGCCGACGCCCCGGCCATGGTCCTCGTCTCCGTCGTCGTCTGGACGTTCGGCGAGATCGTCCTCTTCCCGGGGCTGAACGCCGCCGTCGCCGACCTCGCCCCCGAGGCCCGCCGCGGCGAGTACATGGGCCTCTACATGATGTCGTTCAACCTCGCCTTCGCGATCGGGCCCTGGGCCGGAACGGCCGTCCTCGAGCGCTGGGGAGGGAACGCCCTCTGGGGCGCGGCCTTCCTCGCGGCGATCGTTTCCGCCATCCTCCTCTCGCGCACGGCGCCGGCGAGCGCCGAAGGAGAGAAGCCATGAATCGTCGCCTCGTTCCCTTCTTTGCCCTCCTCCTCCTCGCGCCGTCCGCCTGCCGGAAGGAGGCCGACCCGGTGCGGGCGACGATCGAGTCGCTCGAATCGGCCGCCGAGGACCGCGACGCAGAGGCCGCCGGCGAGCTCCTCGCCGCGGCCTACACCGACGTCGAGCACCCCGACCGGGCGGCCGCGCTCGGCACGCTCCGCCGCTACTTCGCAGCCTACGAGTCGATCTCGGCCTCCTTCTCGGACCTCGTCGTCGACCGCAAGCCGGACCTCGCCCGGGCGACCTTCACGGCCTCGTTCAACGGCTCGCCGCGCAAGCTCGGCGCCCTCTCGGAGATGCTCCCGCGCTCGGCGAAGGTCCGCTTCGAAATGAACCTCGCCCCGGAGGGCGACGGCTGGAAGGTCGTCTGGGCGAGCTGGTCGCTCGTCTCGGAGGGGACGGGGCCGTAGGGGGAGGACGCGGCGCGTCTACCGCGCCGGCGCCCTCGCCTCGAACGTCCGGAGGTCGAGGACCTCCTCGATCCGCTTCCGGAACTCGGCGGTCTCGAGCGAGCCGGCGAGCCGACCCGACTCCCTCTCGATCCTCTCGATCGCCTCGGCCCAGACCCGTTCCCGCCGGGCGATCTCGTCCGGGTCCTTCACGCGACCGAAGTCCTGGACGAGCTTGTTGTGCCGGCAGAGCATCCGGAACGCGTAGTAGGTGTTCGGGCGGCGGAGCGCGAGGCCGAGGACCCGGACGTCGTTGCCGACGCTGTGAATCGGCTGCCCCCACTCGCCGTAGCCGCCGAAGATCGTCCCGAGCTTCTCGAGGGCGCTCGCGAGCTTCGGCTCGTTCGCCCGCCGGAGGAGGGCCGAGACGAAGGGGAGCGTGACGTTCCGGAAGAGCGTCGGGTCGGCGAGGCGGACGTCGACGCCGAGCTCCTCCTTCTCGATCCTCACGATGTCCTCGGTCCGGATCCGGTGGTCGGTCGCGAGGTGGACCCGCTCGCCGATCGCCTCGGGGCGGGTGAGCGCCGCGAGGATCCCCTCGACGACGCGGTCGACGGTGACGAGGTTGATCTCGGCGGAGCGGTCGGCCGGGAAGACCATCGCGACCGAGGCGATCGCCGCGGCCTTCGGCTCGCCGAAACGCGTGGCGCGGAGCGTGTCGAGCGCCTCCTTCGCCCGCCCGAAGGCGTTCACCGGGGCGTTCACGACCTTCGTGTCGCCCCGGTTGTTCCCGGTCCGCGAGTCGCCGATCACGATGGCGGGCAGGAGCTGGACGACGCGGAGCCCCTCCTCGACCATGTGCCGGTCGGTCTCGATCGAGGCCATCGCCTTCGTCAGCTCGTAGTAGTTGTTGTAGAAGTTCTTCGGGAAGACGAGGGCGTTCTCCTGGGCCATCGACCGCTTCTTCCGCCCGTGGATGTACGAGGTCTCGATGGCGACGTGGAGGACGAACCTCGACCCCTTCGCGCGCTGGAGCCGGAGCGAGAAGTCGAGCGCGTTCTTGCAGCCGAGGACGTTCGCCCGGAAGGAGCTCTCGTAGGTGTCGTCGAAGGAGACCGAGGCGGCGCAGTGGACGACGTGCGTGACCGTCCGCTCGAGCGTCGCGAGCTCGTCCTCGGGGATCCCGAGGCCCGGCTTCTCGATGTCCCCCTCGACGAACCGGAACTTGCGCGCCGCGCGCCCGCCGACGCCGAGCCGCGAGAGGAGCAGGCGGCCGCGCTCCGTCGGGGAGAGGACGCGGATCACCTCACGCGTCTTCGGGTCGCGAACCGTCTGGGGCCGAATGACGGAGACGACCTCCGCGATCCTCCGGTCCGAGGCCGCCTGGGCGAGGATCTCCTGGCCGAGGAAGCCGGTCGCGCCGGTCAGGAGGACGCGGAGCCGCGGGCTTCGCCCGCGGGCGGCGAGGGCCGCGCGGGCGTCGGCGCGTAGCCTCTCGATCCGCTGCGACACGTCGCGCGCCGTCCGGTGCGTCGGCTCGCGGAACTGGAAGAAGACGGAGCGGTCGACGACGCCGATCAGCTTCTTCGCCCCCCGCTCCACCGCGTGCGAGCCGGTGAGGCGGCCGAGCCGGCCGGCGACCCTCAGGCCGAACGCGTTCGCCGACTTCATCGCCTCGCGCACCTTCTCCTCGTTGCCGGTCACCTGGACGAGGCGGCTCGCGAGGAAGGAGGTCGTCACCTCGAACGGGTTCTTGTCGCGGTGCGCCGTGATGAGGAGCTCCTCCGGGTCGACCGGCCGGAGGACCTCGCGCCCCGTCGTCGCGCTCATTCGGGCGATGTAGCGGGACGGCGAGCTCTCCCAGAGGAACTCCCCCTCGGGGTGGACGTGCGGCGTCCCGTCGACGATCGGCTTCGGGGCGGCGGCCGGCCGCTTCGGTCGCGCCGGGCGGCGTGCCGCAGGGGGGGCGGCATTCGAGGCGGCGGCAGGGGCCGCCCGGCGTCGGCGGGGCGCGGCATTCGTCATTGGACTCCTCCGGGGAGTCTGATTGTCCCCCGAACGGCCGCGGGAACCGAAATTCGTGCTAGCGCGGCGCCGCCTCCGGCGGGACGGGCGCGAGGTGCCAGATCTCCCGGGCGTACTCGCGGATCGTCCGGTCGGAGGAGAACTTCCCCATCCGCGCCACGTTCAGCACCGCCTTGCGCGTCCACCCGGCCGCGTCCGTCCACTGGTCCGCGACCCGCTCCTGCGCCGTGGCGTAGGCGTCGAAGTCGGCGAGGTGGAAGTACGGGTCGTGGTTCTCGACGACGTTCTCGAAGAGCCAGGAGAAGATCCCCGGCTCGAACGGAGCGAAGAGGGGCGTCCGGAACGCGTCGAGGACGCGCCGGACGCGCGGGTCGTCCTCGTAGACGCGCCGGGCGGAGTACGCCCCGGGCTGCTTCAGACGGTCGAGCTCCTCCGCGGTGTGGCCGAAGATGAAGATGTTCTCCTCGCCCGCCTCCTCCATGATCTCGATGTTCGCGCCGTCGAGCGTCCCGATCGTCAGCGCGCCGTTCATCGAGAGCTTCATGTTGCCGGTGCCGGACGCCTCCATCCCGGCGGTCGAGATCTGCTCGGAGAGGTCGGCCGCCGGAATGATCCGCTCGGCGAGCGAGACCCGGTAGTCGGGGAGGAAGACGCACTTGAGCATCCCCTTCACCCGCGTGTCCCGGTTGACCCTCTCCCCGACGGCGTGGATCAGCTTGATGACCTGCTTGGCGATCCAGTAGCCGGGGGCGGCCTTGCCGGCGAAGACGAACGTCCGCGGCGCCTTCGGGAGCTCCCCGTCCTCGACGATCCGGAAATAGAGGTGGACGACGTGGAGGGCGTTCAGGAGCTGCCGCTTGTAGAGGTGGATCCGCTTGATCTGGATGTCGAAGAGGGAGTCGGGGTCGACCCGCACCCGGGTCAGGTCGGCGACGATCCTCGCGAGGCGGACCTTGTTCTCGCGTTTGACGGCGCGGAAGCGGTCGCGGAACGCGGCGTCCTCGGCGAGCCGGTCGAGCGGCTCGCGCAGGAGGCCGTAGTCGGTCACCCAGCCGGGGCCGGCGGTCTCGGTGAGGAGGGCGGCGAGGCTCGGGTTCGACTTCAGGAGCCAGCGTCGCGGCGTGACGCCGTTCGTCTTGTTGTTGAACCGCTCCGGGTGGAGGCGGTAGAGGTCGGGGAAGAGGTTCTCGGTGATGAGGCGGGAGTGGAGGGCCGCGACGCCGTTGATGGAGTGGCTCCCGGCCGCCGCGAGCTGAGCCATCCGGACCTGCTTCGGCTCCCCCTCCTCGATCATCGAGACGCGGGCGAGGACCTCCTGGTCGCCCGGCGCGCGGTGCGCCACCTCGTCGAGGAAGCGGCGGTTGATCTCGTAGATGATCTGCAGGTGCCGCGGCAGGACCGTCTCGACGAGCGGGAGCGGCCACTTCTCGAGCGCTTCCGGCAGCAGGGTGTGGTTCGTGTAGCCGAGCGTGGCGACGGTCATCTCCCACGCCCGCTCCCACGCCACGTCGTGCTCGTCGACGAAGAGCCGCATCAGCTCGGCCACGGCGAGGGCGGGGTGGGTGTCGTTCAGCTGGATCGCGATCCGGTCGGGGAACGCCGCGATGGGATGCCCCTCGCGGAGGAAGCGCCGGAGGATGTCCCGTAGGGCGCAGGCGACGAAGAAGTACTCCTGCAGGAGGCGGAGCTCCTTCCCCTTCTGGACCCTGTCGGAGGGGTAGAGGACCTTGGAGATCGTCTCCGACCCGATCGACTCCTGGACCGCCTGGACGTAGTCGCCGGAGTTGAAGAACTCCATGTTGAACTCGTCGGAGGCGCGCGCGGAGTAGAGCCGGAGCGCGTTCACCGTCTCGCCGCCGTAGCCGACGACGGGCATCTCGTGCGGCACGCCGACGAGGATCTTCCAGTCCATCCACATCGGGTTGTACTGGCTCTTCCGGTCGACCGTGTCGACGATCCGGCCGTAGACCGGGACGAGGACGGCCTCCTCGGGCCGCTCGACGGTCCAGGGCATCGCGGCGTGGAGCCAGCGGTCGGGGCGCTCCTTCTGGTAGCCGTTGTCGATCTCCTGGCGGAAGAGGCCGTACTGGTAGAAGAGGCCGTAGCCGTAGCCCGGCAGGTGGAGCGTCGCGAGCGAGTCGAGGAAGCAGGCGGCGAGGCGGCCGAGGCCTCCGTTGCCGAGCCCGGCGTCGACCTCCTCCTCGCGCACCTGGTCGAGGCCGTGCCCCAGCTCGGCGAGCGCCTGGACGGCCGCGTCGTGAAGGCCGAGGTTGTGGAGGGAGTCGACGAGCGAGCGCCCGATCAGGAACTCCATCGAGAGGTAGTAGACCCGCTTGGCGCCGGCCTGCCGGTAGCGCTTCTCCGTCGCGAGGAGGCGCTCCCAGGCCCGGTCGCGGACGGCGAGCCCGAGGGCCTGGAAGAGGTCGCCGTTCGTCGCGTCCTCCCAGGCCTTTCCGAGCGAGTGCCGGACGTGCCAGCGGATCGCCTCGCGCAGCTCCTCCCCGGTCCGCGGCAGCGGCGGGGCGACGCTCATCGGGCCCCCACGGCGGCGACCGCGTCCTCCACCGTGTCGTGGAGCGCGAGCACCTTGTCGAGCCGCGTCAGGCGGAAGACGGCGCGGACGGCGTCGCGCGCTCCGGCGATCCGGAGGTCGCCTCCCTCGGGGAGCCCCTTCACGAGCGACAGGATGGAGGCCAGCCCGGCGCTGTCGATGAACGCGACGGGCGAGAGGTCGAGGACGACCTTCGGCGCCGTCCCGGTGAGCGCGCCCGACATGCGCGCCTTGAAGTCGGGGGCAGAGAGGGCGTCGAGGCGGGTGTCCTCGATCCGGGCCAGGACGTGAGACTCCCTCGGCTCGATCGTCAGGTTCATCGTTCCTCCCTCGGCTCCGTCCGGAGACCCGGCGAGGGGTCCCCTCCCGGCGAGCCCCGCGCGAACCGGCGGAACCGCTCCCCGGCACGCCGCGGGAGGAGCCTTCAGGGAACCGAACCCCTTTCGTCCCGGACGCGGTCAGCTTGCCACTCGTGGCGGAGGTGTCAAGAAGGGCGCTGCCCCGCGGCGTCGATCGCTGGTACCGTCCCGCCATGCCGGGAGCGCTCCTCCTCGCCGCCGCCCTCGCCGCAGTCCCCTCTGCCGCGCCGCCCGCTCCCGCACCGGAGGCGCTCCACGCCGCCTGGCCGGGCGTGCGGCTCTCGCCCCCGTCCGGCTCGTACGCCCCCGAGGCGCTCCGGGCCGACCTCGAGGCGCTCGCGGGCAGCTCCCGCGGCGTCGTCCGGATCGCGGAGAAGGGGCGCTCGACCGAGGGCCGGGAGATCGCGGTCGTCCTCGCGGGAAGCGGCCCGGAAAAAGTCCTCCTCTGGTCGCAGATGCACGGCGACGAGCCGACCGCGACGGCAGCGCTCGTCGACCTCCTCGCGTTCCTCGCCGAGAACGGGGCCGAGCCCGCCACCGCGCACCTCCTCACGCGCCTCACCCTCGTCGTCGTCCCGATGCTCAACCCGGACGGCGCCGTGCGCGGCGACCGGAGGAACGCGCAGGGGATCGACATCAACCGAGATGCCTCGAGGCTCCAGTCGCCCGAAGGGCGCTTCCTCAAGGAGCTCCGCGATCGCTACGCGCCGTCGGCCGGCTTCAACCTCCACAACCAGAGCCCGCTCGTCACCGCCGGTCCGGGGGGGCCGCAGGTGGCGATCGCCGTCCTCGCCGTATCGGCCTCCCGGAACGAACCCGACGGGCCGTCCCTCGCACGAAAGCGGGGCCTGGCGGGACACCTCGCCCGGGTCGCCTCGACGTTCGTGCCGGGCCGAGTCACCCGCTACGCCACCGACTACACCGAGCGCGCCTTCGGCGACTCGATGTCGCGCTGGGGGACCCCGACCGTCCTCCTCGAGACCGGCGGCTGGCACGGCCCGCGGGAAGAGGAGCGCCTCGTGAGGCTCAACTTCGTCCTCCTCCTCTCGGCGCTCCACGCCCTCGCGCGCGGCGAGGAGACGGCGGACGCCCCGTTCTACGAGACGCTCCCGCCGAACGTCCGCGGCGACCTCGTCGACCTCGTCCTGCGCGGAGCCACCGTCCACGGCGGGCGCGGCCTCCCGCCCTTCCTCTCCGACGTCGCGGTCGTGAAGGCGCGCGCTTTCGCGGGCGACGGCCGGCGGCTCTCCTCGGCCGCCGTCGTCGACGTCGGCGACCTCGGGCACCTCGCGGGCCTCGAGGAGCTGGACGCCGCCGGCCTCGTTCTCGCGCCGGCCCCGGTCGGAGGGGCTGAAGCGTGGGAGAAGGTCGTCTCCGATCTCGCCGCACGGGGCCTCGCGAAGGACGGAGCGTTCCTCCTCGACGACGCCGCGCTCGCGCGCGAAGCCCGCGCCTGGGCCGCGGGGCGGGCGATCGTCCCGTGGGCGACGGTCGATCTCGTTCTCTTCCGGAAGGGGGAGAAGGGGCTCGTCGTCGAGGGATTCGTCCGCGAGGGGAGCCGGACGAAGTAACGGCCGTCGTCCCGACGGGTCAGGGCTCCGTCGGGCAGACCGGGTTCCCCTTGTCGAAGACGATCCGCCACGTCCCGGGGCCTTCGCGCCGCCAGATCGACGTGAACGTGCCGGTCTGCTTCCCTGTGGGGTCGCGGACCGGTCCCGTGCTGAGCGCGAGCGTCCCCGAGTCGAGGACCTCGACCTGCGCGGGCTCCCAGGAGAAGGGGGCCTCCTTCCCCTCGTAGTACTTCTTCCACCAGGCCGCGACCGCCTCCGCGCCGCGGAGCGGCTTCTCTCCGGAGAAGAAGATCGTCTCCGAGGCGAGGAACGACGCGAACGCGGCGTGGTCGCGGTCGGCCATCGTCTTCGCGAACGCACGCTCGGTCGCGAAGACCTCCTCGCGGAGGGCCGCGGCGGAGGACGACGGAGGGGCGCTGGCGCAGCCCACGGCGGCGCCGACGGCGAGAAGGACAGCCGGTCCGGAACGGGCGACGTTCATCGATACCTCCGAAGGATTCGCGCCGGACCTTATCGCGGCCGGGGCCGCAGAGCCACGAGCACTCCACGAGGAGGAACAACCTCGCCCTCGCCCATCGCACCAGCCTCTCGCACGCCGGGAGGTGAACGGTGGCGGCGCCGGTCTGAAGTCCGAAGGCGGTCGCATCCCGGGGACGCCGCTCGTGAAACCGGCATGGGGCGGTCCCGGGCGGGTGCGGCAGACGGGAGCCGGCGACCCGCGAGTGCTAGAGTTTCTCCATGCCGGGGCTCGATCGCGAGAAGCACGCCGCGTTCTGGAAGGCGGGCGCCGAGGAGGATCTCGCCGCCGCCTCGCGGCTCCTCGAATCGGGACACCGCCGACACGGCCTCTTCTTCGCCCACCTTGCCGTCGAGAAGGCGCTGAAGCGGCTCGCGACGCTCCGGACGGGCGAGGTTCCGCCGAAGAGCCACGACCTGCTCCGGCTGGCCGCCGTCGCAGGACTCGCCGTGGACGAGGAACGTGGCGTGTCGATGGCGCGCCTCGGGCGTTTCTGCATGGAGGGGCGGTATCCGGAGTCGTGGGCGCCGCCGCCGTCTCCGGAGCTGGCAACGGAGGTCCTCGAACAGGCCAAGGGGCTCGTCGCGTGGCTGAGCTCGATGTCCTAGCCAAGATCCGGCTCTACCTGGAGACGGTCCAGAGGCTGGGGATCCCCGTGGCGCGAGCCGTCCTCTTCGGGTCCCGGGCTCGAGGCACCGCCGGCGAGTGGAGCGACATCGACCTCGTCGTCGTCTCGCCGGTCTTCGACGGCCCGGACGGGCCCGGTGCGGTCGACACGCTCTGGCGGGCCTGCGCCGCGACGGGGGGCTACATCGAGCCCGTGGCCTGCGGCGTGAAGCGCTGGGAGGAGGACGACAGCTCTCCCCTCCTCGCCGTCGCGCGTGCGGAGGGGATCGACGTCCTCGGTGCGGCGCGGGTCGCAGGCCTCTGAATTTGGGCTTCGAGGATTCGCTCCCGCCCTACCCCCCGAACGCTCCCACCACGTCCCGCACGTACTCGGGCCGGCGCATCCCGACGAGGACGCTCGTCACGCCCTCGACGTCCGCGAGGCCCTTGATCGTCCTCTGCGAGAGGGTCCCCTCGGGCGACTCGTGGAGGTCGCGGGTGACGATCGGCGAGAGGTCGGCGGCGCGGGCCTCCTCCTTCGGCAGGAGGCGCGCGACGAGCGCGGAGGCGGCCTCGAGGAGGGCCGCGTCCCAGCCGTCGGCCCAGCGGCCGAAATCGGCGTCGCGGTCGAAGACCTCGCGCAGCTCCGAGAGGAGCTCGGTGCGTCGCGGCTCGACGACGTCGTCCCAGACCTCGCGGAAGGTCGAGAGGTCGAGGCCGCGCTTCTCGAACTCGGCGAGGAGGGGCGAGACGGCGAGGAGCTCCTCGGGCGGCGCGACGCCGTCCTCCACCGAGAGGCGCGGCGCGTAGACGAGCGCGAACTCCTCCTCCGCCGAGCGGAGGCGGGCGAGGGCGTCGGGCGCGAAGGAGGGGACGGGCGGGAAAGGCGCGCCGACCGTTGCGAAGCGGTGGAGCCGCCCCTGCCGGAACCCGTTCAGCGGGCGGTTCACGAGGACGGCGAGGCCGTGCTCGCGGGCGACGTCGAGGACGCTCCGGCCGTCGGAGGTGTGGATCGGCTCGCGCGCGCCGAGCTCCACCGGGTTCATCGGGAGCTGGATCGCCGCGAAGCCGGGGCCGGCGAGGTCGAGGAGGCGAAGGAGATCGACGGCGTCGTCCTTCTCGTGCGGGACGACGAACGTGTTCGAGGAGACGCCGTAGGCGCCGATCCGCCCCGCGGCGACCTCCTTCTCGAGCTGCTCGAAGGCCCGGCCGGCCCGGTCGTAGAACGTGTCGCGCGCCTCGGCGAGCGGCAGGTTCCGGTGCTCGGCGTCCGCCAGGAAGTACTCGGGGTTGTGGAGGAGGAGGAGGTCGACGCGCGGCATCGCGAGGCGCCCGAGCGAGGCGGAGAGCTGGTCCTTCAGGAACGGCGGGGAGATGCAGTGCCAGCAGTCCCGCGAGTACTCCGTCAGCTCGGGCCACGGGTCTCCGAGCTTGCGGCGCTGGTGCGCGTCGCGGAGGTTCTGCCCCTGGACGTAGCCCGCCTTCGTGACGACGACGACGTCCTCGCGGCGGACCTCGCCCGCCGCGGCCATCTCCCGGAGGACCTTCCCGACGAGGAGCTCGCTGTGCCCGTCGCCGTAGTTCGTCGAGGTGTCGACGAGGTTCACGCCGGAGAGGAGCGCGAGCCGGAGCGCCTCCCGGTGCCGGTCCGACCGGTCGTCCACCCGGTAGCACCCGAACCCGACGGGGGAGACGCGGGCGTGGAGCTTGCCCAGCGGGCGGCGGGACGACTCGGGGAGGCGGGCCTCGCTCATGGGTCGGGACGATATCGGACGCGCGCCGGAACGTCCCGCCCCGGGCCCGACTTCGGCGCGCTTGCCGCGCCTGCGACAATCGGCCGATGTCCAGCACCCGCCTCGAAAAGCCCTGGAACCCCGTCGAGCTCGAGGTCGAGCTCTTCTGCCGGGGGCTCCTCGTCGACGAATCCGCCCGGGCCGACGTCCAGGCCCGCCGCGTCGCCCGCACCCGCGCCGGCCTCGGCTCGGGCCTCGAGCTCGTCATCCCCGCCCCGCGGCAGGGGGTCTGGGTCAACGTTCCGCTCGACGAGCCGTTCGTGGTCTCCTCCCCGCTGACGCTCCACAAGGCGGGGGAGTCGTTCGCCGTCCGCGACGCCCGCCTCCCCGACGTCGTCTACCCGGTCCGCCTCCCCGACCCGCCGGCCTGGTACGCCCGCTCGACGAAGCGAGGGGTCCCGATGACCCGCGTCGGCGTCCTGCAGGGGACCTACCTCGGCGTCTACTTCGCCGAGACCTGCATGTACTGGTACAACACCCCTTCGGCGGCGAACTGCAAGTTCTGTACGACCGGCGTGAACGTCGGGACGAACGAGGAGCTCGCCAAGAAAGTCGAGGACGTCGTCGAGGTGGCGAAGGTCGCCCGCGAGGAGTCGGGGGTCACATTCACCCACTTCAACACCGGCTACCACTACGAGGACGACCCGAAGAAGCGGCCGATGCACGGCCTCGTGCAGGCGCGGCCCTTCGTCTCGGCCATCCGGCGGAACGTCGGCGGCTTCATCGGAGTCCAGGCGGTCCCGGTCCTGCGGGACTGCTGGGACGAGTACGACGAGCTGATCGAGCTCGGCTGCGACCACTTCAGCTTCTGCGTCGAGCTCCTCGACGAGAAGTGGTTCGAGGAGGTCTGCCCGGGCAAGGCGACGACCGTCGGGCAGGACGCGTTCTTCGAGGCGCTCGAGTACACGGCGAAGAAGCTCGGCCGCGGCCGCGTCTCCGGCGAGATCATCGCGGGGCTCGAGCCGATCGAGTCGACGATGCGCGCGATCGACCGGATCGTCGCCGGCGGCGGCTTCCCCACGGTCTGCATCTTCCGGCCCCTCGCCGGGAGCAACCTGGCGCACCTCCCGTCTCCAGACCCGGGCGAGATGCGCGAGGTGATGGCCTACCAGTACGAGGCGGCCCGCCGCGCGGGCCTCGCCGTCGGCATCCTCCCGAACATCAAGGTCTCCCTCGTCGTCCAGCCGGAGGAGGGGCGCGAGCTCCTCGCGGAGAAGAGCTGGCTCGACCCGTACGAGTGGAAGGTCGCGGCGCTCCGAGCTCTCGCCCGCCCCTACGCCGCCTGGCGCAAGCGCCCCCGCCCCGATGCCCCCGAGTTCCGCCCCGAAATCCCCGGCACATCGGCGGTCGGATAAGGGATGACGGACGGCGTGTCCGCCGGGAGCCCGCCATGAAGTGGTCGTACACCGTCGCCCGCGTCTCGGGCATCGACATCCGCATCCACGCGACGTTCGCGCTGATCCTCGCGCTCGGCGCGTTCCAGTGGGGCTTCCCGAAGGGTTTCGCCGGGGAGTCCTCGTTCGCGGGCGCCGTCTTCGGGATGGGCCTGATGATCCTTCTCTTCGGCTGCGTCGTCCTGCACGAGCTGGGGCACAGCCTCGTCGCGCAGCGGTTCGGCCTGACGGTGCGGGAGATCGTCCTCCTGCCGATCGGGGGCGTCGCACGCCTCGAGAAGAACCCCGAGAAGCCGCAGCACGAGCTCCTGATCGCCCTCGCCGGGCCGCTCGTGAACGTGGCGATCGCCGTCCTCCTCTTCGTCGCCGGCGGAGTCGCGCTCAACTTCGGCCTCGTCGAGGCGCAGTCGCTCCTCACCGCCGACGGCCCGCCCACCCTCGCGACCCTCTGGGGCTGGCTCTTCCTCGCGAACGTCGGCCTCGCCGTCTTCAACATGATCCCCGCCTTCCCGATGGACGGCGGCCGCGTCCTCCGCGCGGCGCTTGCGATGCGCCTCGGCTTCTCCCGTGGGACGCAGATCGCCACGGCGATCGGGCAGGCCGTCGCGTTCGCCTTCGGCCTGTTCGGCGTCCTCTCCGGGAACTTCCTCCTCGTCGTCGTCGCCCTCTTCGTCTTCATGGGGGCGGGGCAGGAACGGGCCGAGGAGCAGGCGCGGACGGTCCTGACGACGCTTCGCGTCGGCGACGCCTACAACAAGCACGCCCTCGTCCTCTCGCCCGGCGACCACGTCAGCAAGGTCGTCGACTACATCCTGACGAGCTACCAGCCCGACTTCGCCGTCGTCCAGGGGAAGACGTTTCTCGGCGTCGTCACGCGCGACGACGTCCTGAAGGCTCTCGCCACCGAGACGATCGACCTCTACGTCGCCGGGATCATGAGGCGCGAGGTCCTGACGGTCGACGCGCGGCAGGGGCTCGACGAGGTGCGCCGCCTGATGGGGGAGAAGGGGGAGCGGATCGCCGCCGTGAATGACGGCGACGCCTTCCTCGGCCTCGTCAGCGTCGAGGACATCGGCGAGGCGCTCGTCGTCTCCAGCTTCGTCCAGCTGCGCGACAAGCGCCGCGCGGCGGCGGAGGCCGAGGCGAGCTGAGGCGGGGCGGGGCTCCGGTCGGGCCCGCGTCTACAGGCCGGATCGGCAGCGCGGTCTCCGTGTTGCTCTGAGCCGACATCTTCGGAGTTCGCGTCGACTCCCGGGCGGCGATCGCCGTCGATCCGATCGATGGAAAGCCCTTCGCAAGTGAGGAGCTGCCCTCGCCCTCCCTCCGCCGACCGTTGGCGGCTGGGAGCCGAGCCTGACCTGCTGAACTTCGTCTGCGCCGGGTTCAGGCCCTTTCGGAACCGTCGCCTCCACCGGTCGAGGGGACCAGCGAGGCTCGCCCGGGCTGCGCCGCCGTGGCGCGTCGACACCCACGGAACGATTTCGAAGAAATCTCTCGAGGCGAGGGGCACTGAAGGGGTCCGAAAACCCTCATAGCTAGTAAGGAGGGTTCTCATGGTCCAGCCAGTCGAGATCAATGCTCAACCTCACGCCGGCCCGTCGACCCCCGGCGCCGCGCACGCTCGATTCAGGAGGAACCGATCCGGCGACCTGACGGACGAGGACCTCGATGTTCTCGCGGGGCAACTCTCTGCCTTGGGAGCGAGGGCCGTGGCAGCGACCCAGGGGCTCGGAACCCGGACCCTGCTGCGACGCCTCGCTGAGAGCGGGACGAGCGTGCGGTCTCTCGTCCTGCGTGAGCGTCGCGAACGGGCGCTCCGGCTCCTCGCGACATCGGTGGCGTACGCCGAGGTGGCTCGGGCGATCGGGCTCTCCGGGCCGATATCTCTCTCACGATTCTGCCGTCGGGAGTTTGGGACGACGCCCGGGAGACTGCGTGCGTACCTCTTGAGGCGGGAGACGCCTCCGAGGATTCGATGCCTGCGATGTGGCACCAGTTGTTAATGGCGATGGATCGGAGGCAAACGTAGAATTGGGCGAAATTCCGCCCAAGCCGGCCCTCTGCACACCATCGACCACGCCGGATGAGAGAAGGGACGGGATCGAGGCGTTTGATCAGGCCGGTCCTTCAGGAGCAGGGTCACCTGGACCAGAGGACTAGAAGCCCGAAGGAACGGGAGTGTATGCCGGAGGATTGAGGCAGGGTGCTCGCACTGCTGCTTTCGAGGAGAGCCCTGAAGAGAAAGACTCGAACACTGAGAAGTCGAGGCGAGCCGTCCCAAAGTTACACCTCTATCTCAGAGTCATCATGGCCCAACGCGACACACCTGGGGCGCCCCGGGTGGGGAAGAGTGACACCACAATGAAGAAGAACGAACCGAAGAACGCGCTCAACATGCGGAAACTGACCTTTGTCGAGCTGAGGACTGCTCGTGGAGGGGCCCCGGGAGGAACGAGCGGCGGAGCGGCGGGTTCGCCCGGCAACGGCAACTACTGCACGTGCTCCTGCGCGTGTGAGCCTGCTAACAAGGGCTGATACCGACACCCATAGCGATTCGAACTTCACCCGTCCACGGCAATTGCTGTCGCGGGATGGGAGCCTCGCGGAAGCCAGTCTGAAGACCTGACACGCAACGATCAACATCGATGAGCACCCGGGGCGCCACCAGTACGGGGTCGTTGTGGCTCGGCCGAATGCGAGAAGTGTCTGCCCGGATGCGCGCGTCGTCAGCTGGTCGCGGCGGCGGGGGCAGATCGGACGGAGAGAACGAGAGGCTTGGGATGAGCTCCGTGGAGGAAACGAGACGGGTTGTGCGAACCTCCGCCCATGCGGTCGTGGTTCCCGTCGGCAGTGGAACGTATGCGGCGTGGAATCGGTACTTCCCGGACGTGATGCTGATGAACGAGCGGGGCGCGGCGTTACTGTCGGCCCTCCGGGAAGGGCATGGAGGGGAGATCTGCCTCGACGCAGACTCGGAGAGGGAGCTTCTCTCTCACCGTCTCGCGTTCGATAGCGAGGAAGATCCCTACGAGCGGCAGTTCGAGAGCAAAATCGATCATGCCGTGTCGAAGGCTCACCGCGCTATGACGCGCTTCTACCAGGAACGGAAAGACTACGACATCCTGTATCTCACGAATGACCCGTGCAATCTCTCCTGCACCTACTGCATTCATCACCAAGTGCAGCCCAAGAGCCAGTCACGGGAAGGGAACGGGAGCGTGTCGTCCGAGGAACGTATCAACGCGACCCTGAGCGTCGTGGACCAGTATATGAGCAGGAAGCGCTCAGCTGCGAGCCGGCCGGCGGTACTGTCTTTCAACGGCGGCGAGATCCTCGTCGATTGGCCGCTCGTCCGAAGGATCGTGGAGCATCTCGAGAAGCGACATCCGGACGTACCGGTCTCATATACGCTCAACACAAACATGACCCTGATGACCGAGGAGATCGCAGAGTTCTTGGCGGCGCGGTCGTTCAACGTGTTTGTCAGCGTCGACGGATACGGTGCAGCACACGACCGGACGCGAACCTATCGGAATGGAAGAGGCTCCTTTCGGGACGTCCTGCGGAATGTCAGCCTGTTCAACGCGAAAAACCCGAGGAATCCCATCCAGACCTTCCAGGGGACGATCGAGGACGACCGTACATTCCGGAGAGCGAGCGTATTCCGGATGGCGCGATTCGGATTCCGGTCGGCTCGCCTGGCCCCAAACCTGCTCGGCGCGTCGCGAGAGGACGGAACAAGAAAGGCCCATCTCGTCTCCCAGCTCTTCGCGGAGAGCGAGGGCCAAAGTCTTCACGTCTATGACGAGTACTTCAAGAACATAGAGGTGCTGCTCTCCAATTCGGGCGACACATTTCTGCCGAACTGCACCGGGCTATCGGGAGACCCCGCACACGGTCTTCAGTTCAACGTTTCGAGGCTGCTGCTGTCGCAGTGCTGCCAGTTCCTTCCGGAGGCATTCTCGTCATGGGCAGACGTGAAGGGGGACATCTATAGCCGACGGCTAGGCGCAGCGGCGCAGGAGGCGCTGACGAGGCGCCTCAAGGCGTTACGAGACTCGTGCCGCGGCTGCGACGTCGCCGGCATCTGCCGGGGAGGGTGCGTGCTGAACGGACTGGACAGCTGGGCGCATCGGAATTCCGGCGCCTGCGCGTATCAGCGCGAGCTGTGGCTCGACGTCGTACGCCGCGCAGCCAAACGCCAGGTTCGGGAGGAAGGGATGGGGCAGGGGACCTCAGAAACCGGGAGCGAAACCCGCGGCCCGGAGAACGTCGGTCTGCACGGCAGCGGTCCGGACGGCGAGAGTAGAAGACACCAATGAGTCGTGCCGTAGAGGTCGTCGAAGCCGGAGCCCGCGGCCTCGGGCGGTTCGGGTTTCACGCTTCGTCGGTGATCGCGTTCGCGCAGAGGAACCCTTCGCTCTGCCTCGAGGCCATCTGCGTGATCGCCCTCGGGGTCGCGGTCAATACCGTGATGTTCAGCCTCGTGGAGACTGTCGTTCTGAATCCGCTGCCGTTACCGAGGCCAAAGGAGGTCGTCGAGGTCTTCGATGCAGAGCAAGTAAACGTGAGCCCAGTCGTCTATCTCGAGATGAAGGGACGAATGCGATCCTACTCGAGCCTGTCCGCCGCGACGATGCGCAGATTCAACCTCACGCGGCGCGGAGAGGCGCTGAGCATCGTCGGAGCCATGGTCACGCCGGAGTTCTTCGAAACGCTCCGCGTGAATCCTGCGCTCGGAAGAGCCTTCCTCCAAGGGAGGGGGGCGGCGGAGGACGGGAGCGGCCTCGTGCTGAGCCACGCCCTGTGGGCGAGCAAGTTCGAGAGCCGGCGAGACGTCATCGGAGAGAGCGTCGGCCTGGACGGCATAGCACACGTCATTGTTGGCGTGACGGGGAGGGAGTGCCAGCTTCCGCAGGGAGCGGAGGCGTGGGTGACGCCGGGTCTGGGGCGAGTGCCGCGGTTCGCCGGGTCTCTCCAGAATGATGATGACGCCGCACTCTCGGAGGAGCCCTACCTCACGGTCTTCGGACGCCTACGGCAAGGTGTGACGCCGGAGGAGGCGGAAGCGGAGGCGAGGCTCGTGTCGGCGAAGCCTTCGAGAGGCGCGTCGACGTCGGAGGCGATCGCTCGCATCAGGGTGGAACGGCTTCAGGAAAGGATGGTGGCTCACATCCGGGCGGTCGCGGTATCGATGTACGTCGCCGGCTCCTTCATCCTCATCCTCGTCTGCGTGAACGTCGCGAACCTCTTGCTGGCGAAGGCGATCCGAGGGGCCCGCGAATCCGCGACTCGACTCGCTCTGGGTGCGACTCCCGCCAGGCTTGCGATCGAGCATCTGGTCCAGGGTCTCGCTCTCGCGATCGGCGGGATGGGAGCGGGGCTCGGGCTGTCGCTCGTGCTGCTGAGCATCGTCCGCAGGGTGGTGCCGGCGACCCTGCCGCGCGCGGGAGAGATCGGTCTGAGTGGGCAAGCTCTGGCCTACATGACCTTCGTCACGGTGGTGACCTCCTGCGGGGCGGCCCTCTTGGGTGGCGTCCGCGCCCGTGGGAGCCAGACGAGCGCCCTGATCCGAGGCGGCCACCAATCCGCCGAGCGGGGGCGTCTGAGGCTGCAGGCCGCGCTGGTCGTCGTTCAGGTGGCGCTCGCGGTGCCCCTCGTCGTCGGGACGGCGGTGATGCTGCGAAGCTTCTGGAAGCTGACGAGGCAGAATCCGGGCTTCGACGCGAAGCACGCCTTGGTGTTCGAACTGCCCATCGCCCCGATCGAACGAAGCAAAGGAACGGAGATCGTGGAGCTCCACCGCGCGCTTCTCCGTCGATTCCGGGCCGTCGCCGGCGTGACGAGCGCGGGCATCACCAACGCCCTGCCCCTCGGCTTCAGCGAAATGCTGGTTGGAGTCGCCGGCTCCCCGATGTCGGCTGAAGGAGCAGCCTTTCGAACGAGCGTCCGATTCGTGAGCGCGGGATACGTCGAGGCGCTCGGGATTCCGCTCCGACGGGGCAGGCTCTTCGACGAACGCGACCGGGACGGCTCGGCACCCGTGGCGATCGTGGACGAGCTGCTGGCGAGGCGACTCTGGGAGGACGGTCGCGACCTCGGAATGCCGGTGTGGACCCACCTGACCGGCAAGGAGCCGGTCGAGGTGGTCGGCGTAGTCGACACGGTTCGTGCCAGCTCGCTCGAGGCGGACCCACGCCCCACTCTGTACCTCCCGTTCCTTCAGGCGCCCCCCGAAGTCACGACGACGAGCGGTCGCTCGATGACGTACGTCTTGAGGACAGCCGGGGAAGGAAGCGCCGTCGCGGGCGAGGTCCGACGAATCGTCCGGGAAACGGATGATCGCCAGCCGGTGGCAGGAATGGCGGAAATGGAGGACATCGTCGCGAGGTCCATGCGAAGTCGCACGGTATCGACGATGATTCTGGTGGCGTTCGCTTCAGTGGCGGTGTTCCTGGCGATCGCCGGCGTCCACGGCGTGGTCGCGCAGGCGGTCGCGCAGCGGCGAAGAGAGCTGGGCATCCGCGCGGCGCTGGGTGCTACGCCGCTCCAGCTCCTGCGGTTCGCGTCGTCGCAGACCCTCCGAGCAGCCGGCGTGGGCATCCTCCTGGGTCTGATCGCCACAGCCGCGTTACTCGGGAGATTGTCCGTCTTCGTCTACGACTCCAGCGCTCTCGAGACAGGGTTCATGTTGGTGTTCTCCTGCCTGGCCATGGCAGCCGTTGCACTCGGGACGGCAGCCTTCGCGGCGCGGGAGGTCCTGTCCGTGAACCCCGCGATCGTGCTTCGGCAGGGTGCCTAGGCGAGGATGGCTGGAAACGGCGCGCGAGAGGCCGCTGCGGTGTCGTTGTCGAAGGTGACGGACATCCGTGTCGAGGACGAGCCGACGCTGTTTCGGGCGAGTGCGCTGGCAGCGCGGTTGCGACGGACGTACAGGCGTGTCCCGAAGCTACCCGCTCAGCCGGGCTGGCGATCGCGCCGAGTGCCCGTCGTGCGCCAGACGACCGAGAGCGACTGTGGGGCGGCGTGCCTCGCTATGGTCCTGCAGGCACTCGGGCGGAGCGTGAGCCTGTCGACTGTAAGGGAGGCGATGGGTCTCCAACGAGACGGAGTCGACGCCCAAACCATCGTGGACGTCTCCACTCGGTTCGGTGTGGAGGCGGAAGGCTTCCGAGCCGAGCTCACCGATCTCCGCTGGGTTCGGGCTCCGGCAGTACTTCATTGGGGGTTCAACCACTTCGTCGTGCTTGTGCGGGCCAGGAGAAGCCGCCTGGTCATCGTCGATCCGGCATGCGGGCGCCGGTCGGTCGGGCTGGCGGAGGCGGATAGGCTTTTCACGGGCGTCACGCTCACCTTCGAGCCGAAAGAGGAATGTGCGATCCGGGATGCGCGAATCGCGGACTGGAAGCACTACGTCCGGAAGGTGTTCGCCGCGCCGCGGTCGCTTGCGGGGACGCTCGCGCTCTCAGTGCTTCTCCAATGTCTCGGGCTTCTCCTGCCCGTCCTCACGGCGTACGTCGTGGATGCAGTCGTACCAGCAGGTTCCTGGCAGAGCCTGAGTGCGCTGGTCCTCGGCTCGGGGCTCCTCGTCGCGGCCTTCTTCGCGACGACGGTGACGAGAGCTGTCGTCATGGCCCGCTTGCAGGTGCGCCTCGATCGGGCGATGATGGCCGAGTTCTTTGACCATCTGCTTTCGCTGAGGTACGCCTTCTTCCAGGTTCGAGCGTCCGGGGACCTGCTGATGCGCCTCTCGAGCAATGCGCTGGTGCGCGAGCTCCTGTCTCGTCAGGTGTTCTCTCTCGCTGCGGACGGCCTCTTGATGCTCGGGTACCTGGCCGCGATGATCGCGTTCCACCTGCGGCTCGGCCTCGCCGTCCTCGCCCTTGCGGTCCTCCGAATCGTGGCCGCGCTCGCGGGCGCGGCTGTCATGAAGGACGTGATTCGCGGACAGGTCGCGGCGCAGTCGAAGCATCAGAGTTATCTCGTCGAGGTGTTCAACGCGATCGAGACGGTGAAGGCGAGCGGCGCCGAGAGACCGGTCGGAGAGAGATGGCGTACCCTGTTCTACGGGGAGCTCGAGGCCGGATACCGTCGAGCGAAACGTGAGGCGTTCGTGGGCGGCGCCGCGGCGACCCTGGCATTCGCGTGTCCGGCCGTTCTCCTGCTGCTTGGAACGGCGGCCGTCGTGCGGGGCGATCTGAGCCTCGGTAGGATGCTCGGCTTCAACGTCCTGGCCGGCGGCTTCATGGCCCCTCTCGCGTCCCTCATCGAGAACGCGCAGAACCTCCAGGTCATCGGAACGCACCTCGAGCGCTTGGAGGAGGTGCGTCATGCGCCGTCCGAACGGGAGGGGAGGGAGCGCAAATGGACCGCTCCGATTCGGGGAGAGATCGAGCTGCGCGACATCTCCTTCCGGTATGGCCAGGGCTCTCCCTGGGTCGTGTCGAACGTTTCCCTGAAGGTGAGCGCGGGCGCGTCCCTCGCGATCGTCGGAGCGTCCGGCTCGGGGAAGTCGACGCTGCTCAAGCTGATGATGGGTCTCTACGAGCCGATCGCCGGCGAGGTGCTACTGGACGGCCAGGACGTTCGAGCATTCGATCCTCGCAGCATCCGCTTTCGGTTCGGCGTCGTGCCGCAGCGGACCGTGCTCTTCGCCGAGACGATCCGCGGGAACATCTGCATGAACACGCCGGATGCGAGCGACGCGGACCTTCATCGCGCCGCGGCGGCCGCGGAGGTCGCGGCCGATATCGAGCAAATGCCGATGGCCTACGACACGTGGGTGTCGGAAGCAGCGGGCAACCTCAGCGGCGGGCAGCGACAGAGGATCTGCCTCGCTCGAGCGTTGGTCGGTCGTCCGCAGGTCCTCTTTCTCGACGAAGCGACCAGCGAGGTCGACGGCCCGAATGCGAACAGGATCGCCGCGAACCTGCGGGGGCTCGGCTGCACGCGCCTCGAGGTCGCGCACCGGCTCGATGCAATCCGGGAGGCGGACGAGATTCTCGTGATGGACGGTGGGCGAATCGTCGGCCGCGGTCGGCACGATCGGCTTCAGCGCGAGTGCGGAACATACCGTCGGCTCCTCGAGCGCGAGCGGACGTAGGCGAGAGGTGCAAGGGATGGCGTCACAGCGGTTCTCGCGGCCTGGACCAGCGCCGGAGTCGAGTATTCTCGTCCGCGCCCAGCCGCTGACGTGACGGAGGCCGGGGGCCTGATGCGAACGGAAGAGCCAACGACTGAACGGCCTGTCCTGAGCGCGATGGACGTACCGAGACCGGACCTCGCTCTCGCCCGGAAGAGGCGCCGCCTGTTTCTCGCGATCGTCGTAGGCCTGTGCCTGGCAGCGGTCGTGCTCGCAGTGGGCATGATGGGCCGGGCGTTGCCGGTCGTCTCGCGGTCGACCGTCGTGATCGGGAGAGTCGAGCGAGGAGAGCTGATCCGGGAGGTGCACGGCGCGGGGGCCCTGGCCTCAGAGGACGTCCTCTGGATCACGGCGGAGACTTCCGGAAGGGTTGTCGAGAGTGTCCTGAAGCCCGGGGCTCCAGTCACACCGGACTCGGTGATCCTGCGGCTGGCGAATCCTGAGGTGGAGCTCGCCTCGCTGGACGCGGGAACGCGCTTGCGGATTGCGGAGGCGGAGCTCGTCGACCTGGAGGCCCGCCTGGAGGCGCAGAGCATGACGCTCCGGGCCGAGAGCGCCACACTCGAGTCGGAGCTGACGGAAGCGAGGCTCCAGGCCGAGGCGGCGGGCCGGCTCGCCCGAGAAGGGCTGACGTCCTCGATCGACCGGGAGATCGCGGATGCCCGAAGAGCATCGGTGACCGCCAGATCGCAGATCGAGCGGGAGCGGCTCGCCGTCACGCGGCGAGCGGGCGCGGCGCAGCGACAGGCGAAGGAGGCAGAGGTTCGGCAGCATCGGGCACTCGCGGAGCTTCGGAGAAGCCAGGTCACGGGGCTGACGGTTCGCGCGAAGACGACGGGCGTGCTCCAGAGCGTCTCCGTGGAGCCGGGGCAGCAGGTCACGCCGGGTATGCCCCTCGCGGTCGTCACGAATCCCAGCCGCCTCCTGGCACGGCTTCGCGTGGCGGCGACCGAGGCTCGCGACGTCACCCCCGGTCTCTCGGTGAGTGTCGACACCGGGACGGGCCTGGTGGAGGGTGCCGTCTCGCGCGTCGACCCCGTCGTAAAGGACGGTACGGTGAAGGTGGACGTCGCCCTTCGAGGGGAGCTGCCGCGCGGCGCGCGGCCGGACCTTCCCGTGGACGGCACGATCCGGATCGAACGCCTCGCCGGCGTGCTCTGCCTCGGTCGTCCGACGCGCAGTCAGGCGCACTCGACGATCGCGCTCTTCCGGATCGAGCCCTCGGGCGGTCGTGCCGAACGAGTGCTGGTCCAAGTCGGCCGGACGTCGGTAAACGCGGTCGAGATCAAGGGTGGACTGTCGGTCGGCGACGACGTCATCCTCTCGGACATGTCGCGATTTGACTCGCACCGGCGAATCGCGGTCCGGTGAGCATGCTGTTGGAGAGACGTCGAGCCCGAACGGAGACGGCCGAGGCCGACGAGCCGGCCGCCGAAAGAGAGAGAAGGTTCCGATGGGGATTCAGGTGAACGGGCGCGACGTCATCCGATTGACGGATGTCGACAAGGTGTTCCTGGCGGACGACATGGAAACGCGCGCCTTGACGCACGTGAGCGTGTCGATCCGCGAAGGAGAGTATGTGTCGATCGGAGGCCCATCAGGCTGCGGGAAGTCGACGCTCCTCTCGATCATGGGTCTGCTGGACGAACCGACCTCGGGCACGGTTGAGTTCCACGCTGAGAGCACGAGCACGCTCGGACAGGCGGGCCGTGCTGCACTCCGCAACCGGGCGATCGGGTTCGTCTTCCAGGACTTCAACCTGATCGGCGACCTGACCGTTTTCCAGAACGTCGAACTGCCGCTCTTCTATCGAGGAGTTCCCGCCCTGGAGAGGCGGGAGCGGGTGAGCGTGGCCCTCGAGAGAGTGGGCATGTCTCACCGTTCGAAGCACTTCCCGGGCCAGCTTTCCGGTGGCCAACAGCAGCGCGTAGCGGTCGCGCGTGCGGTCGTGGGGGAGCCGAGCATCCTGCTCGCCGACGAGCCAACCGGGAATCTCGATTCGACGAATGGCGAGGCTGTCATGAAGGTCCTCGATCGCCTGCACGAAGGAGGGGTGACGATCTGCATGGTGACGCACGACCCGAGATACTCGCTTCGGGCGAGCCGCGTGATCGAGATGTTCGATGGGCGCATCGTCACGGATCCGTCCGCGTAAAGGCATGACGAAGGCTCGACGAGGCCCGGTCGCGCCGTTCTGCGGGGCTGCCCGGGTGGCACTGTCCCTCGGAATCGGAGCATGGCCGATCACGAACGCGTGCAGCCACGGAAGCGTTCCCGTTGAGGCACGCGCGGGAGACACTGAGGCTCCAGCCCGAGGAACCGAAGATCCCTCGAGGCAGGGCGACGTCGCGGTCCGGTTCCTCTCCGACCCGGCGGCAGCGGACATCAAGGTTGCCGAGACGGAGGAGTTCGCGCCCGCATCTCCCCGCTACGCGCCGTTGCCCCCATATCCGGCCGAGGCGCTTCGCTCTGGTGCCGGCTCCGCGATCGTCGCCATTCGGCTCCACCTTGACAAGGGGGGCTTCGTGATCGCCACGAGCGACAGTCCCCTTCTCGCTTCTTCAGGCGGCCCCCACCAGGAGGCGTTTCGACAGGCTGCGGAAACGGCCGTCCGTCGCTGGGTGTTCTCATCGGCGCGCATAGACACCGTCGCTCCCGTTTCAGCGAGTACCGACCCGAACGAGCCGCGGCCTCTGCTCTCCACTCGCTACGTGCCAACGTACGTGGACTTCGCCTTTCAGTTCTCGGTCGTTGACGGTCAGGGCGTTGTGTCCCTGGGAGCCCCCGCGCCCGGCTCGGTCTCCACATCTCCGAAGTAGGTGCCCGGATTTGCCGGGTCACCTCAGGCGCCTCCGGGAGGGCGACGGTCGGCTGTAGCGGAGGCGATCTGCGCGTGGAGGCCCGCACCGCGACGGGAACGGCGGGAGTCCCGGAGGCCGTCGACGGTGGCTGTAGCGCGGCTGTGTCGCCGTCTGCAGGAGGCAGAACGGGAGCGAGCAGAAAGCCGTTCCGCTTACCCCCGCAGCTTCCCCAGCGCCTCGTTCAGGCTCCTCCGGAACGCGTCCGGGGCCTTCTCCTCGCGTGCGAGAAGGGCGGCGAGGTGGACGAGGGCCTGGCGCTGCGCCCTCACGGGGACGAAGGCCGCCGGGTCGATCGCCGGGCCGTTCTTCCAGAGGGCGGCGTTCTCGGCGGCGAGGGCGGCTAGCCACGCCTCGAACGGCTTCTGGTCGAAGTCGCTTCGCTGCGTGAGGGAGAGGAGGGCGAGGGCGAGGCGTTCGTCCTCGCCCCATGCGTAGACGACGCCGGCGGTCCGGAGGCGCGCCGCGACCGCCTCGACGATCCGGCCTGGCCGGCCGGGGTGAGCTTCGGGTTGCGGCCGAGGAACTTCAGGACGTCGGCCGTGTGGGCCGCGGCGTGGACCCAGCCGGCGCCGGCGACGAAGCCGCCGACGTCCTTCTCGGCGGTGAGGTAACGGGTCGTGGCGGCGAGGAGGTCCTCGAACGCCTCCTTCGTCATCCAGGGGCTCTTCAGGTCGACGGCGGCGAGGATCGAGAGGGCGAGGGCCGAGAAGGAGCGCCCGTAGGCGGAGTCGGTCCCCGTCTCGCCGAGCCCTTTGCCTAAGCCCGCCTGAAGCCGGAGGCGGAGAGCCTCGAGGCCGTCGGGCGGGACGAGGCCCTGCACGTAGACCCAGCGGGCAAGGGCGTCGAACGCGACGGAGTCCCGGAGCTTCGGGTCGGGCGAGGAGAGGAGCTCGGTCGCCTCGAGGGCGAGGGCACTCACCGACTCGCCTTCGGGGACGGCGAACTCCTTCGCGGCGAGGGCGTGCCAGAAGGCCGTGTCGTGCGGCGGAGCGGCGGGGGCGGCGAGCGCCGCCTGATGGGAGAGAAGGGGGAGCGGATCGCCGCCGTGAACGACGGCGACGCCTTCCTCGGCCTCGTCAGCGTCGAGGACATCGGCGAGGCGCTCGTCGTCTCCAGCTTCGTCCAGCCGCGCGATAGGCGCCGCACCGACGCGGAGGCCGAGGCGGGCTGAGGCGGGGCGGGGATCCGCCGGGCTCGTGTCGACGGGCCGGATCGGAGCGACGTCCCGACGCAACGGCGAGGCCCTTTGTCTCTTCGCGCGCCGTTTGCCCTGGTCGCAAGCGGTTCTCCCTCGAGCGCACGGCGGACGGCTTCCTCCGGGTCACCGGCCTTCCCGGAATGTCGATGTCCTCTGCCCGGCTGACGGCGAGCCCGCTGCCGACGTCCGGAGCCCGGGCGGAATGAGGGATCGGCGGCACTCTGCTCCGTGGAGGGCCCTCATGACCACGGATCGCGAGAGCAGGTTCGAGACCGCGGCCGCCTGGCTCGGCAGCGTGGTCTCCCTATCGCTCCGAGCCGACATCTTCGGAGATCGCGTCGACACCCGGGCAACGATCGCCGTGGATCCGATCGATGGAGAGCCCTTCGCAAGTGAGGAGCTGCCCTCGCCCTCCCTCCGTCGACCGTTGGCGGCCCGGAGCCGAGCCTGACCTGCTGAACTTCGTCTGCGCCGCGTTCAGGCCCTTCCGGAACCGTGGCCTCCATCGGTCGAGGGGACCGGCGAGGCTCGCCCGGGCTCCGCCCCCGTAGCGAGTCGACACCCACGGAACAATTTCGAAGAAATTTCTCGAGGCAAGGGGCACTGAAGGGGTCCGAAAACCCTCATAGCTAGTAAGGAGGGTTCTCGTGGCCCGATCAGTTGACATCGATGCTCAACTTCACGCCGACCCGTCGACCCCCGGCGCCGCGTACGCTCGATTCAAGAGGAGCCCATCCGGCGACCTGACGGACGAGAACCTCGATGTTCTCGCGGAACGACTCCTTGTCCACGGAGCGAATGCGGTAGCCGCGGTGGAGGGGCTCGCGACCCGGACCCTGCTGCGGCGCCTCGCTGAGGGCGGGACGAGCGTGCGATCTCTCGTCCTGCGTGTGCGTCGTGAACGGGCGCTCCGGCTCCTCGCGACATCGATGCCTTACGCCGAGGTCGCCTGGGCGATCGGGCTCTCCGGGCCGATCTCGCTCGCACGATTCTGCCGTCGGGAATTCGGGACGACGGCCGGGAGACTCCGTGCGGTATTGGTTCGGCAGGGGGCTCCCCCGAGGGTGGGGTGCCTTCGATGTGGCACCGAATGCTAATGGACAAGGAGGGAGATTCGTTCGGAAGATCCCGATCAACATGATTGCGCCTCGTCGGCACGTAAAGGTCCATACCTGCCTCCAGCAGTGGCTTCAGATGACACAAGCGAGAGTTGCTGGCTCGAAGAGTCGGCGAGGGACAGCTGGATCGATCCCGTACACCAACCGCCGATGGAGTGCGGGCGTGACGCCCGGGTAATCGTCCTCAACGTATCGCGAGCTCGAAAGAAGGAGTCGAAATGAAACGGTTCCCCATTCTGCTTTGGGCAATCGTGATGGCCGCCCTCGTCCTCGTTCCCCGTGTCGCATCGGCGGATCCTTGCCGCAGCTGCAACGACAGCTGCGATTTCACGATCTTTCTGGGCTCGCCGGTCTGCGGGGTGGGACTTGGCAGCTGCGCCTTTTGTGCCACGTGGAACGAGTATGGCCTCGAAGGCAATACGTGGTACTGCCAGCTCATCCCCTGCGTGCCTGGGCCCGAACCCTGGTTCCCGAAAGCGAAGCTACGGGACGAGAAGGAAGCCGGTGCTACGTGTCGGCTCGCCGGGATCGCGAGCAAGACCTACCGTGCCGTTCGAGTCGAGGTGACGTCGGCTCGCACATGACGCGCTGGGCCATTCCCCTCTCCGTCGCGCTGCTCGCTGGCGGGCCTGCTGCCGACGTCCCCGCCCCCGTCTCCCAGGCGCGTCCCCTGGTGGACGATCGCCAGCGGCCGATCGTCGAGGCGCTGACGGTTCGACGCCTCCAGCAAGTTGAGGGAGGCGCCCGGAGCATCGAGGTGTCCGGTTCGCTGAGCCTTCCTCCGGACTGGGGTGGCCTCGTCGAGATCGAGGGGGTCGGTCACGGTCCGGTTCGCGCTCAGGCGGTCGATCTCCGACTGCAATCGGGAGCGCTCGTCGTGCCGCGCAAGGCGGTGCTGAAGGTCGTCCGGCCCGAGGGCCCCGCCCTCGCCTTGAAATACGTCCGGATCGCGGACGGGGCCCTGTCCCTCGCCGTCGAGACGACCCTTCGCGGTGACGAGGTCCTGCGGGTGCCGGCGGGGAGCGGTCTGCTTCACGCGAGCGACGAGAAGAACGGCCGTTTCGCCCGGCTCCTCAACCTGGAGCCCGGAGCGACCGTCACGGTCACGCCCGTGCTCTCGGGTAGCTCGATCGCCCTCCTGCGGGTCGTGAAGTCGACGGACGGCGCGCCCATCGCAGGCGCGGTCGTGAAGGAGTACGTGCCAGGGGAAGAGGAGGAGCAGGCCCGGAAAGGCCGAATCCTGTGGAAGGCGGACGAATCCGGCCTCTGCCTTCTGTCGGCCGATGCCGCGTACCTCCCGACAAGGATCGAGGCGGACGGGTTCGTTCCGGTGTCGAGCCACTTCGCCCTGGAACGAGACGTTCCCGACCGAATCGAAGCGGTGAAGCTGAGCGCGGGGGCGCGGCCGACGTTCCAGCTAAGCCTCGACGGCGAGCCCGGTGCCGGACGGACCGTGCGCCTCAGAGAGAAGGGAAAGGGTGGAACCGGCAGGATCGTTCGCTACTGGAAGACGGGCCGCACCGACGAAGAGGGACGGTGGCGCCCTGGAGTCGTCGCGCCGGGGACCTGGATCGTCACGGTCCAGGTCGAGAGCGCCCAGCCCGAGTTCCAGCAGGTCGTGGAGCTGCTGCCTGACTCGGCGGACGTCGTCGAGCTGCGGCTGGAACGCATCCGGATCACCGGCGCGGTGACGCGAGGGCGGAAGGGAGTGCCCAGTGTGACGATCGTCATCGGCGCGCAGGATCTCGGCGAAAAAGTCGCGTCGGTGAACCTCGTTCCCGAGGGGGAGAAGGTCTCAACCGACGAGGACGGAGAGTTCGAGGCCTTCGTCTGGAGAGAAGGGATCTATAGGGTCAACGCCGGCGAGCTGGCGCGAAGGACCGTCTCCGTCCCGAAGACGGGTGCTCATGTCCAGATTCAGCTCGCCGAAGGCGACCTCGTGTGCCGGGTCGTCGATGCGGAAGGACGGCCCCTCCCGGGTGCGACCGTGACGCACAAGGCTTCGGAGAAACGGCAGTCGACGACGAGCACGATGAGGACAGACGATAACGGATCGGTGTCGTTCTCGGTGCAGAGCGGGACGACCAGCACGCTTCATGCGGACGCCGCCGGGTTCCGCCGGTCGGAGAAGGTCTCGGTCCTCATCCCGGAGGAAGGTGCTCCGCCTCCGGTGGAGATCCGCCTGGAGCGGGACCAGGTCCTGAGCGGACGGTTCGTCGGATCGATGGGCGTGCCCATCGTCGGAGCGAGGATCGCGGCCATCACGGAGACGGGGGGCTTCCTGCGGGCGTCGGAGGCCACGGACGCCGACGGGCGATTCGAGGTGAGCCGATCGGGCGAGCGATCCTTCCGCCTGGTCCTGGTCTCGCCGCGAGCTCCCCTGACGATCCACGACGTCTACGACGTCGGCCAGGAGGAGGAGCTGGTCCTCGCTCCCGCCGAGAGCGGGCTGCTGGAGGTGCAGTTCGTCGATCAGCAGGGGATGCCGGTGCCCGCTCGATCGGCCGTTCTTCAGCTCGGAGGCACCGTCATCCAGCCCGCGCTGCTCATGCAACACCTCGCCTTTCGCGGCCTGCCCCCGTACTCCGACGCGAGGGGAAGCCTCGTCATTCCCGACCTCACGCCCGGGGAGTACTCCGTCCTCCTGCCGGATGTCGCTGCGGCCAGTGGCCCCGGGCCGCTCCGGGTCGGGGTCTCTGTCGCCCCGGGTCGGAACTCGGTGCGGCTGACACTGGAGCAGAAAACGGGCGGCTCCTGACGCGGGGGCGAACGACCACGGCGCGCAGCCGCGAACGCTCGCTCCGGGGCGGAGCCCCGCTCAGCCGAGAAACCTCAGTTCAAGCCGGGACGAGAGGGCAGTAGCGGAGGAAATCGGCGGGGACTGAGGGGTGCTTTCGCCAAGGTGGCGGAAGGTCCAGATGCAGGTGCGCCACAGTTGGGGGGATGGCCTCAAGGCGCATCAGGAGCTGGGCGAGGCGGTATCGGGTCTTCTGGTTGAGAAGGCCCAGGAAGAGGCGGGAGCGGCGGGGGGAGGCT
>JAKLER010000090.1 GCA_022711615.1 Acidobacteriota bacterium
ACCGGTGGGGGAGTGTGGGAGGATGACGGGGTGAGGGGGCTGCTCTTCTTCGACCTGGACGACACGCTGCTCGACCACGCGGGGGCGGAGGCGCGGGCGCAGGAGGAGACGTTCGAGGGAAGGAGGGGCGTCTTCGGCTCCCTGGAGTTCTGCGAATGGCTTGCTGCCTACCGCCGCGCGAACGGGCGCCTCTGGGCGGCCTACGGCCGCGGGGAGATCGGGCGGGAGGAGCTCCACCGGCGACGCTTCGCCGATCCCCTGGAGGAGCTCGGACGCGACCCGGCGGCGGCCGACGAGGCGGGCGCCTTCTACCTCGAGCGCTACCGCGGGGCGTGGCGGCTGAACGAGGGGGCCGAGGAGCTCCTCGCCGCCGCCGCGGAGCGGGGCGAGGTCGGGGTCCTCTCGAACGGCTTCCGGGAGCTGCAGCGCGCGAAGCTGGCGCGCTTCCGGCTGGAGCGGTGGGTGAAGCACATCGTCCTCTCCGAGGAGGCGGGGGCGATGAAGCCGGCTCGCGCGATCTTCGACGCCGCGGTCCGGTCGGCGTGCGGCGAGGGCGGAGCCGACGGTCGCCGGAAGCTCTACCTCGGAGACCACTACGAGACCGATGCCGTCGGCGCGAAGGGGGCGGGTTGGCTCCCGGTCCTCTACAACCCCTCTCGCCGTCCTCTTCCGGGGCCGGTGCTGCACGTGGCGCGCCTCACCGACGCCATCCCGCTCCTCGCGGGATAGGCCCCCGGGGCCGGTCTCCCGCCCGTTCAGGTGGAGAAGCGGGCGAGGCGGACCGTCTTCTCGACGACCGACGCGAGGAGGCGCGGCACCCCCGGGGAATCGGGCGCGGCCATCGCCTCGGCGACCTCGAGCGCCATGCGCGGCTTCCCGTGCGCCTTCAGCGCGCGGTCGATGATCGCCGTCGTGGGAATGCGGCGCCGGCCGAAGAGGGACGGGAGCATCCCGGCGCGCTGGGCGGCCGCCCGGTAGACGCCCGCGTACCCGGCTCCCCAGAGGTGGTGCTCGACGTCCCGCTCGCGGAAGCCGGTGACACGCTCGCGGTCGGGCTCTCCCTGGAGGAAGGAGCGGGCCGCGCGGACGTAGTGCCGGCCCGCGTCGTCGCCGTCAGCGAGGAGGTGCCACTCGATCCCGAGGCCGCGCGCCATCTTCACGAGCGGCGCGATCCCGCACTGGGCGAACTCGACGCACCGGACCCCCTCGGCGGGGAGGTCGTACCCGATGAGCCGGGCGATCTCGGGCAGGAGCCACGACTCGGTCTCCCCCTCGACGAGGAGCCAGCAGCGGGCGAAGACCGAGGAGGCCCGGTTGACGCGGATGTGGTAGCCGACGCGCCGCATCTCGTCGACCGACAGCGCCCCTTCCGCGAGGCCGTGGACGGCCACTCCGCCCCCGTTCCGGACGAGGCGGCGGATCGCGTGGAGGGGGACCGAGGCGAGGAGGTCGCCCGAGTTCGTCGTCAGGATCTTCTGCCCGGCGACGCGATCGATCAGGCCGAAGACGCGTGCGGCCAGGATCGGGTGGAGGTGGGCCTCGGCCTCCTCGATCAGGACGAGCGGCTCGGCGCCCGCCTCGACGGGGGAGCCGTTCTCGGCGTCGAGGACGGCGCCGAGGAGCATCAGGAGCGCGAGGCTCTGCATTCCGGTCCCTTCGCGCGACTCGGTCCGAAGGGGGTTGGTGCCGCCGAGGAGGACCGGCGTCTCGGCGAGGATCTCGGTCGTTCGGCCGCCGGGCGCACGGGGCGCCAGGCGAAGCCGCTCGATCCAGCGCTCCGCGAGCGCGCGGGCTGCGGCGATCGGCTCCCGGAGCTCCTCGGGATGGGGCCTCCAGGAGCCCGAGAACTTCCGGTAGGCGCTCTCGACCGTCCGCCGGAGCTTCCGGGTCACCTCGCCCTCCCCGCCGCCCCCGATCGCCGGGACGGCCGGGGCGGACGTCTCGTCCGGGCTCGATGCGTCCTCCGGCTCGAGCCCCGGGGGCGCGGGGCGGGGCGGCCGGTTGAAGCGGACGCGCAGGACGGGATGCCGGCGACGGAACGACGCGACGGCCTCTTCGTCCCCCGGCGCGAGGTCGCGGCCCTCGCGGTCGGTGAGGCGAGCCGTGGCGGGAGCGGGGGAGCCGTCGGGGGTCCGGGCGGCGGTGAGCTCGGCGACGGTCTCGCGCCCGCCGTCGGCGGAGAACGTGAACCTCATGGCGATCCGCTCGACCGGAGCCGCCGTTCCGACGGGCAGGTGGAAGTCGAGGGGCGAGAAGGCGGGCTGCGCTCCGCGGTGCCCGAAGACGAGCTCGAGCGCGTCGAGGACGCTCGTCTTGCCGCAGGAGTTCTCCCCGATCAGCGTGGTCGTCTCGTCCAGGTCCAGCGTCATCCGCCGGATCCCGCGGAAGCCTTCGATCTCGATGCGTCTGAGCGGCACGTCCCGATCGCGTCTCCGCGTGGAGTGTAGGCCCCGAGGCGTCGCTTCGCGGGCCGACGTCAGCTCTCGGTCAGGCTCCGGGCGAGGAAAAGGCGCCGCGGGTCGACGTAGCCGGCCTCCCGGTAGAGCCGCCTCGCGCCGTCGTTCTCTTCGGCCACCTCGATCCGGACGGCACGTCCCCCCCCTGCGCGTGCGGCCTTCTCGACGAAGGCGAGCGCGGCCCTCCCGATTCCGCGTCCGCGGAAGGGGGGGAGGACGAAGAGCTCGTCGAGGAGGAGGAAGCGGCCCCCCTGCTCGGTGCTGAAGCCCCACGTTCCGATCGCGTAGCCGGCCACCGCGTCGCCGACGAGCGCGAGCCAGACGCGCCCGAGCGCGGGGGCCGCGAGGAGCTCGCGGAGCGGCGGTACGACGAGCCTCTCGTCGAACGGGATCCCCTCGTGCTCCCAGAGCGCCCGCATCATCGGGAGGAGGGCGGGGACGTCGCCGTCACTCGCCTCCCGGAACGTGACCGACGGCCGACCGGCGCGGGCATGGCTCGCGGAGTCCGCCCGCGACGCCTCAGGCGAACGCGAGCGTCCCGTTGGGGCCGCCGCCACCTCTGCTAGCTCGAGAGGACCCGCGGGTCGAACTTCGCGCGCATCGTCGCCGGGCCGATCTCGACGGAGATGGAGCGGAGGGAGGCGGCCGCCGCGGCCGCGTCCGCACCGACGGCGAAGAGCCGGACGCGGACCAGGCTCGTCGGGTCGTCGCTGAAGTTCCAGCGGATCTCGGCCGTCGTCCCGGCGACGCCCGGTACGTTCCTGCCGGAAGCGTCGGAGGCCGAGACGATCCGGGCCGACTTCACGCCGGAGACGTTCGCGGGCTCGCGAAACCGAAGGATGATGATGAGGCCGCCCTGCCCCATCGTGTCGGCGGAGGCGTAAAAGCCGACGACGTTCGAGTCGACCAGGCGCCTCTCTGCCGGACCGAGCTTCGCGGCCCGGCTCACGGGCTTCGCGGCCTCGGGAGTGGGCTTCGGAAGGACGACCTCGGGGGCGGTGGCCGGCGCCGCGGAGGCCGGGTCGGGCGGGGCGGGGAGCGCGAAGGCCTCGGGGGAGGAGGAGGGGAGGTTCGGCTTGACGTAGAACGTCCAGCCGGCCCACGCGCCCCCGCCGAGCACCGCGACCACGAGGAGCGCGACGAGGAGGGTCTTCCGCTTCCTGCCGGCGGCCTCCTTCTGGCGCACCCGGATCGACTCGGTGTCGCGCTTGATCGGCCTCGACCTCGACTCCCCGCCGAACACGGGGTGGACGACCGGCGAGCGGGAGATCCCCTGCTTGCTCTCGCTGATCACCTGCATCTGCTCGTTGTAGTCGGCCTGCTCGAGCCAGTCGGGCATCTGCGAGGCGGGGGCGGCCTTCGGGGCCGGAGCCCGAGCGGGGAAATCCGACGCCGCGAGCCGCGAGGCGGAGGACGGGGCCTTCGTCTCGGCTTCGGTGAAGGGGAACGCGCCGTCGTCGAAGAGCGGCGCCCCGGAGCCGGCCCCGGCTGGAGACGCGGGAGTCCCGGCCGAGCCGGAGATCGAGCTGCGCGCCTCGGGCGACGGGAGGGTCGAGACCGTCTCGGGGTCCGGGACGAGGCCGGACTTCTCCGCCTCGGACTGGGCGGCGACGAGGGCGTCGATGATCTCCTCGTACCCCTGCGGCCGGTCCTCGGACTTCTTCGCGAGCATCTTCAGGACGAGCGCCTGGAGCGGCTCCGGGATCGCCGGGTTCCCCTCGGGGGCGGTGAAGTCGATCGGCCCGCGGTTCTCCTGCGCCATCACCCACTCGAGGTAGTTCCTCGAGTTCTGGACGTTGATCGGGCGGCGCTTCGTGAGGAGGCGGAAGAAGATGACGCCGAGCGAGTAGATGTCGCTCCGGAAGTCGACCTGCCCGAACGTCAGGAGCTCGTGCGAGGCGTAGGCGAGCTTTCCGAGGAACTCCCCGGTCTGAGTCAGCTCCCCGCCGCTCCCCTCCTGGAGGACCTTCGCGACGCCGAAGTCGAGGATCTTCACGAGGCGCCGCTCGTCCTGGAGGGTGACCATGATGTTGTTCGGCGAGAGGTCGCGATGGAGGATGTTCCGTTCCTTGAGGTACGCGAGCCCCATCGCGGCCTGGACCATGAGGGGAATGAGCTCGGGGAACGGCCGGCCCTCGAAGGCGCCGAAGTCGACCGCCTTCACGTACTCCATGACGATCGTCGGGAGCCCCTCGCGCGACCGGGTGATCTCGTAGCACCGGACGATGTTCCGGTGGTTCAGCGAGGCCAGGATCTGGTTCTCCTTCATGAACCGCGCCTGGAGCTCGGGGTCGGTCAGGCTCCGCGACATCACCTTGACGGCCACCGGCAGGTGCGTCCGGCGGTCCTCCGCGAGGAAGACGATCCCCATCCCACCCTCGCCCAGGACGCGAGAGACGGAGTAGTGGTCGAACTCGGGAGGTCTGAGGAGGACGTTCAACGTGAGACCGTTTCCCGGATTGTACGGCCCATTCCGGAACTCAGATCGCGGCGCCGGCGCGGAGGCGCGCGGCGTCCTCGCCCGTGAGGTCCGGCCAGTCGATCGAGCCGACCGCGGAGGCGCTCACGCACCCTCCGGCCGGGAGGCCCGCCAGGCCGCGAAGAGGCGGGGCGCCTCGTCGACGAAGCCGGCGTGGCGGGGGGTCCACCCGAGCCGCCGCACGGCCTTCCACGACGCCACGTGCTGGTTCAGGGCGAGGCCGGTCGCGAACGGGCCCATCGCGGCGACCGCCTGCTCGACCGGCACGTGCTCGACGCGCCCCTCCGCCCCCGCGGCGCGGCTCGCCGCGCGGGCGCAGTCGAGGACGGTGGCCCGGCTCCGATCCGTCGCGTTCAGCACCTCGCCTCCGAGGCCCGACTCCGCGGCCCGGACGTAGAGGTCCGCGAGGTCGTCGCGGTGGACCATCGCCCAGCGGTTCTCGCCGTCTCCCACGATCCGGGCGGCGCCGTCCCGCGCGGCGCTCTCGAACCACGCCGCGGTGAGGCTCCCGCCGCCCCCGTACACGCACCCGGGCCGGATCACGAGCGTCCGCAGGCCGGCGCCGTTCCAGGAGAGGACGGCGGCGTCGACGGCCGGACGGGGCGCGGAGAACGTCGGCGGGTCGAGCGGGGTCGACTCGTCGACCGCGGCCTCCCCCGTGTCGCCGTAGACCCAGACGCCGCTCGTGGCGAGGAGGACGCGGTCGGTGCGATCGCGGGCGGCGTCGCGCAGGGCTCCGAGGGCGGCGCGGTGGAGGTCCCACGAGCGGTCCGACGAGTCGACGGCGCAGTGGACGAGGACGGAGCAGCGTCCGGCGACCTCCCGCCAGGCGTCGGGCTCCTCCATCGTCCCGAGGACCGGCACGACCTCCGCGGCCTCGAGGGGCGCGGTCTTCCGCAGGTCCCGTACGAGACCGATGGTCTCGTGCCCGGCGCGGGCGAAGGCGGCCGCGACGGCCGAGCCGATGTGTCCTGTGGCTCCGGTGACGAAGACTCTCATGAGGGACCTCCTCCGGGACGGGTCCGGATGATAGGCCGCGGACGCCTCAGCGGGCGGGCGGCGCGAACGCGAAGCCGCGGACGGCGTGGGGCCTGTAGGGCTCCTCGAGCGCGGCGGTCTCCTCCGGCGTGAGCTCGAGGTCGAGCGCGGCGAGCGCGTCGTCGAGGTGCGCGAGCTTCGTCGCGCCGACGATCGGCGCGGTGACGGCGGGACGCGCGAGGAGCCAGGCGAGCGCGACCCGGGCCATCGGCACGCCCCGGGCCGAGGCGACCGCGCGCGTCGCGCCGATCACGTCGGCGTCCGTGGGGTGGTCGTAGAGCTGCCGGGCATAGTCGTCCGTGGCGGCGCGGGGCGTCGCCTCGCGGTCTGCCGGCGTCGCCCGCGTCCCGGCGAGGAGACCCCGGGCGAGCGGCGACCACGGGAGGACCCCGAGCCCCTCCTCGGCGCAGAGCGGGAGCATCTCCCGTTCTTCCTCGCGGTAGAGGAGGTTGTAGTGGTTCTGCATCGAGACGAAGCGCGGGAAGCCGCGGAGATCCGCAGTCGCGAGGGCCTTCGCCATCCGGAAGGCCTCACCCGAGCTCGCCCCGACGTAGCGGACCTTCCCCTGGCGGACGAGGAGGTCGAGCGCCTCGAGCGTCTCGGCGATCGGCGTCGCGGGGTCGAAGCGGTGGATCTGGTAGAGATCGATCGTTTCGACGCCGAGGCGGCGGAGGCTCGCCTCGCACGCCTGGACGACGTGCTTGCGTGAGAGCCCGGACCTGTTCGGGCCGGGGCCCATCGGGAAGTAGACCTTCGTCGCGATCACGAGCTCGTCGCGGCGTCCCATCTCGCCGAGGAGACGACCCGTGACCTCTTCGCTCACCCCGAGCGAGTACATGTCGGCCGTGTCGAAGAGGTTGATCCCCGCCTCGAGGGCCTGCCGGAAGAAGGGCCGCGCGTCCTCCTCCGAAAGGACCCACGGGCGCCAGCGCGGGTCTCCGTAGCTCATGCAGCCGAGGGCGAGGCGGGAGACGACGAGGCCGGTGCGGCCGAGCTGGGTGTACTTCATGGCGCGTCCGTCCCGACGATCCTCGCACGCCGCCGGCCATTCGGTCCCGGTCGCCCGCGGAACGGGGGAAAGCACGAAGGGCCCGCGCGAGCGGGCCCTTCGGGGAATGCCGGGAAGCCGTTACGTTCAGTCGGGGTCGATACGGGGAAGGGCCGGAGGCCCGGGTGGGGCTGAACGAGGCCGAGTGTGGCCTCGTTCAGTCGGGGTCGATGTTGGTCACGAAGGAGATCTTCCCCGCCTTGAACTGCTTGATCACGACGCTCTTCACCGGGTCGGGGGCGCCTCCCTTGAAGACGATCCGGCCCGTCACGCCGTCGAAGCTCGAGATCTTCGAGAAGGCCTCGCGCACCGCCTCGCGGTCGTCGCCGGTGGCGGTCTCGAGCGCCTGCTTGAGGAGGTAGAGCGTGTCGTACGTCAGGGCGGCGCCGTCGTCCGGGACCTCCTTGTTGTACCGGTTCTCGTAGGCCCCGCGGAAGATCCCGACCTTGTCCTCCATGGCGTCGGGGTTGTAGTGGGCGCAGAAGAACGCGCCGTCCACCTCCGCGGCGCTCTTGAGGAGCTCGGAGTTCGTCCAGGTGTCGCTCCCGAGGAAGGGGGCCTTCACGCCCGCCGCCCGGGCCTGCCGGATCTGCTCGGGGATCTCCCCGTAGTAGGCCGGAAGGAAGACGACGTCGGGCGCCGCCTCGGCGATCTTCTTCCACTGGGCCGTGAAGTCCTTGTCGCCGGTCGCGTAGGTCTCGAAGGCGACGACCTGGCCGCCGCGCCCCTCGAACTCCTTCTTCATCAGCTCGGCCTGGCTCTTCGGGGCCTCGGACGCCGGGTTGTAGAGGACCGCGGCCTTCGTCGCCTTCATGTAGGCCGCCGCGAACTTGGCGAGCGCCGATCCCTGGAAGGCGTCGGTGAAGCAGGTCCGGTAGACCCACTGCCGCGG
Source organism: Acidobacteriota bacterium (assembly GCA_022711615.1). Taxonomy (GTDB): domain Bacteria; phylum Acidobacteriota; class Thermoanaerobaculia; order UBA5066; family UBA5066; genus UBA5066. The sequence continues at coordinate 7,914 of JAKLER010000090.1, forward strand.
CGCCCCGGCGTCGTCCCGCGTGACACGGGGGGCGGTCCCCCAGGGCGAGATCAGGAGCGTCTTCTTCTCGGCGGCCACCTGGGCGGCCGGGACCGCGCCGAGGCTCGCGTTCGGTCCGACGATCGCGAGGACCTTCTCCTGGTCGATCAGGCGCATCGCCGCCTCGGCGGCCGGCTGGGCGGCCCCCTGGCTGTCCTCGATGACGAGGCGGAGGAGATGCTTCGTGCCGGCGACCTCGACGCCGCCGGCTTCGTTGATCTCGGAGACGGCCAGCTCCGCGGCCTTCTTGCAGGCGTCGCCGATCTCCGAGATGTCCCCGCTCAGCTCGGCGATGACGCCGATCTTGATGTCGGGTCCGCTCTTCTTGCAGGCCGCCTGGGTGAGGAGGGCGCCGCCGAGGGCCGCGGCGAGCACGAGGGTCGTTCCGGAGATCGCAAAGTCCCGCTTCATAGCCGGTAAGCGTATTTCCGGACGGGGGGCGCGGTCAAACGGTCTTCCATTCTAGAATCCGACTTTCGCCCCGGGGAGGGGCGGCGCGCGCTCGACGGACGTCCGGAAGGAGCCTCGCGGGAGGTGCCCGGAGCGGTCCCGCCGCCGCCAGGGGAAAGCCGTCGCCGGAGGACCCATGTCGTTCAACCTCAAGAACCGCCACTTCCTGACGATCCACGACTTCACCCCGAAGGAGATCCTGTACCTCCTCGACCTGGCGCGCGACCTGAAGCGGGCCAAGTACGCGGGGACCGAGGTGAAGCGCCTCGGCGGGAAGAACGTCGCGCTGATCTTCGAGAAGGACTCGACCCGCACCCGCTGCGCCTTCGAGGTCGCCTGCTACGACCAGGGGGCGAACGTCACCTACCTCGGCCCCTCCGGCTCCCAGATCGGGAAGAAGGAGACGATGAAGGACACGGCGCGGGTCCTCGGGCGGATGTACGACGCCATCGAGTACCGCGGCTACGGGCAGGCCATCGTCGAGGAGCTCGCGAAGTGGGCCGGCGTCCCGGTCTACAACGGCCTCACCGACGAGTTCCACCCGACCCAGATCCTGGCCGACCTCCTCACGATGCGCGAGCACAGCGACAAGCCGCTCGGGCAGATCTCCTACGCCTATCTCGGCGATGCCCGGAACAACATGGGGAACACCCTCATGCTCGGCGGCGCGCTGATGGGGATGGACGTCCGCCTCGGAGCGCCGAAGCACCTCTGGCCGGTCGAGGAGCTCGTCGCGAAGGCGAACGAGCTGGCTGCGGCCTCCGGCGGGAAGGTGACGCTCACCGAGGACCCGAAGGCGGCCGTCGCCGGCGTCGACTTCGTCCACACCGACGTCTGGGTCTCGATGGGCGAGCCCGACTCGGTCTGGGCCGAGCGGATCAAGCTCCTCCTCCCGTACCAGGTGAACGCGGCGCTCATGGCGGCGACGGGGAACCCGAAGGCGAAGTTCCTCCACTGCCTCCCCTCGTTCCACAACCGCGACACGAAGATCGGCGAGGAGATCTTCAAGAAGTTCGGCATCGACGCGATGGAAGCGACCGACGACGTCTTCGAGTCTCCGGCGTCCGTCGTCTTCGACCAGGCCGAGAACCGTCTCCACACGATCAAGGCCGTCCTCGTCGCGACGCTGGCCGGGTAGGAAGCGAGCCGTGCGCGTCGTCGTCGCCCTCGGGGGGAACGCCCTCCTGAAGCGCGGGGAGCCAATGACGGCGGAGAACCAGCGGGCCAACGTGAAGAGGGCCTGCGAAGCGCTCGCGCCGGTCGCGAACGACAACGAGATCGTCATCTCGCACGGGAACGGACCGCAGGTGGGGCTCCTGGCCCTGCAGCAGTCGGCCTACGCCCACGTCGAGCCGTACCCGCTCGACGTCCTCGGCGCCCAGACGGAAGGGATGATCGGCTACGTCATCGAGCAGGAGATGGGGAACCTCCTCCCGTTCGAGCGTCCCTTCGCGACGATCCTCTCGATGACCGAGGTCGACCCCGCCGACCCGGCGTTCCGGAACCCCACGAAGCCGATCGGGCCGGTCTACACGAAGGAAGACGCCGACCGGATGGCGGCCGAGAAGGGGTGGACCTTCAAGCCGGACGGCAACGGCTGGCGGAGGGTCGTCCCGTCGCCTCACCCGAAGCGGATCTTCGAGATCCGGCCGGTGAAGTGGCTCCTCGAGAAGGGGACGGTCGTGATCTTCGCCGGCGGCGGGGGCATCCCGACGATGTACGGGCCGGATCGCACTCTGAAGGGGATCGAGGCGGTCATCGACAAGGACCTCGCCTCCTCGCTCCTGGCGCGCGAGGTCGGCGCGGACGCGTTCGTCATGGCGACGGACGCCGACGCCGTCTACGTGGGCTGGGGGACTCCCGAGGCGCGGGCGCTGAAGACGGTCTCGATCGCCGAGCTGAAGAAGTACTCCTTCCCGGCCGGGTCGATGGGGCCGAAGGTCCAGGCCGCGTGCGAGTTCGCCGAGGCGACCGGAAAGGCGGCCTGCATCGGGGCGCTCGAGGACACGGCCCGGATGCTCCGGGGAGAGGCCGGAACGACGGTCGTGAGGGACGACGTCGAGCCGGAGTACTGGCCGCGGAAGGGCTGAGGCCGATGTCCGCCTGCGGCGGTCCGGGGCCCCGCCTCCCGTGAGGGTCGGCGGGGCCCTCCTTCTTCTCGGGCTGCCGTTCTGGGCCGGCTGTCTCACCGCTCCGCGCGCGACCGTCCTCTACGTCACGGACGCGCACGAGATCGCGCCGGTCGTCGACCGGCACGGCGAGAGGGGGGGCGTGGCACGCCTGAAGACGGTCGTCGACCGCCTCGGGAGAGGAGGGCCGGACGCGCTCCTCGTCTTCGGCGGGGACCTCGCGGGCGGCACGCTCTTCGGCGGCGTCTTCCGCGGGGAGCCGATGGTCGACGCCCTCGGTCGCGTCGGAGTCGGCCTCGCGACGTTCGGCCAGCACGAGTTCGACTTCGGGCCGGCCCACGCCGAGCGCCTGGTCCGGCGCTCCACCTTCCCCTGGATCACGTCGAACCTCGTCGACGAGGCCGGGCGTCCGTTCGCGGCGCTCCCGACGGGCCGGCTCGTCCGGGTCGGGGGGCTCGCCGTCGGCTTCCTCGGGCTGACGGACGACCTCGGCACGACGACACCCGACCGGGCGGTCCGGCAGACCGAGCTCGTGGGGGCTGCGGCGCGCGAGGCGGCCGCTCTGAGGCGGGCAGGGGCCGAGGCGATCGTCGTGCTGACGCAGGCCGGCTTCGAGGTGAACCGACGGATCCTCGCGGAGGTCCCGGAGGTCGACGCCGTCCTGACCGAGGAGGAGTCCGAGTCGGTCTCGGTCGTCCGCTGGATCGGGGGACGCCCGATCGCTGCACCGAACGGGAACCTCGGGTCGGTCGTCGAGCTGACGCTCGAGAGAGCGTGCGGGCACCTCTCTTCCCGAGTCGCGGTCCACCCGGTCGACGCCTCCGTCGTCCCCGACCCGGAGCTCTCGGAGATGGAGGCGGAGCTCATGGTGCGGCTGGGGAAGGAGCTCGCGGCCCCGGCCGGAGCGCTCGCCCGCCTGCTCGACGAGACCGGGAGCTCGGTGCGGGAGACGCCGCTCGGCAGCCTCGTGGCCGACGCCTTCCGCGCGGGGACGGGCGCGGACGTCGCGCTCGTCCCCGGCTCGAGCCTCCGTGCGCCGCTTCCGGCCGGCCCGCTCTCGATGCGGAACGTCGTGGCCGTCCTGCCGTTCGGGAACCGCGTGGCGACGGTGGAGCTCGTCGGGGCGGACCTTCGCGCGGTGCTCGAGAGGAGCCTCGCGGCGGTCGGAGGAAGGACGGGCAGCCTGCTGCAGCTCTCCGGGATGACCCTCGAGGCCGACCTCGGCGCGCCGGCGGGGCGCCGCCTCCTTGCGGTCCGGATCGCCGACGTTCCGCTCCGCGAGGACGCGAGGTACCGCGTCGCAGTGTCGAGCTTCCTCGCCGCCGGCGGCGACGGCCAGGCCGAGCTGGCCGCCGGGCGGCGGCTCGAGGGGGTCGAGCCGCTCGACGCCGACCTTCTCGCGGAGCACCTCCGGCGCCTGTCCCGGGGCGGCCCGGCGGAGCCGCCGCCGCTCGGGCGAATGGCGCTCACGCCCCCCAGGGGATGACGGAGAAACCTCCGGCGAGGGGGCGAAACGGCGAAGGCCCGGGTCGCCCCGGGCCTTCGGTCGAACGAGGACGCCCCGCGGCGGTCAGTAGCGGTAGTGGTCGGGCTTGTACGGACCTTCCGCCGGGACGCCGAGGTACCCGGCCTGCTTCGGCGTGAGCTGAGTCAGCTTCACGCCGAGGTGGGCGAGGTGGAGCCGCGCGACCTCCTCGTCGAGCTTCTTCGGAAGGACGTAGACCTTCTTCCCGTACTCGCCCTGGTTCTTCGCGAGGGCGATCTGCGCCATCACCTGGTTCGTGAACGAAGACGACATGACGAAGCTCGGGTGGCCCGTGGCGCAGCCGAGGTTCATGAGGCGCCCTTCGGCGAGGATCATGACCGAGTGGCCGTCGGCGAACCGGAACTCGTCGTACTGCGGCTTGATGTTGATCCGCGTGACGCCGGGGACCTTCTTCAGTCCGGCCATGTCGATCTCGTTGTCGAAGTGGCCGATGTTCCCGACGATCGCCTTGTCCTTCATCTTCGCCATGTGCTCGGCGGTGACGACGTCGAGGTTCCCGGTCGCGGTGATGAAGATGTCCGCCGTCCCGACGACGTCCTCGAGCGTCTTCACCTCGTAGCCCTGCATCGCGGCCTGGAGCGCGCAGATCGGGTCGATCTCGGTGACGACGACGCGGCAGCCCTGCCCGCGGAGCGCCTCGGCGCACCCCTTGCCGACCTCGCCGAAACCGAGGACGACGGCGACCTTGCCGCCGAGCATGACGTCCGTCGCCCGGTTCAGGCCGTCGACGACGGAGTGGCGGCAGCCGTAGACGTTGTCGAACTTCGACTTCGTCACGGAGTCGTTCACGTTGATGGCGGGGAAGAGGAGCGTGCCGTCCTTTTCCATCTGATAGAGGCGGTGGACGCCCGTCGTCGTCTCCTCGGAGACGCCGCGGATCGCCTTCGCGAGGCGGGAGAAGGCCTTCCCGTCCTTCGCGAGCTCCGTACGGATCAGCTCGAGGATGACGCCCCACTCCTCCGGGTCGTTCTTCGGGTCGAACGCGGGGACCTTCCCGGCCGTCTCGAACTCGAGCCCCTTGTGGACGAGGAGCGTGGCATCGCCGCCGTCGTCGACGATGAGCGTGGGGCCGCTGCCGTCGGGCCACTCGATCGCCTCGCGCGTGCACCACCAGTACTCCTCGAGAGTCTCGCCCTTCCAGGCGAAGACCGGAGTCCCCTTCGGGCTCCCGGGCGTTCCGCCGGTCTCGGGCCGGCCGACGACGACCGCCGCGGCGGCGTGGTCCTGCGTCGAGAAGATGTTGCAGGAGACCCAGCGGACGTCCGCGCCGAGCTCGACGAGAGTCTCGATCAGGAC
>JAKLER010000091.1 GCA_022711615.1 Acidobacteriota bacterium
CGCGCCGATCCCGATCCGCCCCTCGTTCAGCGTTTCGATGGCGATCTTGTACCCCTCGCCGACCTTCCCGAGGACGTTCTCCTCCGGGACCTCCAGGTCCTCGAACGCGAGCGCGAGGGTGGAGGAGGCGCGGATGCCGAGCTTGTCCTCCTTCTTCCCCTTCGTGAAGCCCTTCCAGCCCGACTCGACGACGAAGGCGGTGATCCCCTTGTACCCCTTCGAGAAGTCGACGTTCGCGAAGACGAGGAAGATCTCGGCCTCGAGGCCGTTCGTGATCCAGAGCTTGCCGCCGTTCAGGACCCAGCGGTCCCCCTTCTTCTCGGCGCGCGTCTTCAGCGCGAAGGCGTCGGAGCCCGACTCGGCCTCCGAGAGGGCGTAGGAGCCGACCTTCTCCTTCGCGAGCTGCGGCAGGTACTTCGCCTTCAGCTCCGGCGAGCCCCAGCGGAGGATCGCGTTGTCGACGAGCGTGTTCTGGACGTCGACGCAGACGGCGCAGGCGGCGTCGACGCGCGCGAGCGCCTCGATCACCGCGATCGCGGTCGAGAAGTTCTGCCCGAGGCCGCCGTACTCCTCCGGGATCTCGATCCCCATCAGGTCGAGGTCGAAGAACTGGCGGACGAGCTCCGGGTCCATCCGGTTCGCGAGGTCCATGGCGAGAGAGCGCGGGCCGATCGTCTCGACGGCGAACTGGTGGACGTTCTCGGCGATCTCCCGCTCGGACTCCGTCAGGATCGACAGGGGCGGGACGACGGGGGCGGCCGCTTCGGGTGTGGGCATCGGTCACTCCTTGCCCGGCGAGGATAGAACGAATCGCCGGAGCGCCGGCCCCGAGCGGTCGTCGGGCGAAGGGAGCGACCGGCGAGCCGCCCGCCGGCCACCACCGAGCCCGGCGGAAAGTGCGGAGATGCGCGCTCCGACCTCTTTCCGTCGTTGACGCTCCCCTTCCCGCTCCTATAGACTCCTCCGCGGCTTGCGGAGGGCTCCACGGAGCCGCTCTGGGGGTGCCTGATTTTCCTCGCTCGCCGTTTCAAAGCTTTTCATCGAATTCACAATCATCGGGTGTGCTTCCTGACAGGATGTACGTGTCCTCAATCGATTTGAGGAGGAGGAAAGGCCATATGGCAAGACTCAGTCGTTCCCGGGTCCGTTGGGCGTCGACCGTCCTGACGGTCGTCCTCGCCCTGGGCACCGCCACGGTGGCGATGGCCCAGGAGACCACGGCCCGCCTCTTCGGCGCGGTCACGATGAAGTCCGACCAGAGCCCGCTCCCGGGCGTCTCGGTCGAGGCGATCCACGTTCCGACGGGGACGCGATACACGGCGCTCACCCAGGCGAACGGCCGGTACACGATCCTGAACGCCCGCGTCGGCGGACCGTACACGATCACCGCGACCATCAGCGGCTTCCGCCCGTCGACCCAGAAGGACATCTCCCTCGCCCTCGGCGAGGGCCGTCAGGTGAACTTCGGGCTCGACCTCGAGTCCGTCACCGAGACGGTCGTCGTCACGGCCGAGGGGACGCCCCTCATCACTCCCGACCGCATGGGCTCCGGCTCGGCGCTCCCCGAGGAGACGCTCAAGGCGCTGCCCACGATCAACCGGCAGTTCCAGGACATGGCGCGGACGAACCCGTACGTCAACGTCGCGGCCTACGACGAGTCGGGAACGAACATCTCGGTCTCGGGCAAGAACAACCGGTACAACACGATCCAGATCGACGGCGCGGTCAACAACGACCTCTTCGGTCTCGCCGCCACCGGCACGCCGGGCGGCCAGTCGAACACGCAGCCGATCTCGATGGACTCCATCCAGGAGCTCCAGGTCGTCGTCTCCCCCTACGACGTCAAGCAGGGCGGCTTCACGGGCGGCGCGATCAACGCCATCACCCGCGGCGGGACGAACACGCTCTCCGCCTCCGTCTACGGCTCGACGCGTAACGAGGACTTCATCGGCAGCAAGGTCCCGCGCGCCACCGGCCCCGCGTCCGACCGGCCGTACGCGATGTTCGACTACGACCAGTACGGCGCCCGCATCGGCGGCCCGATCCTGAAGGACAAGCTCTTCTTCTTCGTCAGCGGCGAGAAGAACAAGCGCTCCGAGCCGACGAGCGGCTCCGCCGACGGCTCCACGTCGAACGCCTACAAGGACCCGGCGGGCGCCGCCCGCTTCCGGAACATCCTGATCAACAAGTACGGGTACGACCCGGGCGGACTCGGCGACTACAACGGCGCGACGGAGAGCAACCTGCTCTTCGGACGGCTCGACTTCAACGTCAACGAGAGCCACAACGCGACGCTCCGGCACAACTACGTCGACGCCGTTCGCGACGCGACGCCGGCCCGGAACTTCAACGTCTACGGCTTCGAGACCGCGGGCTACGGGTTCGCCGACGAGACGAACTCCACCGTCCTGCAGGTCAACAGCGTCTTCGGCTCGAGCTCCTTCAACACGGGCCGCATCGGCTACCAGACGATCGTCGACAGCCGCGACGTCCCGGTGCTCTTCCCCTCGGTCTACATCTGCAACTCGCCGAACTCGTTCTGCACCGGCAACAACACCTACACGCTCCTCGCCGGCACCGAGCGCTCCTCCGGGGCGAACGGCCTCGACCAGAAGATCCTCGAGGTCACCGACGACTTCACGCTGATCAAGGGCAACCACACGATCACGATCGGGACTCACAACGAGTTCTTCGACTTCGAGAACCTCTTCATCCAGGACATCACCGGCACGTACTTCTTCCGCAGCCTCGACGCTCTCGAGAACGGAATCGCCGACCGCTACCAGGTGAAGTTCGCGAACGGCGCCGACCCGCGCCGGCCGACCGCGTTCGGTGCCCAGCAGTGGGGCATCTACGCGGGCGACCAGTGGCGCGTCAACGACAAGCTGACCCTGAACCTCGGCCTCCGCTTCGACGTCCCGCGCCTGACCGACAAGCCGACCTACAACGCGGCCGTCGAGTCGGTCTTCGGGATCGACACGACCGACGTCCCCAGCAACCAGGTCATGATCTCGCCCCGCCTCGGCTTCAACTGGACGCCGACCGCCTCGGGCAAGGACCAGATCCGCGGCGGCGTCGGCGTCTTCGCCGGCCGCACGCCCTTCGTCTGGATCTCCAACGCGTTCGGCGGCACGGGCATCGAGATCACGGGCCTGTCGGCGAGCAACGTCCCCTTCAATCCCGACCCGCTCAACCCGCCGAAGAACTTCCCCCCCGGCACGGCGGCCGTCTCCGTCGACACGATCGACCCCGACTTCAAGTTCCCCCAGGTCCTCCGCGCCACCCTCGCCTATGACCGCGAGCTCCCGTGGGGGATCCGCGCGAGCGTCGAGGGGATGTTCACGAAGACCCTCCAGGACGTCTTCTACGAGAACAGGGGCCGCATCGAGAGCGGCAACACCACCTTCTACGGCGCGCCCATCTACAAGGCCGCGAACTCCGGCTTCTCCAGCGTCACCTACCTCACGAACACCGACCGGGGCGAGCAGCAGAACCTCACCGTCCAGCTCGACAAGCGCTTCCCCTTCGGGCTCTCCCTCTCCGGCTCCTACGCCTACATGAAGGCGAAGGCCGCGTTCGAGGCGACCTCGAGCGTCGCGTTCTCGAACTGGCAGTTCCAGACCCACAACGGGAACATCTACACCGAGCAGCTCACGCGCTCGTTCTTCGAGGTTCCGCATCGCTTCACCGCGATCCTCTCGCAGAACTTCCGCACCGGCCCGCTGGCTCACAACATCGGCCTCGTCTACACCGCGCAGTCCGGCCAGCCCTACTCGATCCTGATGGGCGGCGACGCGAACGGTGACGGCGCCTCCGGCAACGATCTCCTCTTCGTCCCCGAGAACTACAGCGACGTCGTGTGGCTGGGCGCCGGCGCTCCGACCGAGGCCCAGTGGAACACGTTCCTCGAGACGACCGGCCTCGACGCGTTCCGCGGCCGCGTGGCTGAGCGCAACGCGCTCGACGCCCCCTGGATCCGCAGCCTCGACTTCCACTACGACTTCGAGCTCCCGATCTCGGTCGTCAAGACGCAGATCACGTTCGACGTCCTCAACCTCATCAACCTCGTCGACAACAACTCCGGGCTCCTCCGCTACGTCTCCAACCAGACGTACAGCGCCCTCAACTACTCCGGCATCGACAGTGCCACCGGCAAGCCGCGCTACACGGTCAACGCCAACGCGCTCGATGAAGGCCGGCAGTACAGCACGAACGACCTCCGCTCGCGCTGGCAGATCCGCCTCGGCGCGCGCCTGACCTACTGATCCTTCCGGAGCGTCCGGAACGAGCGGGGGGCCGAAAGGCCCCCCGTTTCCTTTGCCCCCCGGCTGCGACGGGGCCCGCGCGGACCCGGGCGTGAACGCCTTACCGCGCGACCGGCGCGAAGAGGGCCCGGAGCGACTCCTCGTAGGCCACGGCGGCCGGCTCCCCTTCCGCGGGCGCCCACGCCGGCACGTCGTCGCCGGCCGAAGGGACGTACGGGCCGACCTTCACCTCGAAGAAGACCGTCCCCTCCTCGAGCGCGACGACGGTGTGGAGGACTCCCGCGGGGATGTCCGCTCCGAAAGCCTCCCCCGTCCCGACGGAGAGCCGTCGGGCGGCCGTCACCCCGCCCGACGCGTCGAAGAGAACAAGGCCGAGGGCGCCCCGGACGACGACGTAGGTCTCGTCCTTCGGCGGGTGAAGGTGCCGGTGGGGGCGGATGTAGGTGCCGGGCTCCACCGCGTTGAGCAGGCGGTGGACCGGGTCCTCCATCGCGTGGAGGTTCCCGTTCGCGCGGCGCCGCGGGCGGTTCCGGGCCTCCGCCGAGAGCGCGTCGAGGACGCCTCCGTCGAGGAGGCGGACGCCTCCCTCCTCGGGAAAGGCCCCACCCTTCGACGCCGCGCTCACGGCGCCTTCTCCGCTTCCCACGCCGCGACGGTCGCCTCGAGCGCCTTCCAGTAGCCGTCGGGGGCCTTCCCCTTCGAGAGCTCGATGGCCCGCTTCATCGCGACGACCGCCTCGGCCGTCTTCCCCTCGTGCCGGAGGTAGTTCGCGAGGAGCTCGCGGTTCCAGAAGCTCTCCTTCACGGCGACGGAGCGATCGATCCAGGCCCGTCCCTCCGCGAGCCGCTCCTTCCGCTGGAGCGCCCAGCGGGCGGCTTGCAGGAGCGTCCCCATGTCGTCCGGCTTCTCCTTCAACGCGGCGTCGACGCCGGCCCAGACGATCGCGGCGACGTCGAACTCGACCGGGAAGGAGAAGGCGAGCTTCTCCCAGGCCCAGGAGACGCGGACCGTGCCCGGCTCGACGGGCTCGAGCGCGAAGGTCATCCGCTCGACGGGCGGCGCCGCGGCCGGCGTCACCTCGAAGCGGAGGAGGTCCTCCTTCGAGTCTGTGAAGTAGGCGCCCCACTGCTTCGCCTTGCGGTTCAGGACGAGCGTCCAGCGCTCCTTTCCCGGGACGGCGAAGAGGGCGTACGTGCCGGCCGGCACGTCGTGACCAGCGACCTTCGCGCCGTGAGAGAGAGTCAGCGTCGTCGCCTCGTTCGCGCCGAGTCGCCACGTCTCGCCGTACGGGACGAGGGCGCCCCAGATCTCGCGTCCGCGGACGGCGGGCCGGTGGTACTCGATCGTGACGAGGGACGTCCCGATCTCCTGGGAGACCGTCGCCGCGGGGCTCGGGAACGGGAGCCGCGGCTGCGCCGCGGCGGACGGGGCGAGCGCCGCCAGCGCGAGGCCGGCGGCGACGAGCGGAAGTGCGCGTGCGTTCATCGAGGGCCTCCTTCGTTCTTCGCGGCGCCGCGTCCCCTCCGGGGCACGGGACCGGTCCGGACCGAGGCGTGGAGCGGCAGCGGCCGCGCCGGGTCCTTCACGGCGGACACCTTCGCGGCCCAGCTCGTCCCGCGGGAGATGTCGGAGTCGGAGATGAAGCGGACGTCGAGGAGCCCCTTCGTCCGCAGTCCCGTCCGCAGGTAGTTCACCTCCCCGAGGCAAAGGCTCCACCCCTCGAGCCACGTCGCGAGGGCCTCGCGCCGGGCCGGGTCGTCGTCGGTGTGGACGACGAGGTCGACGTCGCTCCCCGGCCCCGCCGTCCCGTCGTGCGAGGAGCCGACGAGCCACATCCCCTTAACCCCGAAGCGCTCCGGGTCGGTCTCGGCGGCGATCCGCTCGGCGAGGTGGATCCTCCAGCGCCGGTCGTCGTCCGCGCCGGCCGATCCGGGGATTCCGATCGCGGCCTGGCGGACCCCTCCCGCCCCCTTCTCCGGCGCTCCCGGCTCGGCGAGGATCGCGACGGCCTTGTCGAGGTCGGCGTTCATCCGAACCTTCAGGACGAGGCCGCCCGTCGCCGCCGGCACGTCGATCACGCGGAGGGTCTTCGCGAGGTGCGCGGCCTCGGGGACGAGAGACGGCAGGAGGTTCGGCGAGTCGAGCAGGAAGCGCTCGTTGAACGCGACGCCGGGGTCGTCCGGGAAGAGCGGGAGATAGCGGATCTGGGCCTCGACGAGGTCCTGGAAGAAGTGGGTGCCGAAGGAGAGGTCGGGGACGTAGCTCCCCTTGCGGCGGGCGATCTCGATCAGGACCGCCGCGTTGTTGATCTCGGAGTAGGTCACCGCGACGCCGAGCTTGATGTCGCCGCGGCTCCCCCACCGCCCCGGCCCCATCAGGACGAACTGGCGCCGCGGAAGGAGCTTGTTCAGCCGCCCGACGGCGTGCCCGACCTCGCGGAGGGTGTCGAGGCTCGGGATCGCGGCGTAGGCCTCGGGGTCGACGTAGACGACGTGGGTGACGTCGGGAACGCGGCCGTTCGAGACGAAGCGGTTCGCCGAGAAGACGATCCGTTCCGCCGGGACGTCGGTCGGGATCGCCGCCGCCTGGCTCTCGTCGGCGAAGCTCTGCGGGCGGCACTGGAGGAGGTAGAGGTCCTTCCCGTCCGAGGCGAACTCGACGTCGACCGGGCCCCCGAGCTTCTCCTGCAGGAGCCTCAGGAGCGCCCGGATCCGCGCGACGAACGGGGTCCCCGCGACGAGCCCCTCGAACGTGACGACGAGGTCGCGCGCCCGCTCCTGCCAGTCGACCATGAGCGGGCGGTGGATTCGCCCCTCCTCGTGGACGGAGACCATCTCCTCGAGGCCCGGCAGGGCGTCTCCCGCCTCGCGGAAGAGGGTCTCGAGGTCGACCGTCTCGAACTGCCGCGTCTCGAGGTTGATGACGTCCGCCTTCCGGGGCGCGTAGCGGACGACGGCCTCGGCGGTGACGTTCGCGCGGAGGCCCGGCTGCCCCGGCGCGAGGAGGATCGGGTAGTCGTCGCCGACGCGGTCGACGGCGCGCGTGCCGAGCCCGGGGACGAGGCGGATGAGGCCGTCGTCGCGCCGGATGCGGGGCGACCAGCGGAACTCGTTGTTCGAGAAGGCGACGCCGGCGAACGTCGGGAGCCAGTACTTCCCGACCCGCGAGCCGACGACCTCCTGGATCATGATCCCCATCTCCTCGTGGACGTCGAGGAGGCCGCGCTCCGCCCGGTACTCGATCGGGTCGGGGCCGAAGATCGAGGCGTAGACCTCGGCGATCGCGTCCATGAGCGCGGCGAGGCGGTCCTTTTTGGGGCCCTGGTTCGCGAGGAAGAGGCTCTTGTACTTCCCCGAGAACGAGGCGCCGGCGCGGTCCTCGAGGAGGCTCGAGCTCCTCACGATGATCGGCCGCTCCTCGAAGTCGTCGAGCGCGACGGACAGCCCCTTGACGATCTCCGGGGAGAACTGGCTGTTCTTGAAGACCTGGATGATGTGCGGGTACTCCCGCCGCACCTGGTCGATCTCGAGGTACTTGCGGTCGACGATGTCCTCGAGGTGGTTGTAGGCGATGAAGTTGACGACGCCGTCCGACGTCACGTACCAGGTCTTCGGGATCCGGATGTCGGCGAGCGTCTCGGCGTACTCCTCCGACTTGCGGACGATCTGGACCGCGAGGAAAAGGCCCGAGCTCTTTCCGCCCACCTTCCCGTGGCTTCCGGGCGGGCAGATGATCCGGCGCGTCAGCTCCTGGAAATCGGAGACGCCGATGAAGTGCTTCGCGACGCCGACGAAGTCGAGCTGGTCGGTCAGGAAGCGCCGCACGAGCGCCGCGCGCAGGTCGAACTGGATCGACCGGGAGAGCTCGTCGTCGTTCAGGGCGGCGTGCCGGAAGCGCGTCAGCGCCTCCGCGAGCTCCGTCAGCGACGTCCCCTGGTTCTCGAGCGCCTCGATCAGGAACCCGGAGCGGCTGTCCTTGCTCCAGCGCTGGATGCTCGTCCGGATCTCGCCCGGCGCCATCCGGGTCGAGGCGAGGACGAAGACCTCCTCCGCGACCTTCAGGAGGTCGTCGAGGTTCCGGCGCGCCATCGGGCGGTTCTCGTCGGTCGGCTCCTCGGGGCTCGCCGGCCCGCTCCAGCTCCCCGTGAAGCGCGGCAGGAGGCTCATCGCCTGCTCGTCGCCGCTCCAGCAGAGGTAGTTGAGCATCCGCCGCGCGATCGTCACGTAGCCGGGGCGGTCGATCTGGCGGAGGAAGTCGACGATGACCCACCAGTCGCCCCCCTCGGCCGGGAGCGGGAGGCCGTTCTTCTCGGCCCGCCGGATCGCCGAGCTGAGGCGGCGCTGGAGGAGGAGCTGTCCGAGGAGCTCGGCGACCGTGTCGATGAGCTTGCGCTCCTCTCGCCGGAACGGCCCTTCGTCCGAGACCGGGAACGGCTCGCGGTAGGAGACCTCGAGGCGTCCGACCTCCTGGCCCTCGACCCGGATCGGCGCCGCCTGCACCCAGGGGGTCGGCTCCGCCTCGGACGAGACGAAGACGGAGGAGCCGACGACGATCCTCACGACGGTCTCGGCCGGGTGCTCCCAGCCCGCCGGCAGGACGCTCGCGACCTCCCGGAGGAGCTCGTCGAGCGGAGCCTCCGCCCGCGCGCAGATCGCGTGGACCCGGTAGAGACACTGGAGCTCCTTCGCCCGCTCCTGGAGCTCCTCGATCAGCGAACGACCCGTACCGGGCATCGACACCTCCTGCGGCTCGCCGTGCGGCGCGAGAGTGCCACAGGGCCGGTCGTTCAGGGAGCGGTCAGCGGGAACGCCGCCCGAGGCGGGAGAAGCGGGCGGCCCGGTCGCGGGGAAGGGCCGGGGGAGCCCCTCTCGGAGCCCCCCCGGCCGGGGAACCGATCAGGCCCAGCCGCGGTCCTTGCAGGCCTTGGCCACGCGGGAGACCGCGATGACGTAGGCCGCGTCGCGCATGTAGAGGTTGCGCTTCTTCGCGAGCTCGTGGACGGCGTGGTACGCCGCCGTCATCTTCGAGTCGAGCTTCTGGAGGACCTCGTCCTTCTCCCAGAAGAAGTTCATGTTGCACTGCACCTGCTCGAAGTAGCTGCAGGTGACGCCGCCGGCGTTCGCCAGGAAGTCGGGGATGACGTAGATGCCGCGCTCCTGGATCACCTTGTCGGCCTCGGGCGTCGTCGGCCCGTTGGCTCCCTCGGCGATGACCTTCACGCTCGGCTTGATCTTCTTGACCGTCTCGCCCGTCACCTGGTTCTCGAGGGCGGCCGGGATGAGGATCTCGACGTCCTGCTCGATCCAGGCGTCGCCGGGGAGGACCTCGTAGCCGAGGCCCTTCGCCTTGTCCTTGTCGATCCCGCCGAAGCGGTCGGTGATGCCGAGGAGCTCGTCGGCGTCGACGCCGGAGAGCCGGCGGAAGGAGTACGAGGTCTGGTCGGCCTGGTCCCACGACGAGCAGCAGACGACCTTGCCGCCGAGCTGCGTGTAGAGCTTGATCGCGTACTGCGCGACGTTGCCGAAGCCCTGGACGGAGGCCTTCGTCTTCGTGATGTCGATCCCGAGCTGCTTCAGCGCCTCGCGGATCGTGTAGACGACGCCGTAGCCCGTCGCCTCGGTCCGGCCGAGCGAGCCGCCCGAGCCGACCGGCTTGCCGGTGATGAAGCCGGGGTACTTGCCGCCCGCGAGCGTCTCGTACTCGTCGAGCATCCAGAGCATGTGCTGCGGGGTGGTCATGACGTCGGGCGCCGGGACGTCGTTGACGGGGCCGACGTTCTTGGCGACCTGGCGGATCCAGCCGCGGCAGATCCCCTCCTGCTCGCGCGCGCTCAGGTGGTGCGGGTCGCAGATGACGCCGCCCTTGCCGCCGCCGAGCGGGATGTCGACGACCGCGCACTTCCAGGTCATCCACATCGCGAGGGCGCGGACCGTGTCGGCCGTCTCGTGCGGGTGGAAGCGGATGCCGCCCTTGCAGGGGCCGCGGGAGTCGTTGTGCTGGACGCGGAACCCGCGGAAGACCTTCACGCTCCCGTCGTCCATCCGGACCGGGATCGCGACGTGGTACTCGCGGAGGGGGAAGCGAAGGAGGTCGCGCGTCGCCGGGTCGAGGCCGAGGACGTCGGCCGCCTTGTCGAACTGCGCCTGGGCCATCTCGAAGGGGTTGAAGGGAGTCTTCATGGAACGACGAATCTCCTCTCGTGGGTGGTGGGCGGTTTGTGGTGGGCCGGGTCTTCTCTGTTCGCGAGCGGACCCGGAATACGCCTCCGCTCCGCGCCTGGGACTCGGGAGAACGGAGCCGCGAACCGGCGGGCCATCAACGGGTGATTCTAGCACCGCGGAGGGCTTTCCGAGCCGCCTGAAGCCCAGCTCCGGCGCGGTGGCGGCCGGCCCCCCGTATCCTGTCCGCCCCTGGTGAAGACGACGCTTCCGATCGACCCGTTCCTTCCCGAGATCGCCGCGACGCTCCGGCGGCGCCGCACGCTCGTCCTCCTCGCCCCCCCCGGCGCCGGAAAGACGACCCGCGTGCCGCGAGCGCTTCTCGACGCGGGCCTCCTCGACGCGGGCGCCCTCTGGGTCCTCCAGCCTCGCCGGATCGCGGCGCGGGCCGCCGCGCGGCGCCTCGCCGCCGAGCTGGGAGAAGAGGTCGGAGGCACCGTCGGATATCAGGTCCGCGACGAAGGGGCGCATTCGGAGAGGACCCGCATCCTCGTCGTCACCGAGGGGATCCTCGCGCGGCGCCTCCTCGACGACCCCGCGCTCCCCGGGATCGCCGGCGTGATGATCGACGAGTTCCACGAGCGGAGCCGCCACGCCGACCTCGCCCTCGCGATGCTCCGGGAGGTCCGGGAGGCGCTTCGCGAAGACCTGTCTCTCCTCGTCGCCTCCGCGACGCTCGATCCGGAGCCCGTCGCGCGGTTCCTCGCCGACGGGCGGGGACCGGCGCCGGTCCTCTCCGTGCCGGGCCGTCCCTTCCCGGTCGAGGTCCGGCACGCGGCCGGTCCCGATCCGCGCCCCCTCGAGGTCCGTGTCGCCTCCGCCGTCGCGACGGCCCTCGCGGAGGGGCCGCCGGGGGACGTCCTCGTCTTCCTCCCTGGAGCGGCCGAGATCCGCCGGGCGCGCGATTCGATCGCCTCGCTCGACGCGCGCCTCGACCTCCGGATCCTCCACGGGGACCTCCCTTCCGCCGCCCAGGACGCGGCGCTCGCATCTCCCGCCGACGGACGCCGTCGCGTCGTCCTCGCGACGAACGTCGCCGAGACCTCCCTGACGATCGAGGGGGTCTGCGCCGTCGTCGACTCCGGCCTCGCGCGGACGCTCCGGTTCGACCCGCGCTCCGGCCTCGACCGCCTCCTCCTCGGCCGGATCCCCCGCGCGAGCGCCGACCAGCGGGCCGGTCGCGCCGGGCGCCTCGGCCCCGGCCTCGCGATCCGGCTGTTCACAGAGCACGAGGAGCGCGGGCTGCGTCCGTTCGAGGAACCGGAGCTCCTCCGGGCCGACCTCTCCGCGCCTCTGCTCGACATCCTCCTCTGGTCGCCCCGCGACCCGTCTCGCTTCGGCTGGTTCGAGGCGCCGCCCGCCTCCTCCGTCGAGAGGGCGCTCCGCCTCCTCCGCCGGCTGGGGGCCGTCGAGGAGCGGTCGTTCCAGCCGTCCCCGCTCGGCCGCCGGATGGCCCGCCTCCCGCTTCACCCGCGTCTCGGCGCCCTCGTTCTCGCAGGCCATGCGGCCGGCCTCGCGCGCGAGGCGGCGACGCTCGCGGCGCTCGTCGAGGAGCGCGACGTCCTCGCCGGGAGCCGCGCCTTCGGCCGGGCGGCCGAGGCGCCGGAGCACGACTCCGACCTCCTTCTCCGCCTCGAGCTCCTCGAGGAGGCCGAGCGGGCGGGGCTCTCCCGCCCGCGGCTCGAGTCGTTCGGCCTCGATCCGGGCGCCGCCCACGCCGTCCTGCGCTTGAGGGACACTCTCCTCCGTCGCCTCCCCTCTGCTCCGCGGCCTCCGCGCGCCCGCGAGGAGGACCTCCTCCGGCTCGTTCTCCACGGATGGCCCGATCGCGTCGCACGGAGGAGGCGAGGCCGCCCATCCGAGGCGGTCCTCGCCGGCGGGACACCGCTCGCCTTCGACCCGGGCTGTGCCGTTCGGAAGGCCGATCTCGTCGCCGTCGTCGAGACCGTCGCGGGGACGAACGGCCCCGACCGGATCCGCCTCGCGAGCGCCGTGGAACGCTCGTGGCTCGACGCGCTGCCCGGCGCGGGCGTCCTCTCGGAGACGGTCCGCTCCTGGGACGCTGCCGCCGGCCGCGTCGTCGCCACGCAGAGGGTCGTCTTCGACGGCCTCGTCCTCGAGGAGGACGAGGTCCCGGCACCCGCCGACGAGGAGACCGCGCGGCTGCTGCTCGAAGCGGCGAGCGCCGACCTGTCGGCCGCCCTCTCGCTCGACGGACCCGTGGAGCGTCTTCGCGCCCGCGCCTCCTTCCTCCGGAGGGCGATGCCCGAGGTGGACCTGCCTCCTCTCGACGACGAGGTCCTGCGGTCGCTCCTCGCCGAGCTCGTCGTCGGACGCCGGCGCCTCTCCGAGCTGCGCGCAGTTCCTCTCGAACCGCTCCTCCGCGCCCGGCTCGGGTCCCGCGCGCTCCGCCTCCTCGACCTCCACGCCCCGGCCGCGCTCCCGGTTCCGACCGGCCGGGACGTCCCGCTCGAGTACGGCGCCGACGGGCCGCCGGTCCTCGCGGTGAAGCTCCAGGAGCTCTTCGGCCTCTCCGAGTCGCCGCGCGTGGCGGACGGGCGCGTCCCGGTCCTCCTCCACCTCCTCTCCCCGGCGGGACGCCCGGTACAGGTCACCTCCGACCTCGCGAGCTTCTGGAGCCGCACGTACCCCGAGGTGAGGAAGGAGCTGAGGGGACGCTACCCGAAGCACCCCTGGCCGGAGGACCCGCGCGGCGCCCCGCCGCGCCGCGGCACGACCCGCTCGGGCCGCTGACGCGCTACCCTCCCTTCGACGGAGGTCGAGATCAAGGTCCTGAGAGTTCTCCTCGCCCCTCTCCTCGCGCTTCCCCTCA
>JAKLER010000092.1 GCA_022711615.1 Acidobacteriota bacterium
TCCGCGTCGTCCCGCTCGGCGCGGCGACGCTCGGAGAGGTCGACCGGGCCGCGGTCCTCGCGTTCTCGAAGAACACCGCCCGCGTCCAGCGCGCGGCGCTCGGCGCCGTCGAGGCGGCGAAGGAAGCGAAGGGGCGGGTCGACCACCTGGAGAAGGCGCTCCTCGACACGCCGGCCGCTCCCGCCGGGCTCTTCGGCGAGGTTCGCCGCCTGCGGCTCGCGCTCGCCGACCTCGACGTCGTCCTGAACGGCGACTCGACGCTCGGCCGGCGGAACGAGCCGGCGCTCCCGGGTCTGGTCGACAGGGTGCAGAACGTCGTCTACGCCCACTGGTCGACGACGGCGGCGCCGACGGCGACCCAGGAGAAGGAGGTCGAGACGGCCGCCGTCGGGATCGGCGAGGCCCTCGAGACGCTCCGGTCGATCGCGAAGGAGATCTCGGCCCTCGAGGCGAAGGCGGAGGCGCTCGGCGCCCCGTGGACTCCGGGGAGGATCCCCGAGCTGAAGTGACCTGACGACGGCCGGGGCGCGTGGAGGGATTCCTCTACGCGCCCCGCACGCGTCGCCGGAGCTTTCGGAGCGCGCCCGTCCAGAGCTCGGCCTCCCGCGCGCTCGGCCGGGCGCGCAGGAGCGGCGCGAGGAGCTCGAGGAGGACGGCGTCGTCCTCGCGGCCCAGGAAACCCGAAGCGCGGAGAGCGGCGTCGAGCTCCTCCCGGAGGCGCCGGTGCGCCGCCGCGGGGGCCGTGTCCACGTCCCGTCCGGTCGAACGGCCGACGTCCGGCCCGCCTCGCGAGGACCGTCCGCCCTCGAGGAGGGCGAGCGCCGCCGCGACGGCCTGTGCGAGGTTCAGGACCGGGAAGCCGGGCCGCGTCGGGAGCGCGAGCCGCCCCTGCGTCCGCCTCACCTCCTCCGTCGTCAGCCCCGAGCGCTCGGGGCCGAGGACGAGGACGAGCTGCCCGCTCCCGGCCGCCCGGCGCGCCGCCGCCCAGCTCCAGGCGGGCGGAAGGCCGCGGGCGCTCCGGCCGCGGAGCGACGTGAGCGCGAGGACGGCGCCAGCCCCGTCCTCGGCCTCCTCCCACGACGAGGGGCGGCGAGCGGCGTCGAGGAGGTCCTCCGCGCCCGACGCGAAGGCCCGGGCGTCCTCGTGCGCGGCGTCGGCGCGCGGGTCGAGGAGGAGGAGCCCCGCGCCGAACGCCTTGCAGGCGCGGGCCGCCGAGCCGAGGTTCCCGGGGCTGTGGGTGCGGACGAGGAGGACGTCGACGCTCACCGCCGGATCATCTTCCAAAGCGGCGCCGGTCTCGTCCAGAATGCCTGCGTGGCGAAACAACGCAGCGACGAGGAGCAGAAGGCCGTCGAGACGATCCTCCGGGCCCTGGCGCACCGCCTCCAGCGCCTTCGCGACGAGGCGGCGATGCAGGCGCTCCGGGGCGAGACCGACCCGGGCGTCGAGAAGGGGCTCGACATGGCCCTGCGGGAGCTGAACGACCTCCTGCCGCGCCGGAAGCGGGTCAAGTGACGGGCGGGACGACGGGGCGATGAGCGAGGCGACTCGGAAGATCGACGCGGCGGCGCGCGGCGCCTCCCCCCACGCCGGGGGTACGGAGGAGCTCGTCCCGCTCGACCCGGACCACCCGGGCTTCAAGGACCCGGTCTATCGGGCGCGGCGGAACGCCATCGCGAAGCTCGCGCTCGACTACCGCGAGGGCCAGCCGCTGCCCGACGTGGAGTACACCGAGGACGAGCAGGCCGTCTGGCGGACCGTCTGGGAGCACCTCGCGCCGCTCCACGAGCGGTTCGCGTGCCGGGAGTGGACGGAGAGCTCGAAGGCCCTCGCGCTCGACCGGACGCGCGTTCCCCAGCTCGCCGAGGTGAACGAGGCGCTGAAGAGGGGCGCCGGCTTCCGGATGCTCCCCGTGGCCGGCCTCGTCCAGGGGCGGACGTTCCTCGGGATGATGGGGAAGGGGGCCTTCCTCTCGACGCAGTACATGCGGCACCACTCCGTGCCGCTCTACACGCCCGAGCCCGACGTCGTCCACGAGCTCGTCGGCCACGCGGCGAGCCTCTTCCACCCCGGCATCGTGACGCTCTCGCGGCGCTTCGGCGAGGCGGCGTGGCGCGTGGACGACGCGGCGCTGGCTCGGCTCGAGTACCTCTACTGGTACACGCTCGAGTTCGGACTCGTCGAGGAGGACGGGGAGCGGAAGGCGGTCGGCGCCGGCCTCCTTTCTTCGTTCGGCGAGCTCGGCTCGTTCGAGGCGAACGCCGAGATCCGGCCGCTCGACTGCGACGCGGCGGCCGCGATCCCGTACGACCCGACGAAGTACCAGGAGCTCCTCTTCGTCTCCCCCTCCTTCGACCGGATGGTCGAGGACGTCTCGGCCTGGCTCGAGCGGCAGTGAGCCGGGACCGATGGCTCGCATCTACGACCTCTCCCCGCCGCTGTCGCCGCGGATCGCCGTCTGGCCGGGCGACGTGCCGTTCTCGCGGGAGGTGACGACGCCTCCCGACGGGACGACCTTCTCGTCGATCCGGACGACGCTCCACCTCGGCTCGCACGCCGACGCGCCGCTCCACATGGTGGCCGGAGCGCCCCCGATCGATGCCGTCCCCCTCGAGACCTGGATCGGGCCGTGCCAGGTCGTGGAGGCGCGCGTGGCGCCGCGAGGCCGCGTGCGCCTCGAGGACCTCGTCGAGCCCCCGGCCGCGCCGCGGCTCCTCCTGAAGACCGGGACGTCCGGGAGCCGGGAGCGGTTCGACGACGCGTTCGCGGGTCTCGACCCGTCGCTCGCCTCGGAGCTCGCGGCGCGCGGCGTCGTCCTCGTCGGGATCGACACCCCCTCCGTCGACCCGTACGACGACCACGCCTATGCGGCGCACCGGGCGCTCGTCCGCGCCGGGGTCGCGTGGCTGGAGGGGCTCGTCCTCGCCCACGTCCCGCCGGGCCGATACGAGCTTTCGGCGTTGCCTCTCCGGATCGAGGGAGGGGACGGCTCTCCCGTCCGGGCGGTCCTCGTGGCGCGCTGATCGCCCGGGGCGGCCCGCCGCGCACCGGAAAAGCTGCGAAAATGAGAAGTTCGCCATGCGAGACGCCGAGCGGCTGAAGAGGCAGATGCGTCCGCGACGCCGTGCGGGAGAACCTCGACGCGATCGAGGGACGGCCTCCGGCGCGCCTCCGCCCGGGGGGGCGGTGGGCCCGCAGGGCCGTGCGCGGCGCGGCCCTGGTCGCGATTCCGCTCGCGCTCTTCGCCTCGATCAACGCCTTCTCCGGCGGGGGCGCCTCCCCGACGGAGGTCGTCGTCGTGCCGCAGCGGACGGTCGCTCCCTCGCCCGAGCCGGGGCTCGAGACGCTCGACTGGCCCGCGCCGAAGTCGATCGACCCGACCCTCTTCCATCTCGACGTGAGGACGATCGTCCTCGACGCGGGACACGGCGGCGTCGACCCCGGCGCTCTGACGGCCGACGGCCTCGCCGAGAAGGACGTGACCCTCGACGTCGCGCGGAGAGTGAGGGAGAAGCTCCGCGGGGGCCTCTTCCGCGTCGTGATGACCCGGGAGGGAGACGAGACGATCTCCCTGCGCGAGCGTTCGCGAAGGGCGCGAGACGCGGGCGGAGACGTCCTCGTCTCGATCCACGTCAACTCGATCCCGGGGCCCGATCGCCGCGGGGTCGAGACCTACTACCTCGGCCCGACCGACGATCCGGCGATCCGTCGGCTCGCGAGCGCCGAGAACCACTCCTCGGGCTATTCTCTGTCGGACTTCAGGGGACTTCTCGAGGAGGTCTACGTGGGCGTTCGCCAGGCCGAGTCGAGACGGCTCGCCGAGTCGGTCCAGGCCGAGCTCGTCGCCTCGACGCGGAGGGTCACGCCGGAGGCCGGCGACCGGGGGGTGAAGAGCGCCCCGTTCGTCGTCCTGATCGCCTCCGAGATGCCGGGGATACTGGCGGAGGTCTCGAGCGTCTCGCACGCGGAAGACGCCCGCCTCCTCCGCGACGAGGCCTACCGGGAGGCGATCGCGGAAGCGCTCGCGCGGGGCGTGCGCGCCTACGCCGACGCGCGCAACCTCGCGGATGCGGGAAGGAGCGAGAACGGATGAGCGGCAAGAAGGACGTCCTCCACGTCGGGATCGACCTCGGCACGTCGCGCAGCGCGATCGCCGCCTCGAACGGCGAGCGGCACGTCGTGGAGAGCTGGGTCGGCTGGCCGGTGGACATGGTCGCCCGGAAGGTCGTGAAGAAGCCGGTCGTCTTCGGGCACGAGGCGCTCGAGAACCGGCCGATGCTCGACCTCCACCGCCCCCTCGAGAGGGGGCTCATCAAGGAGGGCTCCCCGAAGGCCGAGGCGGCCGTGCGGGAGCTCCTCGCGCACCTGATCGAGAAGGCCGGCGGCGCCGGGAAGACGGTCCAGGCCGTCGTCGGCGTCCCTGCCGAAGCGATGCGCGTCTCGAGGCAGCACCTGCGGAATGCCGTGAAGGGAGTGGCCGACGCGCTCCTTCTCGTGTCGGAGCCGTTCGCCGTCGCCTACGGCATGGACGCGCTGCTCCACACGATGATCATCGACATCGGTGCGGGGACGAGCGACTTCTGCGTCATGAACGGGCGCTATCCGACCGACGACGACCAGAGGACGCTCACGCACGCGGGCGACACGGTCGACGAGCAGCTGGGGCTCCAGATCCGGGCTCGCCACCCCGAGGCGAACTTCTCGATCCACATGGTCCGCGAGTGGAAGGAGAAGAGCAGCTTCGTCGGCGAGCCGAGGGAGCCCGTGTTCGTCGAGGCCCCGGTCCGCGGGAAGCCGACGCGCCTCGAGGTAACGGCGGAGATGAGGAAGGCGTGCGAGAGTCTCGTCGGACCCCTTGCCGAGACGATGCTCGACCTCCTGTCTCGCGTCGACCCCGAGTACCAGCAGAGGGTGCGAAACAACGTCGTCCTCGCGGGGGGCGGCTCCCAGATCCCCGGCCTCGCGGCGGCGCTCGAGCGGGCCCTCGACGACGTGGGCGGGGGAAAGGTGAGGCCCGTGGACGACCCGGTCTTCGCGGGTGCGAACGGCTCCCTGTCGATCGCCGCCGACGCTCCCGAAGGGGACTGGGAGCGACTCGCCGGATGAGCGGCGAAGACCTCACCGCCTCTCGCGTGAGGCGCATGCTCCCGTCGGTCTCGGAGGTCCTCCGCGAGCTCACGGCGCGCGCGCCGATCGAGCCCGACGTGGCGTTTCGCGCGGCGCGGGACGTTTGTGCGGAGGAGCTGAAGAGGATCCGCGACGCCGGCGGGGAGAGCGTTCCGATGGAGCTCCTCGTGGAGCGGGCGCTCGCGCGCGTCGCCGGCGTGCCGCCACCTCTCGTCGTGCCGGCCCCGCCGACGTTCGTCCCCGCCGAGCCGTCCGAGCCGGAGCCCCTTCCCGCAGCGGGTCCGACCGCCGCCGAAGACCCGTTCTCCGAGACGACGGGCGCCCTGGACCTGCGATGGGACCGGGATACGCGAGAGCCTCTCGCCGCGCCGCTCGCCGCCGCGTCCGCGGAGGAGGAGCTGCCGCTCCCGCACCTCGTGGAGTCGGCCCCGGAGCCCGAACCCGAGGAAGAGGAGCGGCCGCTCCCGCCTCACGCGGATGAGCTCCCCGCGCCTGCTGCGGCGTTTGCGGGGGAGCCCTTCGCGGCAGCCGACGAGGAGCCGGCGGCCGAGGGTGCGGCCTTCGCGATGGCCGGGCCGGAGGAGGACGTGCCTCTCCCGGAGCCGCCCCCGGCGGGCGCTGGAGCGGAGGAGGAGTTCGGAGACGAGACGCTCACGCGGCTCTCCCGGGAGGCCGAAGCGATCGACCTCCGCTCGGTCCTCGCGGGCGGAGGCCCCGGTCTGCAGCCGCAGGAGGAGGGATACGACGCCGCTCCGACGGCGTCGGTCGTCGACGCGAAGGCCGAGCCGGCCGAGCCTCCTCCGCCTCCCTTCGAGGACGACGAGGACACCGTCCTCACGGTTCCGCGCGGCGGACGACGTCGAGCGAAGGGCGAGGACGGGCCGCGATGGGGACGTCTCGCCGGGATTGCCGCGGCGCTCGCGGCGCTCGCGGCGCTCGGCTATCTGCTCGTCGGACTCTGGATCGATCGGGGAGCGGACTCCGGACGGGTGGCCGTGGCCCGGCGGGTCCCGGAGGAGTCCGGAGCGCCGGCTCCGGGGGCGTCCCCGACGCCGGTGCCCGAGGCGTCGCCGGCCCCTCTGCCAGCGGGCGGCGCGACGGCTTCGGTGCCCGCTGAATCGGCCGGGCCGACGACTCCCGCCGTCGCGCGCCCGGACGCCGTCCCGACGGCCGCGCCCGCACCGCCGTCGCCCTCGCCCGCCGTCGCGGCGGCCGCACCGGTTCGCCAGAGCCGCGACGGCCTCGTCGTCACCCGGGACCGGGCCGGACGCCCCGAGGTCTTCTCGATCCACTTCACGTCCTACAGGGACCGGGCCGCTGCCGAGCGCGACCTGAAGCGGGTCGAGGCGCTCGCCGGCCGCGAGGGCTACGTCGCGGAGGTCGACCTCGGCGAGAAGGGAATCTGGTTCCGCGTCCTGGTCGGGGAGTTCCCGTCGGCGGAGGAAGCCAAGGGCGTTCGCGCGGAGCTCGCGGCGAAGGGGACGCGCGACATGGGGTGGGTCTACAGGGTCGTCGGCCCCTGAGTCCCGCCGCGGGGCCGCGCGTTCAGGGATTCGTCTGCCAGAGCTCCAGGGAGACCGGGAGGACGCGAGAGTCGAGCCGGATGAGGTCGACGACCGCCTGGGCCACGTCCTCGGGGCGGATCGCCGTCGCCGGGCTCTTCAGGAAGTCGCCCCGGAGGGCCATGTCGGTGGCGACCGTCGAGGGGAGGATGCAGGTGACGCGCACGTCGCTCCCCCGAACGTCCTGGAGCATCGCCTGCGAGAGGCCGGCGAGCCCGAACTTCGAGGCGCAGTAGGCCGCTCCCCCGGCGAAACCGCGCAGGGCCGCCGTGGAGGCGACGTTGACGACGTGGCCGCGGCGCCGGCTCTTCATCCCCGGGAGAACGGCGCGCGCCATCAGGAACGGTCCGCGGAGGTTGACCGCGAGCGTGTGGTCGAAGACGAGCGCGTCGAGCCGGTCGACCGGGCCGTGCGCGTAGACGCCGGCGTTGTTGACGAGGACGTCGATCGGCCCGAGCTGCTGCTCGGCCGCGGCCACGCAGCGCGCGACGCTCCCCTCGTCGGAGACGTCGCCGGGGAGGACGGCGCAACGCGCGCCGAGCGCCCCCGCCTCCTTCTCGACGGCCGAGAGGTGCGACGCCGTCAGGCCCATCAGGGCCACGCGGGCCCCTTCGCGCGCGAAGGCGAGGGCGACGGCCCGGCCGATCCCACGGCCGGCGCCGGTGACGAGGGCGACCGAATCCCTGAGCTCCATGGCGGGCCTCCGGCGACGATCTTATCCGCCCCGCCGACCGGGCCTTACGGCGGTCGTTGCCCCTTCGTCGCGGATGGGAGATGCTGGCCCGGATGGTCCGGCGAACGTTCGTTCTGGCGGCGGCGCTCCTCTGGGCCATTCCCGTGCCGCGCACGGCGGAGGGGCAGGAGCCCGCCGCGATACGGGTCGAACGCCTGCCGGCCAGCCTCGCCGGGACCTGGGAGTTCGCGCTCGGAGACCCTCCCGGCGGCATCGCAGACCTCGACGCGCTCCCGTTCCGCCCGATCGCCGTGCCGGGGAGCTGGCAGGCCGCGGGCTTCCCCGGTCACGGAACGGGGTGGTACCGGGTCCCGATCGACCTCGACCCCTCGCTCTCGATCGTCCCGCTCGCGTTCGCCTGCTCGCAGATCCGGGACGTGGACGAGGTCTACCTCGACGGGCAGCCGATCGGACGAACCGGAGGGTTCCCGCCGGCCTACGACAAGGGGACCGTCGTGGAGCGGATCTACGAGCTTCCCCCGTCGCGGTCGTCCGTCCCGGGACGGCACGTCCTGGCCGTGCGCGTCTACAACGCCGGGCCGCGCGGAGGCGGGATTACCGGGACGCCGCGGCTCGTGGCGGTCTCCGCGGCCTTCCACGCCCGAACGATGCGCGAGGCGCCCCGCGCCCTCCTCGCCGCGGCGTTCGGCGCGCTCGGGCTCTTCTCGCTCTTCTTCTTCCTCCGCGACCGGGGGCAGACGGACTTCCTCTTCTTCTTCCTGACGACGAGCGTCACGGCCGTCTTCATCGTCTCGTGGCTCTCGGTCTGGGCGGCCTTCGGCCTCCCGCTCACGTTCCTCTTCCGCCTGGGGCACGCCGGCGTCTTCGTCCTGCCGGCCCTCGCCTGGGTCCTCTTCCTGAAGTTCTTCGAGCGGCCGATGGGCCGGCTCCACCGCGTCCTGCTGACGGCGCAGGCGGCCGGAGCGCTGGCGTGCCTCTTCTGGCCGAGGCCCGACGACATCTACTACACGTTCCCGCTGGGCGGCCTCCTCGGCGCGGCTGCGGCGGCGGACGTCGTCGCCCATCTCGGCAGGGCGGCCCGGCGGCGCGTCCGGCACGCGCGGCCGCTCCTCGCCGCGGCGCTCGCGGCGGTCCTGGCGGCGGCGTTCGACTCCGCCGGCCTCCTCGCCCTCGGCGTCGGGGCCTCGATCGACATCGCCCTCTCCGGGCCCGCCTTCTTCGTCCTGATGAGCGTCCTCCTCGCGGCGCTCGCCGACCGCCTCGCGCGCCTCCGGCTCGCGGCCTCGACCGATCCCCTCACCTCGCTCGCGAACAGGGCGGTCCTCTTCGACCGGATCCGGCTCGAGATCGCCCGGGCCCGGAGGAGCGCCCACCCGGTGGCGCTCGCGATCCTCGACCTCGACGGGTTCAAGGGGTTCAACGACCGGTACGGCCACGTGGCCGGTGACCGCCTCCTCGTCGCGGTCGCCGCCGCGATCACGGAGGCCATCCGGGACACCGATCTGGCGGCCCGGTTCGGCGGCGACGAGTTCGTCGTCCTTCTGCCGGAGACCAACGCCACCCGGGCCGTCGCCTGCCTCGAGAGGATCCGGGAGGGCATCGCACGTGCCCGGGTCTCCGGGACGCGGGACGGGACGACGGCCTCCGCGGGCGTCGCCGTCTTCGACCCGAACGTCCGGGCGAGCGTCTCGGTCTCGGCCTGGCTGCGGCAGGCGGACGCCGCGCTCTACGCCGCGAAGACGGCGGGCCGGGACCGCGTCCTCGTCGCGCACGGCGCTCCGCCCGCGGCGGCCTCCGGGGATCGTGTCCCGAGCGACGACGCGTCGATCCGCCGCGTCCCGGGCTCTCCGCCGTGACCGGAGGCGCCGGCGCCGGAGCTCCGTCCGCGACGGGCCGCGTCCTCCTCGACGACGGGTCGGTCCTCGCCCTCGACAAGCCCGCCGGCGTCTCGATGGCGACCTCCTCGCGGCCGGGAAAGTCGGAGGAGGAGGTCGTCGGACGGCTCCTCGCCGCCTGCGGAGCGCCGGACGGGGCGCCGCGCCCGCTCCTCGTCCACCGGCTCGACGAGGGGACCTCGGGTGTCGTCCTCCTGGCGCGGGGCGCGGCGATGCACCGGCTCCTGTCGGCGGCTTTCCAGGGGCGCGTCGCTCGGAAGACCTACCGGGCGCTCGCGTGGGGCCACCCGGTCCCGGCGCGCGGGCTCGCCGACGCGCCCCTCGCGCGCGACCCGAAGGACGGGCGGAGGATGGTCGTCCGAGAAGGCGGCAAGCCCGCGCGGACGCGCTGGGCGACGCTCCGCCGTTACTCCGGCGTCGCGGACCTCGAGGTCGCGCCCGAGACGGGCCGGACCCACCAGATCCGCGTCCACCTCGCGGCGCTGGGGCATCCGCTCGTCGGCGACGACCTCTACGGCGGCGGCACGCGCTGGCGCGGCGTCCGCGACCCGGCGCTCCGGGCCGCCTTTGCCGCGGTGACGCACCCGCTGCTTCATGCCGCCCGCGTCGCCGTCCCCTCGCTCGGGGTCGACGTCGAGGCGACGCTCCCCGGGGACTATTCCGCCCTCCTCGCCCTCCTCGCGCGCTGACGGCGGGGCGGGCTACTCGTACCGGAGCGCCTCGATCGGGTCGATCGAGGCGGCGCGCAGCGCCGGGTAGAAGCCGGAGAGGAGGCCAACGGCGCCGGAGACGCCGGTCGACAGGAGGAGGGACCAGAGCGTCACGACGGTCGGCCAGCCGGCGGAGGCGGCGACGACCTTCGCGATGAGGACCCCGAGCCCGACGCCGAGGAGGCCCCCGAGGGCGCTCAGCGCGAACGCCTCGACGACGAACTGCACGAGCACGTCCTTCCGCCGCGCGCCGATCGCGCGGCGGATGCCGATCTCCCGCGTCCGCTCGAGGACGGTCGCGAGCATGATGTTCATGATCCCGATCCCCCCGACGAGGAGCGAGATCCCGGCGATGCACCCCATGACGACGTTGAAGAGCCGCTGGGTCTTCCGGCTCTGGGCGAGGAGCGCCTCCGGGACGACGACCTCGAAGTCGGCCGCGCCGCCGTGGAGCCGGTCGAGGAGCGCCCCCGCGAGGCGGGCGGCCTCCGTGGCGGAGGTCCCGTCGCGGAGCTTCACGACGAGCTCGGAGAGCGGGGACTCGAGCGGGTCGCGGTCGAGCTTGCGGAGGACCGTCGTGTACGGGACGAAGAGCTCCTGCGCGGTGGAGCCGACGGAGACCCCCTGGAACGTGTCGCCGCCTTCGCCCGAGGGGGCGAGGACCCCGACGACGGAGAGCCAGACGTCGTTCACCTTCACCGTCCGACCGAGCGCGGGCTCCCAGCCGAAGAGGTCGCGCCGGGCGCCGTCGCCGAGGACGCAGACCTGCGCGTGCGTCTCCTCGTCCTCCTTCGTGAGGAAGCGCCCCGCGGCGAGAGGGAGCGAGACGAGCTCGGCGTGGCGCCACGAGACGCCCGAGACGCGCGCCTCGCTCTTCCCGCCGCGTCCCCGCACGCTCCACGGGTTCACGGTGACGCGCGGCCCGGTGAAGTCGACGCCCGGCACGGCCTCCTCGATCCCGGCTGCGTCGCGGAGCGAGACGCCGATCGACTTCTTCCGGACCTCCTGGAGCTCGTCGGGACGGAACTCCTTCGCGCGGACGAGGACGTTCGAGATCCCCATCCGCCGGATCATCTCGAGCGCCTGGCTCTCGGCGCCGGCTCCGATCGAGAGCATCGCGATGACGGCGCCGACCCCGAAGATCATCCCGAGCATCGTCAGGACGGACCGCAGCTTGTGCGCCGAGAGGCTCGCCAGGGCGCGCAGGAGCGACTCGCGGAGGCTCACGACGCCCCTCCGACAGGGGGGCCGGAGGCGGAGGGAGCGGCCGGCTCGGGCGCCGCCTCGGGGTCGACGAGCGCGACGACGTCGCCTTCGCGCAGGCCCGAGGCGACGGCGACGCGCCCGAGGGCGGAGGCGCCGAGCGTGACCGGGACGGACTCGAAGGCGTTCCCCGCGAGCCGGAAGACGACGGTCCGGCCGCCGCGCTCGAAGAGGGCCTGCCTCGGGACCACCAGGGCGTCCTTCTCCGCCCCGAGGTCGAGCGTCGCCGCGACGCGCTGTCCCGGCTTCATCCGGGCGGGGTCGACCGCGTCGAGGGAGAGGACCGCGCCGAAGTACTGGATCGGGACGTTCCGGAGGCGCGGCCGCGCGAGCGCGTCGACCGACTTCACCTTAGCGGGGACGGGCCGGCCGGCCTCGCCCTCGAGCGAGAGCGTGGCGGGACGCCCGGGCGCGAGGCCCCCGGCGTCCGCCTCGAGGACCCAGACCTCGGCCTCCAGCTTCCCGAGGTCGGGGATCTCCGCGAGGGTCTGGGAGCTCCAGACGACCTGCCCGACCTGGGGCAGCTCGCCGCGCCAGTTCCGCTTCAGGACGACGATCCCGTCGTGCGGGGCCTTCAGCTCGAGCGCGGCGAGCTCGCGCTCGGCCTTGTCGATCTTCAGCTGCGCCGTGCGTCCGTCCAGGGCGACGAGCTCCCGCCCCGTCCGCGCGAGCGCCTCGCGCTCCCCCTTCGAGCCGACGGCGTGGCGTTCCTTCTGCGTCGCGAGGGAGACGTCGATGTCCGCCTCGATGATCTCGTGCCGGGAGAAGAGCTCCGGGTCGCGGCTCTGGAACGTCTCGGCGGTCGTCCGCTCGTCGCGGGCCTGGTCGGCATCGCGACGGAGGTTCGCGATGAGGGCTCCCGCCTCGGCGCGCTCCTTGTCGCCGCGTCGGTCCGCCGTCGCGCGCTCCGCCCGGCCGTCGGCGAGGAGCTTCGTCGTCTGCGTCGGGTCGAGGCGGACGACGACGTCGCCCGCCTTCACGGGCGTCCCGTCCTCGATCATCCAGCCGACCTTCAGGCTCACGTCGTTTCCCGGGACCCGGACGGGCGTCGCGTCCACGGCCCGGAGGACCCCCTCGGCGCGGACGCTCCGCTCGAGCTTCGCCGCCTTCACGACGAACGTCGGGACGCCGGCGTCCGGCGCCCGCGGCCGGAGGAGCCTCGCCCCGAGGGCCGCAGCGGCGAGGAGCGCGGCGGCGAGGACGACGAGGGTCCGCCGTCTCACGAGGCGGCTCCCTTCGGCGCCGGGCGGGCGACGCGCAGGACGGCGTCCCCCTCGGCGAGGCCGGAGAGGACCTCGACCCATTCGCCGTTGCGCCGCCCGACCGTCACGGCGACGGCGCGGGCGCCGCTTCCGCGGGGGACCCAGACGAAGGGGCCGGCCTCGGTCGGGACGACCGCGTCCGCCGGGACGGCGAGGGCACGCGCGGCGCGCCCGGTCTCGACGCGGCCGCGGACGCGCATCCCCGGCTTCATCTTCTTCGGGTCGACCGTCTCGAGCGCGACGGAGAGGCGCGCGACCTTCAGCGGAACGGAAGGCGAAGCCCGCTGGACCGTCCTCTGGATCCGAAGGACCTTCCCCTTCACCTCGGAGTCGGGGTGGGCGTCGAGACGGAGCGAGACCGACGCCCCCTCCCGGACGAGGCCGGCGTCGGCTTCGTCGACCTCGCCCTGGACGCCGAGGCGGGCGAGGTCGGGGACCTCGAGGATCTTCTCGCCGAACCAGCAGCGGTCCCCGACCTTCTTCTTGTCGCCGTTCCAGCTCGGGATGAGGAGGACGGTCCCCGCGCGCGGGGCGGGCACGGTCATCTTCCCGATCGCCGTCGTCAGCTCGCCGGCCCGGAGCGCGGCGCGCCGGCGGCGCCCCTCGAGGATCGAGAGCTCGGCGCGTGCCGCGCGCTCGGCCGCCTCGAGGCGGCGCGTGACGGAGGCCGACTCCGCCTCCGCGAGCGCGAGGTCGAGGCGCGCCTTCGTCAGCTCGATCGCGCCGGAGATTTCCGGGGGGACGTCGAAT
>JAKLER010000093.1 GCA_022711615.1 Acidobacteriota bacterium
CGACGACGAGGCCGAGCGGGTCGTGGCCGCGGTTCGGCGCGCCGCTCCCGGTCGCTGGCTCCTCGCCGGCACGGGCCGTCTCTCGACTCGCGCGACGGTCGACGCGACGAAGCGGGCGGCCGGCGCGGGCGCCGACGCCGTCCTCGTCGTGACGCCGCACTTCTTCCGGGGCGCGATGTCGTCCGACGCGCTCGCGGCGCACTTCGAGGCGGTCGCCGACGCCTCCCCGGTCCCGGTCCTCCTCTACAACGTCCCGGCCAACACCGGCCTCGACGTCGACGCCGCGACGGTGGCGCGGATCGCGCGCCACCCGAACGTGGCGGGCGTGAAAGACAGCTCGGGCGACGTCGGAAAGCTCGCCGAGCTCGTCCGGCTCGCGCCCGCCGGGAAGCCGTTCGACGTCTTCTCCGGGAACTACGGATCGGCCCTCCCCGGCTACGCGGTCGGGACGGCCGGCTCGATCCTCGCCGCCGCGAACGTCGCCCCTGAAGGGTGCGTCGCGATCCGGCAGGCGTTCCTCTCGGGGCGGCTCGAGGAGGCGCGCGCTCTCCACCTCCGTCTCCTTCCGATGGCCCGCGCCGTGACGAGCCGATTCGGCGTCCCCGGCCTCAAAGCGGCGCTGGAGCTGCTCGGCCGGCCCGCGGGCTCGACCCGCCGCCCCCTCCTCCCGCTCGGCCCGGCCGCGCGGGAGGAGCTTCGCTCCGTTCTCGCCGAGGCCGGCCTCCTCACGACCCGAGCCGGCACGTCGACGCCGTGAACCAGGGGGGCGCGACCGCCGGCCCTCGCCCTCCACGCGTCCGGCCGGCCTCGCTTGCCCCGGCCCGTCCGTGACGAGAGAATCAGGGGCACGGTCCTTGCCGTGACGAGGTCGATTTGAGCCTTTCCGGCGTACCGGCCAGGGGCGTTCCGCTCGGCTGGCGATTGGGACTGACGACGGCGGTCATCGTGACCCTCGTGCTCGGGGTCGTCACGGCCTTCGTGCAGAAGAGGGAGATCGACCGGGGGCGCGAGGAGCGGATGCGCTTCCTGACGATGACGCTCGCGCCCCTCGCCGCCGACATCGGCGACGCCACCGACCTCGCCACGATCCAGGACCGGCTGACGCGTTTCCAGGAAGCGCACGCCGCGAGCGGCTTCGGAGACGTCCGCGTCCTCCTCTTCGACTCCGACGGCCGCGTCTTCGCGACCCCCTTCAACGGCCCCGCGCCGCTCCCTTCGACCGACGCGACGACCGCGCGCGTCCCGGTCCGCTCGGGCCTCCTTCCCGACGGGAACGGGTCCCTCCAGGTCTCGCAGGACGAGACCCGGTTCCGCTCGATGGCCCGCCGGCTCTGGCAGCACTGGCTCCTCACGCTCGCGGTGGGCGCGGGGTGCATCCTCGTCTCCCTCTACCTCGCGTACTTCTTCCTGATCGAACGCCCGCTCCGCGGCCTCCTCGAAGGGGTCCGGCAGATGGAGCAGGGCTACTGGAGCGGCCTGGAGATCCCGCGCGGCGCCTGGGAGATGCGCTGGCTCGCCTACCGTTTCCGCAACCTCGGCACCCAGCTCGAGGAGACCGTGCGGCGCCTCGTCGAGGCGGAGCGGCGGACGATCGTCGGCCTGCGCGCGGCGGCCCCCGGGCCGCCGGCCCGCACGGCCGGAGAGGGCTCCCCGGCGGGCGCCTCGATGCAGGAGGAGGCCTTCCGCAAGAGGATCCTCCGCCGATACCTCGTGGCTCGCTGCCGCTTCCTGGAGACGCGCAGCTCCTCGGACCCGGCGGCCCGCGCCGTGGCGCACGAGGTGTGGGAGAGGGACGTCCACGAGGCGCAGCGAATGGGCGAGAGCGCCCTGAAGTCGCGACTCGAGGACGCCGCGTTCCGGATCCTCGAGCCCGACGCATACGAGGACGTGAGCCGGCGCGCCGCGGGCCTCACCTCCTCCCGCCGCAAGTGGATCCGCGACCGGGAGGCGGAGCTGAAGTCGGCGCTCACGGAGGCGGGGGTGAAGCCCCGCGCGC
The DNA here is from genome assembly GCA_022711615.1 of Acidobacteriota bacterium. Taxonomy (GTDB): domain Bacteria; phylum Acidobacteriota; class Thermoanaerobaculia; order UBA5066; family UBA5066; genus UBA5066. The sequence goes on from JAKLER010000093.1 coordinate 1,997, forward strand.
TCCAGCATCGCGTCAAGCACCTCGCCGGCATCTGGCGAAAAATGAAGTCGAAGGGCCTCGCGATCGAGCAGATCCACGACATCTTCGCCTTCCGGATCCTCCTCGAGACCGAAGAGGAGTGCTACCTGGCCCTCTCGGCGCTCCACCACCGCTTCGAGCCCCTCCTCCTCCGCTTCAAGGACTACATCGCCGAGCCGAAGGAGAACGGCTACCAGAGCCTCCACACCTGCATCCGGGCGCCGGGCGGCCTCGTCTACGAGGTTCAGATCCGCACGGTCGCGATGCACGAGGCCGCGGAGGGGGGCGGGGCCGCCCACTGGAAGTACAAGAAGGAGTCGGTCGAGATCGACGGAGGGGAGGACGAGCTCCCGCAGGGAGTCCTCGTCAGCCTGAAGGACGCCCTCCGCCGCCGCGGCATCGGGAGCTGAAGGGCGCCCGCACCGCTACGGCGCCATCCGGAGGAGCTCGCCGGCGTCTCCCGTGAACGTCCCGGTGAAGCGGCCCCGGAGGCGAACCTCGAAGCACGACTCCATGTCGAACGCCGCCGGGAGGGCCGCGGGGACGCCCGCGCCGACGTCGACCCCGTAGCACCACCTCTTCCCTCCGGCGAGCTTCCCGCGAGCCGACGCCCAGAACGCGCGCGCCTGCGGCGCGTCGGGGAGCGTCACCTCGTCGAGGAACTCCTCGTCGAAGTCGTCCGGCGGCGGCCCGTCGGGCCGGAGCGCGACCCGGCTCTCGCCCGACGCGTCGAATCCCGTCACCTTCCGGAACGCCGCTCCGGCGGCCGCGGCACGCGCCGGGTCTTCGTCCCCCATCGCCTCGATGAGGAGCTCGACCGCGCGGGGATGCCCGAGCGCCCCGAGGGCGCGCGGCCCCGAGGCGCCGCGGCCTGCCGCCGTGCCCTTCGCGGAGCCGGCGAGGACGCCCGGGACGTCGCCCTCCTCGGCGAGGACGGCGAGGAGGCGCAGCCACTCGCCCGCGCCCTCTCCCGTCCCGGCCGACCGCTCGCGGCTCGCCTCGAGCGCGAGCGGCGAGCGGAACCAGGCCGCGGCCTCCGCCGCTTCGCGCACGACGCCCGGGTCCGGATCGTCGAGGCCCTTGCGCAGGAGCTCCGGGCGCGGGGCGCGGGCCTGGAACGGAACGAGCCGCCACGCCGCCGCGCGGACGGCGGGGTCGGATTCGCCGAGGAGCCGCGTCACGTCGGGCGCGGCCGCCCCTCTCCCGAGCGCGAGCGCGGTCGCCGCCGCGACGGCGAGCGACGGGTCGTCCGAGCCCGCGAGCGAGGCCAGCTCCTCCCGGGCGTATCGCGTCTCTCCGAAGGCGAGCGCCTCGGCGAGCCCTTCCCGTCCGCCGGGTCCCGCCGCGCGAAGCGCGTCGAGGACGGCGCGCGCGCCCTCCTCCCCGGTGCGGAGGAGGACGAAGGCGGCGGCGAACGCCGCGGGCGGGTCGTCGGACATGAGGAGCGGGCCGACGACCTCCCCGAGCTCTCCGCGGGCGACGAGGAGGCCGTCCGCGTGGGCCCGAACGCGCTCGTCGAGCCGGTCCACGTCGGAGCGGGTCCGCTCCGGAGAGCGGACGGCGTCCCGGCGCAGCTGCCAGAGGAACGGGAGCTCCTCGAGGTGCTCCTCGAGGACGTCGCGCAGCAGGACGACCTTCGGCGAGATCACCGGGTCGCCCTCAGTTGATCGAGACGGAGCCGCCGCGGATCCGGTTGAGCCTCCGGGCGTGGGAGACGAGGTCCCGGCCGCGGATGAGGACCTTGCCGTCCTCGCGCAGCGTGATGGAGCCTTCGCCCACGCGGAGCGTCAGCCCCTTCTTCGCCTCGAGGAGGAGCTCGTCCGGCGTCTCCTTCGGGCGCGCCGCGAGCGCGGCGGGAGAGGCGACCCGGCCGAGGACGACGCCCCGGCCTCCGCCGCCCTCGGGCACGACGACGAGGACGCGCTCGCCCTCGGCGAGCGCGCCCGGGCGCCCCGCCTCGGGATCCAGGAGGTCGCACGCGACGAGCTCCGACCCCTCGCCGCAGGAGACGAGGACTGCGTCGTCGAGGAGGGCCGAGACGCGGCCGAAGAGGACGCCCGGCTTCGCCGAGGTCACGACGTCGAGGAGCTTCTTCGTGTCGGGCATCAGTCCTTCCCTCTCTTCGCGCCGGGCCGCACGACCCCGAGGGGCGGCAGCTCGACCGAGATCGTCCCGGAGACGGCCTTCTCGTCGGAGTCCGGGGGCGCCTCGACGTCGATCCTCGCGGACGCGCGGTAGCTCGCCGGGACGAGCCGGACGCGGGAACGCGCCCGCAGGTGGACGTCCTTTCCGGGCGCGAGCTCGACGATCGCGGGATACGGCCCGGCGACCGGCTTGCCGTCGGGCCCCGTCTCCGTCACCTCGCTCGCGGCGAACGTGATGTCCCGCGCCTCGACGGGGACCCCGTCGGGGCCGACGCGCGCGAGGACGACGGCGAGGGCCGACTCCCCCTCCTCGCCTCCCGCCGGGTGGACGAACGGCACCGGCACGAGCCCCGGGTTCGAGACCCGGACGAGGATCGCGAGCTCGTCGTCCGGCTCGATCGTTCCGCGAACCCATTCGATCGACGCTTCGAGCGCCTTGTGCGGATGGTCCAGGACCTTCTCGACCGTCGCCTCGAGGCTCGAGAAGACCTGCCGTTCAGCCGGGGTGAGCGCCGACTCCACCTGTCCGTGGACGACCTCGGCCTTCCCGTTCGTCATGATGCCGAGCGAGACGAGGGGCGCCCCCGGGAAGTGGGTGCCGGACCGGCGCGGGGCGCCGAGCGCCCGGATCGAGCCGGCGAGGCGGCTGAACTCGCCCGCCTCCGCCGGACGGCGGAAGAACCCGATGCGGGGGATGCCCGGGAGGGAGGCGTCCGTCCGGACGAGCGCCGCATCGGCGGTGAAGCTCCCCCCGAGCGTCCCGGCCGAGCCGACGCTCCGCGTGAAGAAGACCCAGCTCTCAGCCATCGGCGAGAACGCCTTTCCCGCCGCCGGAGCCGGCGGCGCCGCGCAGCAGGCCAGCGCCGCGGCGAAGAGGACGCTCGCCGCGCGAAGGCCGCTGCGCCCCAGCGCTCCATCCATCTCGAACCTCCCGCGGCCGGAGCGCCCGGCCGCGCGCGGAAAGCGCAGACCGGTCAGAGACGCTCGCGCGTGTACTCATCGTTCGCCTTGCCGAGGAACCACTGGTGGAACTCGTCGAGGTGGTTGCGCTTGATCCCGAGGCCGTTCGGTCCCATGAGGCTCCCCGGGACGTTCGGGCGGGGAGGCGGCCCCGTCACGGTCCCGCTCGCGTCGGTCGGGACGAAGATCGCCCCGGTCCGGTACTCGTCGTAGAGGCCGATCGCGTGCCCGAACTCGTGGGCCCTCACGCCCGCCTGGTTCCCTTCGTGACCGCAGCGCTCCATGAACCAGGTCCCCGAGTTCCACCACTTGTTGTGGGCGCCGGAGGCATCGGTCCCGTAGGTGTCGGGGTTCCCCGCCCACACCTCCACCTCCGCGAACTCTCCCGAGCCGACGAAAAGGCACTCGAAGACGACCGGGAAGAGGCAGCAGCCGCCCCAGCACTTGCAGTCCTTGCCGCGCTTGCACTTCTTCCGGTGCTCGCGCCACTTCCGGGTCCAGATCGCCTCGATCTCGGCCTTCCAGCCCCGCTTGTGCCGGGCGCCGAAGACGGCGCCGCCGCGCGCGACGAGCTTGATCCGCCCCGTCACCTTGAGGATGCCGTCCTTGATCTCGAGGTCGTAGCCGTAGTCCCAGCCCCAGAGGCCGGTCCCCTGCGTGTAGGTGTAGGTGCCGTCGGGCTGGAGGACGGGCGTCATCTGGGGGACGGTCCGGTTCTTCTTCGACCCCGCCTGACGCGTCTCCTCGGGAACGACGATCTTCAGCGGGCTCGACGACTTCGCGTACTCGCCCGCGCCGAAGGCGTAGATGTCGAGCTGGACCTTGTTCTTCGGCGACGGGCCGGTCAGCGTGACCCAGGGGATCTTCGCGCTCCCGCCGGAGATCGCCGTGACGAAGTAGGTCACGGGGAGGTCGTGCGGGGCGCGCGAGACGGTCATGCTGAGGTAGTAGCCGGGGTCCCCGCCCATCGCCTGGACGAGGATGTCGACCTCGTCCCCGCACTTCGCCTCCCCCTTGCTCCACTTCACCTGCCACTTCGGCGGGTTCAGCCAGGGGATGTACGGGGTCAGCGGCGCCTGGATCAGGACCCCGGGGGGCGTGTTCGGCGGCGGGTTTGCGTTCTGGAGCATCAGGTCGAACAGGCGGAAGACGAAGTCGCCGTCGACCATGACGTCGAACGAAGCGGTGATGGGCTGGGCTTTCCCCTTGATGATCTGGGAGATGATTCCGCCGACGGAGCCGGGCTCGTCCCCCGTGCTCGTCGAGAAGTTCGACTTGAGCAGCATGATCGACTGCCCGTCGACCTTCACCGTCGTGCTCCCGTTCGCGGTGTCCTTGGAGAACGCGATGTTCGGATAGGGGATCGGCGCCGGGATCCCGCCGGCGGGCGTCGGGGTCTTGCAGATGTCCGGGAAGGCGGTGGAGACGCCCCCGCTCTTCTTGTGGACCACCGTCAGCATGTTGACCGTCGTCGTCGGCATCGCCGTCAATCCTCCCCGCCGGCCCGCGGCGCCGCGAGGACCGCCGCGGCCCGCTCGCCGCGCTCCGAGGCGCTGCAGACGAGCGCCGCGCCGCCGGCCCCGCGAGGGGCCCTGAGGGCGTACGCAGCGAGCGCCAGCAGGAGCGCGCCGGAGGCGGACCCGAGGTCGCCGACGAAAGCCGCCGGAGCGCGGCGGCGCGCCGCGCCGAGCGCCGCGAGCGCACGCGTCTCGAGGAAGCCCCACTCCAGCGCCCGCCCGCGCTCGCCGTTCAGGTCGCACCAGATCTCCTCGATCCGGCGTGCCGAGGGCGCCGCGCCGAGAGCGCGCGCGACCGCACGCGTCGCCCCGTCGGCCCGTCCCGGGCGCGTCCCGTCGAGGGGGACCGGCTCGGTGTCCCGGGCGACCGACTCGACCGCGGCTGCGAATCGGGCGCTTCGCCGCCGCGCGTCCGCGAGCCGCTCCACCACGAGGAACGCGCTCCCCTCGCCCGGGATCGCCCCGCCCGGAGCACGGTCGGTCCGGAGCTTCGAGAGACGGTTCAGCTCCGCGATCCGCGCCGCGTCGAGCGTCGCGTCGAGGCCTCCCACGAGCGCCACGTCGATCTCTCCGGCCCGAAGCCGCGCCGAGGCCGCCTCGAGCGCCAGCAGGGCTCCCGCGTGCCCGTTCCGACAGGGGACGATCGCGACCGCGGGCTCGCCCGCGAGGAGCCCGGCCGCGACCGCTCCCTCGACGAACGCGTCGGCGTCGGCCTCGGAAGCCCCCGGCGCGTCGGCGTACGGAAGGGCGAGGGAGACGGCCACCGCGTTTCGGCGATACGCCGCGTCGACGTCTCCCGGCTCGTAGAGGCCGGCGTCCCAGAGCGCCTCCCGGGCGGCGGCGAGGGCCAGATCGACCGGAGCGGCCGACCCGAGCGACGCCGCCAGCGCCTCAGCCGAGGCCGCGACGTAGACGCCGCCCTCGTCCGGAGGCTCGCCTCCCTCGCCGGCGAGCGGCCGCTCCGACATCCGGCGCACCCCCGCGCTCACCGACGTCGCGGTCTGGTCGAGCGTCGCCCCGACGGCCGTCACGGCGCCGAGGCCCGTGATCGCGATCCCGCCGCCGGCTCCGGGGCGCGGCGCGGCGGCGCTCACGGCGCCTCCGCCTCGACCGCGACGCACTCGACGTCGCGCGTCTGCCCGTGGACGCTCTGATAGGCCCCGAACGTCAGCTCGAGGAGCGAGGCGTTCGCGTCGAAGAGGACGGTCTGGAGCGCGAACGAGAGGTCGCTCTTCCGCGTTCGGAAGTAGACCGCCCCCGAGGGGACGACCCGCGGAAGCGCGAAGCGGACCTCGCCGTGGGGCCGGACGCCCGTCACGACGACCGGCGCCCCGGCCGCCGGGGCCTCCGGGGCGACGAGCCCCGGCGCTCCGCGCTGCCGGCTCCGCGGGTCGAAGTCTTCCGGCAGGAGCGGGGCGCGATCGCGCTGCCACGCCTCGTCGTAGGTCCCGGCCCGCGAGCGCCGCGGCTCCCAATGCGGAGCCACGAAGCCGAAGCCGGCCGGCGCGGGCCGGTCGAGCGGAGAGCGGACCGGGTCGGCCGGGTCCTCGATGCTCGGCAGGAGGTCGCCCGACACCGGCCTCCGCGACTTCCGGGCGCGGAAGCCGCGCCCCACGGGGTTCCGCAGCTCCTCCTCCCAGGGCTCGCCGGCAGGGACGTCCTCGTCGCGCCCGCCGAACGCGTTCTCCCAAGTCAGCTCGAGCGCCTCGAAGGGCGAGGCGTCGGGGACTCCGGCCGACCCGCTCCAGCGCCGCTCGCCGAAGACGCGGAGCTCCCGGCCCCACGCCCCGACCCGGAACGAGACGTCGACCTGCGGCGCGGGGCGCGAGCGCCCGGCGCTGCCGAGGAGGACGAGGTCGCACCCCGGCTTGCCGGGGCAGAGGTCCGAGGCGCGGAGGATCGAGGAGCGCCCGGGCTCGCCCAGGTGCTCGTCCGCGAAGCGGACGGGGACCTGCTCGGCAGCCGGCGCGAGGCCGGTCCGCGGCGTCCAGGCGAACGACGCCTTCAGGAGGACGGCGAGCGTCTCCGCGCCGGCCTCGTCGAGGACGAGCGCCCTCTCCGCCGCGAACGGGCTCCGGTTGACGAGATCCATCGTGCCGCCGCTCCTCGCGCTCCGAGCCCCCGGCTCAGTTCTCCTGGATCTTGGAGCCCTTGATCGTCACGGACGACGCGGCCTTGATGTTGATCTTCCCGCTCGCGTCGAGCGTGATGTCCTTCCCCTTGATGACGATCGTGCCGTCCTTCTTCAGCGTGATCCCGGCCTTGCCGGACTGGATCTGCACGGCGTTCCCCGCGGTGATCGAGACCGACTTCGACGCCGACGTCGCCGCGCTCCCGCCCACCTGCGTCGACGCGTCGGAGCCGACGTTCGTCGTCGAGCTTCCGCCGACGGTCGTGGAGCAGGCCCCGCCGATGGCGAGGCTGTAGACGCCCCCGACCGCGATCGTCTCGGCGCCGCCGATCGTCCGGGTCTCGGCCCCGCCGACCATGATCGTGCGGGCGACGCCGACCGTGATCATCTCGTTGTTCGTGACCGTCTCGCTCCGGTTGTTGCCGATGCTCGTCGTCTCGTTGTTGGAGACGGACTTCGTCCGGTCGTTGCCGACGGTGTGGGTCTCGTCCGCCTCGACCGAGATCGACTGGTTCCGCTCGGCGTGGATCTTGAGGAGCTCGCCCCCCTTCTTGTCCTCGAACATGATCTCGTTGAAGTTCGCGGGGCCGCCGCCCTTCGAGCTCCGGGACTTCACGCCGCTGCGGGTCTTGTTCGCGGGCAGGTCCCAGGGCGGCATCATGTCGGCGTTGTAGACGCTGCCGACGACGATCGGCCGGTCCGGGTCGCCCTCCAGGAAGCCGACGACGACCTCCTGGCCGATCCTCGGGATCCGGATCGCGCCCCAGTTCCGCCCCGCCCAGCTCGTCGCCACGCGGACCCAGCACGACGAGTTCTCGTCGTTCTTCCCTTCCCGGTCCCAGTGGAACTGCACCTTCACCCGGCCGTACTTGTCGGTGAAGATCTCCTCGCCCGACGGCCCGACGACCACCGCCGTCTGGCTCCCCTGGACGACCGGCTTCGCCGTCTTCCGCTCCGGCCGGTACGGCAGCGCCGCGGGGATGCAGGTGAACGTGTTCTCGTACGTCATCGTCACGTCCTGCCCCGACCGGTAGTCGGCGCCGTACGTCGCCTCGTGCCGGACGCTCGTCAGGACGTAGTCGCCGTCCCCGCTGAAGTGCCTCTGCAGCGTGAACCCGTACCCCGACAGGAGGTGCTTCACGTTGCTCCGGCCCCGGAGGACGACGGCCGGCGTCGTCTCCTCGTCCATCCGCAGCTCGACCGTCCGCTGGTTGTCGCGGAAGATCTTCTGGAGCTCCGACGCCTGGTCGCCGCCGCCCGCGGTGATCCCGTCGAACCGCTGCGCGTACTCGCCCGGGTAGTCGTAGACCTCCATCTGGTCGACGCCCGCGACCTTCAGCTTGTGCGTCTCCTTCCCCACCGGGACGCTGTCGAGCGTGAGCGTCTCGGCCTCCAGGTGCTTGTGCGGAAGCTCGAAGCTGTGGTCCCAGAGGACGTACTTGCCGGGCCGGATCTCCTGCTCCTTCTTCCAGGCCCAGATCCGGTTCTCCTCGCGCGTCCCTCCTTCGACCTCCTCGTACGGGATCCGGTTCTCGCCCGCGAGCTTCGGGTGCTCGAGCGGGTTGTCCGCCACGATCATCTTGTGGCTCCCGTCGGAGTGCTCGAAGAAGTAGTAGATCCCCTCCTCTTCCATCAGGCGCGACCCGAAGCTGAAGTCCGTCTCCCGGTACTGCGCGCAGTAGTCGCGCGGCTCGTACTTCCCGGTCAGCTGCCAGTCCGCGTCGAAGCCGGTGAAGACCTTCTTCAGGATCTCCGGAACCGTCATCCGCTGGAAGATCCGGCTCTGCGCCTTCCGGGTCAGCCTCCAGACGTCGGGGACGAGCTCCGCCTCGTAGAGCGTGAACTTCTCGTCCCGCTCCCCCTGGGCCAGCCTCACGCAGAGCCCGTTCAGGTGGGTCTCGCTCTCGTCCGGCAGCTGCAGGTGGACCGTCACCTTCTGCCCCAGCACCGCGTCGAACGCGACCTTCGTCTTGTTCTCCGCGATCATCTCCAGGCGGTACGAGAAGAGCCGGGAGATCCCCTCCTCCCCCTTGAAGCCCTTCAGGAGGAGCTCGTTCTCGCCGAGCGGCGTCGTCACCCGGAGCTTGCGCTGCTGCTGGAGATACTCGCCCATCGTCCGTCCTCCCGGGCGCTTCACCCGGATTCGAGAGCTGATCCGTTGCTGCTTGCCGCGGGAATATAGGGTCCGGGAGAGGTCGGGTCAAAGAAACGGCGGGACCAAAGGGCATCGCCGTGAGCCGGCTCACCGGAACGCGCGCGGCGTGCGCTTCCTCGTTCGCCGCGTCGTCGCCACCGTCGGCGGGCAGCGCCCTGCGGAGACGGCGCTTGATTCCCGTATGACTTGCGTCTAATTTACGCCTATGGGCGAAATCGGCCCCCCCGCCCGCGACATGTTCATGCCGGGGGACGCGAAGAAGATCGTCTCCCCCGGCGCGCGGAAGGAGGAGCTGCGTAAACGCCGCTTCGGCGGCCCCGCCGCCGCACCGAAGGTCCGCTGGGCCGAGCTGCGCTGCGCGTCGGCCTTCTCTTTCCTCGAGGGGGCCTCCGAGCCCGAGACGCTCGTCGAGCGCGCCGCCGCGCTCGGCCTTCCCGCCGTCGCCCTCGTCGACCGGAACGGCGTCTCCGGCGCGCCCCGCTTCTTCAAGGCGGCGAAGGCCGCGGGCCTGAAGGCGATCGTCGGAGCCGAGGTCGTCCTCGACGAGGCGGCCCTCCCGAAGGATCTCCGCGGGCCGCTCGGCCTCGTCCCGCCCCCGCCCCCGCCGGGCCTGCCGCCCGCGCGCGTCACGCTCCTCGCCGAGAGCCGAACGGGCTACAAGAACCTCTGCCGCCTTCTCACCGCCGCCGCGCTGGGCAAGCCGAAGGGGCAGGCCGCGGCCTCCTGGGCCGACGTCGCCGCGCACGCCGAGGGGCTCCACGTCCTCTCGGGAGGGATCGAGGGGCCCGTCCTCCGCGCCCTCGAGCGGGTCGGGGCCGACGCGGCGGGCAAGCTCCTTCAGCGCCTCGCGGCGATCTTCCCGGGCCGCCTCCACGTCGAGATCCAGCGGCACCGCGTGCGCGACGAGGAGGCGAGGAACGCCGTCCTCCTCGAGCTCGCCCGCGCGCAGCGCCTCCCGCTCGTCGCGACGAACGGCGTCCGCTACGCGCGCCGCCGCGACAAGGACCTCTTCGACGTCCTCACCTGCATCCGGAACCACACGACGGTCGATTCGGCGGGGCGCCTCCTCGAGGCGGGCTCGGAGCGGCACCTCAAGGGGCCCGAGGAGATGGCCGCCCTCTTCGCCGACCTTCCCACCGCCGTCGGCGGCGCGGCCGACCTCGCGGACCGCCTCGCGTTCACGCTCGCCGACCTCGGCTACCGCTTCCCCGACGCGAAGGTGCCGCCGGGAGAGACGCCCTCGTCGTGGCTGAGACAGAAGACGTGGGAAGGGGCGCGGTCGCGCTTCCAGCCGCTGACGGCGAAGGCGCAGGACCAGCTGAAGAAGGAGCTCGACCTGATCGAGAAGCTCGACCTCGCGGGCTACTTCCTCGTCGTCCACGACGTCGTCGAGTTCTGCAGGAGGGAGAACGTCCTCGTCCAGGGGCGCGGATCGGCCGCGAACAGCGCCGTCTGCTACGCCCTCTCGATCACCGCCGTCGACCCGGTGAAGATGGAGCTCCTCTTCGAGCGCTTCCTCTCGGAGGAGCGGGGCGAGTGGCCCGACATCGACCTCGACCTCCCCTCGGGCGACGCGCGGGAGAAGGTGATCCAGCACGTCTACGCGACGTACGGCGTCCACGGCGCCGCGATGACGGCGAACTGCATCACCTACCGCGACCGCTCCGCCGCGCGCGAGACGGCCAAGGCGCTCGGCTTCTCGACCGAGCAGGTTGACGCGCTCGCCAAGAGGCTCGCGACGTGGAGCTTCGGGGAATACCGCGATGCCGCCGGGTCGCTCACGGCCCGGGAGACGGGCGACGGCGACCCGAAGGTTGCGGCCGCGGCGCGGGCCGAGGCGTTCGCCGAAGGGACGGCGGCGCCCCCGTCGCTCCCCCCGAAGATGGCAGAGGAGATGCGCGCCGCCGGCTTCGACCCCGACGACGTCCGCCTCCGCCATTTCGGCTCCCTCTTCCGGCGCATCCAGAACCTCCCGCGGCACCTCGGGCAGCACTCGGGGGGGATGGTCGTCGCGGGGGGGCGCCTCGACGAGGTCGTTCCGCTCGAGCCCGCTGCGATGCCGGGGCGCGTCGTCATCCAGTGGGACAAGGACGACTGCGCCGACCTCGGGATCATCAAGATCGACCTCCTCGGCCTCGGCATGCTCGGCGCCATCGCCGAGATGGTCCCGACGATCCGCGCCTCCGAGGGCGTCCACGTCGACCTCGCCCACCTCCCGCACGACGACGCGGCCGTCTACGAGATCCTCAACGCGGCCGACACGGTCGGGCTCTTCCAGGTGGAGAGCCGCGCGCAGATGGCGTCACTGCCGCGAAACGCCCCGCG
>JAKLER010000094.1 GCA_022711615.1 Acidobacteriota bacterium
ACTGGGCGACGCGTCGATCCAGCGTGCGTTCGCGACCGTCGTCGTCTCCGTGCTGCTCCTCTCGCTGTCGGTCCTCGCCCTGCTCGCCCTCGAGAAGCAGCCCCCGCTCGACCTGGCCTTCGAGGCCGTATCCGCCCTCTCGACCGTGGGGCTTTCGACGGGGATCACGGCGTCCCTCGGCGTTCCGGCGAAGCTCCTCCTTTCGGCCCTCATGCTGGCGGGGCGCGTCGGCCTTCTCGGCTGCGTCCTCGCCGCCACGCCGCTCCGGCGCGACGCACGACACGAGTACGCCCGGGAAGACGTCCTGATAACGTAACGACCATGCCGAGACAGTTCGCCGTCATCGGGCTCGGGAACTTCGGCTCCCAGCTCGCCGCCGAGCTCACCCGACGGGGGGCCGAGGTCCTCGCGATCGACGAGCGCGAGGAGGCCGTCGACGACCTGCGGGACCACGTCACGCACACCGTCGTCCTCGACGCGACCGACGACCAGGCGCTCGCCGAGCAGCGAGTCGCCGAGATGGATGCCGTCGTCGTCAGCTTCGGGAGCGACTTCGAGGCGGCGCTCCTCACGGTCTCGGTCCTCAAGCAGATCGGTGTGAAGAGGATCATCGTCCGGGCCACGACGGTCCGGCACGAGCGGATCCTGGAGGCGCTCGGCGTCGACGAGGTCGTCCTGCCGGTCAACGAGACGGTCACGCGCCTCGCCGGGAGCCTGATGGTGGAGGGGCTCTACGACTCCTTCGCCCTCTCGTCGGACTACGCCGTCGGGGAGGTCGCGATCCCGGAGGAGCTCCTCGGAAAGAAGGCGGGGGAGGTCGACTTCGCGGCCGACTACGGCGTCTCGCTCGTCACGATCCGTCGGATCGTCCCCGAGACGCGGATCCTCGGCCTCGGCACGCGGATGGTCGAGCGGATCCTCGGAATACCATCGCCCGCCACCCCGCTCGAGCGCGGAGACACGCTGATCGTCTTCGGTCCGAAGAAGGCGCTCGAGAAGCTCGCGAAGAAGGGCGAGCCGGGCTGAGCCGGCCGCCGGGAGCCGTCAGCGGGCGGCGCCCCGGGAGACTTCTCTGAGGGTCGACGTTCCGGCGCCGAGTCTCTCGACGAGCGCGGCGACGGCCGCGCGCGCGCGCTCCGGGTCGCCGCAGGTGAAGAGGTCGACGGCCGCCTCGCCGCGCTCCGGCCAGGTGTGGATCGTCAGGTGCGACTCGGTGATGACGACGACGCCGGAGATTCCCTGCGGCGCGAGGCGATGGAGGTGGACGCCGAGGACGTGAGCGCCCATGGCCGCGACCGTCTCGACGAGGGCCGACTCGACGACGGCGGGATCGTCGAGCGTCGCGAACGGGGCTTCGGCGAGGTCGAGGAGGAGGTGCGTCCCGAGCGGGCTCACGCGCTCACCCCGCGTCCGCATCCGCGGGTGCCGCGAGGCCGACCGCCCGGGCCGCCGCCCGATTCTCCGGCTTCACCTTCCATAGCCACGCGTCCAGAAGATAGTGCGTCGCCTGGGGGAGGGCAAGGAGCGGCACGACGAGCGAGAGGAGGAGCGGGCCGGGGTCGATCGCGCCTCCGGGGAAGAGGGCGCCGTTCTCATGCCAGACGAGGCGGTCCCAGCCCCACTCCTCGAGGAAGGCGAGGAGGAGGAGGGGGGCCAGGAAGAGGGCGGCGTGGCGCGCGCCGAAGTCCGCGAGGACCGGCTTTCGGCCGGCCGCGGCCCGCGCGGCGGCCGAGGAGCGAGCCGAGAGGAGGACGAGGCCGAAGTACGGGACGCCGTGGACGAGGACGTTCGTGACGGCGAAGGCGTAGTCGGAGTCGAAGACGACGATCCCGAGGTGCCAGACGAGGGCCGTCGTGACGACGACGAGGACCTTTCCCCAGGACACGGGGAGACCGGTGACGAAGCGGCGGGCCTCCTTCGCAGCCCAGAGCACGGCGATCACACCGAACGTGGCGAGCGCGGCCGGGCCGGCCCACGCGGGGAGCCCGGCCGCATAGTCCCCCGCGATCAGCCAGTGAAACCGCCTGGGAAGCCGGGCGTGCCAGAAGACGAGCGGCGCGAGCGTCGCGCCGTAGACGGCCGCCGCGTCGAGGCGACGCTCCCACGCGGCGCCCTCCTCGGCGTTTTCGCCCGACTTCCTCCGGTAGAGCGCGACCCAGCCGTACTGCTGCCGCACGAAGTGGAACGTCGCGAGGTAGGCGAGGACGCGCCAGAAGACGAGGTCCCCCGCCGTGAAGAGGACGACGCCGGCCGCGTACGCCGCCGCCGGAAGGCCGAGGTAGAGCGCCGGTCGGCGCCGCAGCTCTTCGGGGTCGGCGTATACGCGCCAGCCGGTCGACCAGACGTGCGCGACGTCGACGCCGACGACGAGGAGGAGCCAGAGGGGGACCGGGAGGTCGCCGTCGAGGAGGCCGAGGCGCGCGCCCCCGGCAAGGAGGAGGAGCGACACGAGCGCCGGCCCGCCGAAGAGGAGGAGGTCGGCGCGGCGGGAGAAGAGCCAGGGGGACCGAGCGTCGCCGGACAAGGGCGGCGACGAGTCTAGCGGCTCCCCTCCCCGCCGGCGGGAAAGCCCCTGGCCCGGGCGAGGCGGGCCTCCGCTCGGAGCTGCGGATAGGCTAGAGTGCGCGCCGCGTGTCCAACCACGAGCTTTCGATCGTCTTCTTCCTCGCGCTCGCGGCGATCCTCCTCGCCTGCCGTCTCGTCGGCTACCTCGCCCGCTACGTCGGGCAGCCGCAGGTCGTCGGCGAGATGATCGCGGGGGTCCTCCTCGGCCCGTCGCTCCTCGGCTGGATCGCCCCGCAGGCCCAGGCCGCGCTCTTCCCGAAGGCCGCGATGCCGGTCCTCTACGTCGTCGCGCAGATCGGTCTCGTCCTCTACATGTTCCTCGTCGGGCTCGACTTCGACGTGGAGCTCCTCCGGAAGAGGGCCCGGAGCGCCGTGACCGTGTCGTGGGCCGGCATCCTGACGCCGTTCGCGCTCGGGGCTCTCATCGCGTGGGCGATCCACGGAGACACGGCGCTCTTCGCCGAGAGGGTCTCCGTCGGCGAGGCCGCGCTCTTCATGGGCGCGGCGATGTCGATCACCGCCTTCCCGATGCTCGCGCGGATCATCTACGAGCGCGGCCTCTCGGGGACCTCGATGGGGACGCTCGCGCTCGCGGCGGGCTCGGCCGACGACGCGGCCGCCTGGTGCATCCTCGCCGTCGTCCTCGCGAGCTTCTCGGGCCAGGCCGCGATCGCCGTCTGGGCGATCGGCGGCGGCCTCGCGTTCGGCCTCTTCGCGTTCTTCGTCCTCAGGCCGCTCCTGGCCCGCGCGGGAGCGTGGGTCGAGAGGAAGCAGGCGTACGACAGCTTCGCGCTCCCCGGAGCCCTCATGCTCCTCGCGGCCGCTGCCTGGTACACCGACAGGGTCGGGATCTACGCGGTCTTCGGCGCCTTCGTCCTCGGGGCCGCGATGCCGCGCGGGGAGATCGCGAAGCGGATCGAGGCGCAGGTCCAGCCCCTCACCGTGAACCTTCTCCTGCCGCTCTTCTTCGTCTACTCGGGGCTCAACACGCGGATCGGCCTCGTGAACTCCTGGGCGCTCTGGGGCCTCGCCCTCCTCGTCCTCCTCGCGGCGACGCTCGGAAAGGGGGGCGCCTGCTACGCGGCGGCGCGCCTCGGCGGCGAGTCGCATCGCGAGGCGGTCGGGATCGGGGCCCTCATGAACGCCCGCGGCCTGATGGAGCTGATCATCCTGAACATCGGCCTGGAGCGCGGCGTCATCACGCCGACGCTCTTCTCGATCATGGTCCTGATGGCGATCTTCACGACGTTGACCGCCCTCCCCGTCTTCAACCTCGCGTTCGGGAAGAGGGTCGTCGGCGAGGAGGCCGTCGCGGCCCCCGCGATGGCCCCCGGACCCCTCCTCGACGACTGATCGCCGCGGCCGGCCTACCCGAGGAGGGAGCGGAAGCTCTCTCCCTCTTCGGAGAGGATCGCCTCGGCGGCCCGGACCCCCGCGTCCTGAGCCTCCTCGAAGAGCGGGAGCCCGGAGGCGTCGGCGTGGGCGAAGCGGACGCGGCCGACGGGCCGCTCCAGGGCTTCCCGGTCGGGGTGCCAGACGAAGCCGGGGTGCGGGCGCGCCATCGCGTGCCCCCAGAGGTAGACGTCGACGTTCGTGACGAGCGCGGGGAGGTCGGGGTGCGCACGGGAGAGGTCGGCGAGAACCGCCTCCGCGAGCTCCTTCCAGGTCGCGGCGAGGAGCTTCTCGCGCGCCTTCCGCGGCTCCTCGCCCGCGAAGACGAGGTAGTAGGTGAGGACGGTCGGACCGTGGCTGCGCCCCCCCTGGTGGGTCGCGACGACGTAGCCGAGCCCCCGGGAGTCGTAGAGGACGTTGTCCCAGCAGAGGGGGAAGCCTCGGTCGGCCGGGCGTCCCGAGAGGGTGAGGTTCGCGACGAGCCACGGCGCGTACTCGAACGCCCGGAGGAACGAGGGAGGGCTCTCGCGCCACGGCGCGAGGACCTTCGCCGCGGTGTAGCGGGGGAGCGCGTAGACGACGTGCCGGGCCGCGACCTCGACGACCTCGTTCCGGGGCGCGTCGAGCCAGCGGAGCGTGGCGCCGCCAGGGCGCGGGACGACGTCGAAGACGACGGCCGCCGTGACGATCCGTCCCCCGGCCGCCTTCGAGAGGTGCTTCACGAGGCGCCCGTTCCCCTCGGGCCAGGTGAGGAACGAGGCGGGCTCCTCGAACGGACCGTCCGAGGCGGTTCCCCGGAGGCGCGAGGCGAAGTAATGGATTCCGGCCCAGGCGGACGTGTCGTCGAGCGAGGAGCCGAAATCGTCGCGCGTCGCGTACTCGGCGAACCAGAAGAGTCGGGCGCCGCGGTAGCCGCCCCGCGTCAGCCACTCGCGCATCGAGATCCGGTCGAGCGCCGTCCACTCCGCGTCGTCGGAGGAGCGCCGGCGGGGGAGGGCGAACGCCCGGCGCCCCTTCGCGTCGCGGAGCCCCGCGAAGCGGTGCATCTCCCGCTCGAATCGGGCGAGCTCCTCGCGGTCCTCCCGGGAGGCGCCGGCGCGCGGGTAGAGCCCCTCGTACCAGAGGCCGCGGAAGTAGAGGCGCTCCTCCGGCTCGGCGCAGAGCATCTCCTCGGCCCACTCGGGGGCGCCGTCCGCGCTGCGGCCGGCGACGGCGCCGATCTCCTCGAGGAGCGTCTCGAGCGCCGCGTTGCCGTACATCGGCACCGGGACGTAGTGCGCGCCCCACGGGTACGCAGAGACGGCGTTCGCGCCCGATCGGGCGTTCCCGCCCGGCTCGTCCTCGAGCTCGTAGATCCGGAAGTCGGTGAAGCCGGCGCGGCGGAACGTCCACGCGGCCGAGAGGCCGGAGATCCCGGCGCCGAGGATCGCGACCCCGACGCTCTCCTTCCGGGCGACGGGGCGCGAGAGGAGCTCGCCGGTCCGGATCCGGTGGCCGCGCAGGACGTCGGCCCCCACGATCGCGCCGGAGAAGGCCGGGGCGTCCGGGCCGCCGCGGCAGGCCGCGAGGAGGGACGAGAGGGCCGGCAGGCCGGCGAGCGCGGCGATCGCCTCGCGGCGGGAGGGCCTCACGTCACTCGAACGCCCGCCACTCGCTCTCGTAGGTCCGGACGAGGACCTGGTCGTGGAGGCGGTTGACGGGCGCCTCGGCCCACGGCGCCATGTCGGGTCCGAACGAGAAGAGGGCGGGAAGCGTCTCGCGCGAGAGGAAGCGGAGGCCGGGGAGGACGTCGGACGGGACGTCGAACGGGCGGGGCGAGGCGAGGACGAAACCCCACTCGCCGAAGGACGGGACGGCGGCGTGGTAGGCACGCGTCTCGAAGCCGGTCGCGGCGATCGTCCGGTCGATGATCCAGAACGAGCGCCGGGCGAAGAGCGGAGAGGTCGACTGGACGGCGAAGGCGCCGTCCGGCGCGAGGCGCCGCTTCAGGAGCCCGTAGAAGCGCTTCGTGTAGAGCTTCCCGACCGCGAAGCTGTTCGGGTCGGGGAAATCGACGAAGACGAGGTCGAAGAGGCCGGTCTCCGTCTCGAGCCACTTCATCGCGTCGTCGTTGACGACCGAGACCTTCGGCGAGAGGAGCGAGCCGCCGTTCAGCTCGCGGAAGAGCGGGTTCTCGCGGGCGAGACGGGTCACGAGCGGGTCGAGGTCGACGAGGACGACCTCCTCGACGGACGGGTGCCGGAGCACCTCGCGGACGGCGAGGCCGTCCCCGCCGCCCAGGACCGCGATTCGCCGGGCCTCGGGGACGACGGCGAAGGCGGGGTGGACGAGCGCCTCGTGGTAGCGGTACTCGTCGACGGAGGAGAACTGCAGGTGGCCGTTCAGGAAGAGCTGGAACCCGGCCCGGTTGCGGGTCAGGACGACCCGCTGGTAGGGGGAGCTCTTCGCGAGGAGGACCTCGTCGGCGTACTGCTGCTCCTCGGCCAGGCCGGAGAGCCGGTCGGCGGCGACGAAGCCTCCGAGGAGGAGCGCCGCGACGAGGCCCGCCTTCGCGTAGAGGCCGCCGGCGGGACCGATCTCGTCGCGGAACAGCCGGATCGACGTGAAGGCGACGGCGACGTTCAGGAGGCCGAAGAGGAGCGACGTGCGGAAGAGGCCGAGCGTCGGGACGAAGACGAGCGGGAAGAGGAGGGAGGCGGCGAGCGCCCCGAGGTAGTCGAACGTCAGGACCTGGGCGACGAGCTCCTTGAACGCCACCGAGCGCCGGAGGAGCCGGAGCATCAGCGGGATCTCGACGCCGACGAGCGTCCCGACGGCGAAGACGAGGCCGTAGAAGACCGGGTGGAACCAGCGCGGCGAGAGGAACGCGAACGAGAGGATGAGGGCCGAGAAGCCGCCGAGGAACGCCACGGCGATCTCGATCTCCACGAACCGGCGCGCGACGCCCTTCTCGATGAACTTCGAGAGCCAGGCGCCGGCCCCCATCGCCGTCAGGTAGATCCCGATGACGAGCGAGAACTGGGTGACGGTGTCGCCGAGGAGGTAGCTCGCGAGCGCCCCGGCGACGAGCTCGTAGACGAGCCCGCACGTGGCGATGACGAGGACGGTCAGGTAGACCGGCCCCGGCCGGACCGGGCTCGGCGTCACCGGGTCACGAGCCGATGGCGGACCCGATGATGAACGCCATCCCGAGGACGACCGCCGCGATCACGATCCCGAGCGCGACGTTCTGGTCCTCCTCGATCTCCTTCTTCAGGGAGAAGGGGAGGATGCGCGGCAGGACGAGGAAGAAGAGCCCGAAGACCGCGATCCCGATCGCCGAGAAGACGAGCGCCGACCAGACCTGTCCCGCGTGGAGCTGCCACCAGTTCATCACTTCCCTCCCGTCCAGAAGCTGTAGGCCCGGAATCCGGTCGCGCTCCGCGCCCCGGCGGCGACGACACCCTTCTTCGCGTTCGTCGGAAGCTCCCACCCGGCGAGGCCGGCCCAGGCGTAGGCCGTCAGGAGGAGCGCACCGAAGACCTGGAACCCGCGTTTCAGCATGTCGGCCTCACTCGTCGTCGTCCGAGCCGCTCCCCCCGCCGTAGTCGCTCTCGGCCCACCGCCGTCCCTCGAACCGGGCCTTGGAGATCGCGAGCGCGATCGGGCCGAGCAGGAGGAGGAGGAGGACGGCCATCAGGTGAGCGAACCGGGGGACGCCGCTCCGAAGGCGGATGTCGTAGTAGGGGGGCGCTTTCCCGCGCTCGAGCTCCGGCTCGAGGCGGAGGACGTAGCGCCCGGCGGGGACGCGCCCGACGTAGACGGTCCGCGAGCGGGAGCCTTCGCTCCACCTCTCGCCGCCGTCGACGCCGTGGTAGTAGTCGGACTGGAGGCCGAAGCCGTACGCCTGCCCGGTCGCCTCTTCGAGGAGGACCGCTCCGACGTAGACCCAGGAGTTGTCGGTCGGCGCGTCGATCCGCGCCTCGACGTTCCCGGCGTGCGGCACCTCGAACGGCTCCGTGACGACGGTGAGCGCCTCGGCGACGGCGTCGGGGGCGATCGTCGGGTCGGTGGCGGCGGTGGAGAGGTCGTGCCGCTTCTGGTAAACGACCTTCCGGTCGGCCTTGATGTTGAAGAAGACGAAGAGGAAGACGGCGATCCCGGCGAAGAGGGCGACGGTGCGGAGGAAGCCGCGGGCCGTCTCGGCGTGCGGCCAGGGCTGGTTCGATCCGACCCCTTCGGGCGCCGGAAGGGGCGCCCCGAGGCGGAAGCCCGACTCGAGCTCCTCCTTCGGGACGTACGACCCCTCCGACCAGGTCACCTCGTTCGCGTACCGCTCCTCCGAGAGGATGCGGGGCGGCGCGACGTAGTCGGAGACGTCGGTCGACTCGCCCTTCTTCACCTCCCAGTAGAACTCGCCGAGGACGGCCTCGACGCGGGCGGTCGTCGACTGGAAGTGCCTGTAGCGCGTCCCTCGCCAGACCGCGAGCCGCGGCGCGGTCGAGACCTCGCCCGCGGCCGCCGGCTCGACGAGCGTCCAGTGTCCGTTCGACTCGACGAGCCAGTGGTAGGCCTCGCTCTTCGTCTCCTTGAGGAGGTACTCCCGCCAGAAGTAGTGGACGCCTTCGACGGTGCAGGCCTTGAGGACCGCGCCGAGGATCGCGTAGGGCCGTCCGCGAAGCGTTCCCTCGCCGCCGAGCGGGAGGAGCGGCTTGAACGGCAGCTTCTGGAGCCTCGCGAGGACCTCGAACTTCTCCGCCGAGGCCCCCTCCCGGGGGGTGGCGAGGACGGAGCCGCAGTAGGTGCAGGCGACGCGGACGGTGTTCGCCGGGTCCTTCAGCTGGAGGCCCGCGCCGCAGGCGGGGCAGTTCAGCGAGGAGGCGCGGGCGGCGACCTTCCGCTCGCTCCACCCCTCGAGCCCTTCGACGCCGAGGTCGGCGAGCGCGACGGAGCGCCCGACGAAGAAGGCGTCGACGCCGGGGTCGTCGCCGTAGTCGAGCGTCCCGACGCTCCCGTCGGCGCCCGAGAGGTCGGCGTACATGAAGACGGCCCCCGGCGTCGCCGCGAACGGGAGGTCGCCCTCCGCCGAGGCGTAGAGCGCCTGGCGGCGGTCGGTCACCGTGAACTCGCCGTAGCCGCCGAAGGAGAGGCGCTGGCCGGGCGCGATCTGGGGAAAGTCGGGAGGGGGCGGGTTCGTCGGCGGGGGGAGCGGCCGCGTGACCCAGAACGTCCCCTGCGCCTCGGCGAGCCAGCCGTAGCGGCCGTCCTCGAACGAGACGTGCCACTCGTCCCAGGTCCCCTCGCCCGTCGAGAGCTGGAGCCGGCCGACGATCCGGAACGGCTTCAGCCCCGCGGCCTTCGGCCTTCCCGTCATCCCGACGCGGAACGGCGACGAGGTCGGGACGAGCTCGGCGACGACGCCGAGGGCCTCGAGGTTCGCCCCCTTCCGGGACACTGCGGAGCGGCACTGCGGGCAGACGGTGACGACCGACGACCCGGCGCGGAACAGGACCTCTCCACCGCAGGACGGACAGCTGGCGGCGCGCGAGCTCACGTGGCGGAAGGATAGAACAGGCCGGCCGCGCCCGGGGCCTCCCGCCGCCCCGATTCGTCGCTCCGGCGTGCCGGGGCGACGCCTAGACGGGGAGCTTCACGCGAAACCGGGCCCCGCGCCCGGGCGGGCTCTCCAGGGAGACTTCCCCGCCCATCGCCTCCGTGAGCGTCTTGACGATCGACAGGCCGAGCCCGGTCGACGACTCGCCGCCCGTCGGCCGCGCCGAGAGGCGCGCGAACTTCGCGAAGAGGCGGGCGCGGTCGGCGTCGCTCACCCCGGGCCCCTCGTCCTCGACGTCGACGAGGCCCGCGCCGCCGTCGGCGTGGACGGAGACGACCACGGTGGAGCGCCACGGGGAGAACTTGACGGCGTTCGAGACGACGTTCTCGATCACCTGCTGGATCGCTCCGGGGTCGCCGGTCACGACGACCGGCGACCCGTCGAGGCGGATCCCGATCTCCTTCCGCGCGGCCGGCTCCTGCTGCGTCTCGACGACCCGCCGGGAGATGGCGAGGAGGTCGCACGGCCGCCTCTCGAGCGCGACGCGGCCCGCCTCGGCGGCGCTCACCTCGAGGAGCCCGGCGACGAGGTCGCGGACGCGCTCGGCCGAGACGACGATCTTGGCCGCCATGTCGGCGGCCTCCCTCCTCGGGAACTCCTCGTCCCGGAGCATCTCGGCGTAGCCGAGGATGACGCCGAGGGGGTTGCGAAGGTCGTGCGCGGCGATCCCGAGGAACGTGCTCTTCTCCTCGTTCATCCGCTTCAGGTCGGCGGCGACGCTCCGCACCTTCTCGCTCGCGGCCTCGAGGAGCCTCATCGTGACGAAGGTCCGCCGCTGCCACGCCTCCCGGAAGTAGCCGGCGACCGAGAAGAAGAACCAGAGGAGCAGGAGCGTCCCGAGGGAGACGACGACGACGTCGGCCGGAAGGGGCGGCCCCCAGCCGGGGAGCTTGCGGACGAGGGCGACCGCCGGGAAGGCGAGGACGATGAGGCCGGCCCTCACGACGCTCGCGGCGAAGCCCGAGGGGAGGAGGCCGATCGCGGCGGAGGCGAGCGGGAAGCTGAGGGCGGCGAAGTAGACGGTCGTCCCCGGCTCCTGCGGCTGCCCGACGGCGATCATCGCCGCGACGGCCCAGCCTGCGGCGACGCTCCCCACCTCGAGGAGCGGCCGCGTCCAGCGGGCGAAGCGTGGGAGAGACGCGAGGAAGGCGAGGACCGCGACGGGCAGCGCCAGCGCGACGAGGCGGATGACGAGGACGCTCCGCCAGGTCTCGGGGAACGCGATCGGGTCGAGGACCCCGAACGCGAGGATCGTCGCGAGCGCGACGAAGACCGAAGGGCGGAGGATGCGGGCGCTCGAGGAGCGCTGCTCCTCGCGGAAGGCCGCCTCGACGAGAGGGTCGCGGAACCGGAGCTTCCACGCGTCGTCGAGGTCCCGTTCGCTCACCGGGACGACGGGTCCCTCCCGCTTCGGCGGGCGCGGGATGCGCCATCCCGAGGAGGAGTGTCGTCCCCCGAGCACCGTGCCGCTGGCCATCGATGCGGATTCTGCACCGGACCCCGCCCCTTCGCCTCGCACTTTTCGGCCGGGGTCACCCCCGGAGAAGGTCGAAGAGCTTCCAGGTGAGGCCGGCCACGAGCGCGGAAGCGGGGATCGTCAGGACCCAGGCGACGACGATGCTCCTCGCGACGCCCCAACGGACCGAGGAGAGGCCGCGGGTCGCGCCGACGCCCATGATCGCCCCCGTGATCGTGTGGGTCGTCGAGACCGGGATGCCGCCGAGCGAGGCCCCGACGAGCGTCACGGCCCCGGCGAGCTCGGCGCAGGAGCCGCCGATCGGCTTCAACGGGGTGATCCGCATCGACATCGTCCGGACGATGCGCCAGCCGCCGGAGAGCGTGCCGAGGCCGATCGCGCTGAAGCAGAGCAGGACGATCCAGAACGGAATGTGGTTCCCGGTGAGGTGCCCGGTCGAGAGAAGGAGCGCGAAGATGATCCCCATCGTCTTCTGCGCGTCGTTCATCCCGTGGCCGAACGAGAATGCCGCGGCGGAGAGGAGCTGGACCTTCCGGAAGACCCGGTCGACCCGGTCGGGGCGCCAGCGCCGGAAAGCCCACTGGGCACCGAGGAAGTTCAGGAAGCCGAGCGCGAGGCCGAGGAGGGGCGAGAGGACGATGAAGGCGCTCGTGACGAGGAGCCCCTTCAGAACGAGGCTCCCGGCCCCGGCCTTCACGAACGCCGCGCCGGCGAAGCCGCCGATGAGCGCGTGCGAGGAGGAGGACGGGAGGCCCCACCACCAGGTGAGGAGGTTCCAGACGATCGCGCCGATGAGGCTCGCGAGGACGAGGTCGGGGTCGACGACGTCGGAGCGGACGATCCCCTTCCCGATCGTCTGCGCCACGCGCGTCTCGAGCGCGAAGGCCGCGACGAAGTTGAAGAAGGCCGCCCAGACGACCGCGACCCGGGGCGAGAGGACGCGCGTCCCGACGACCGTGGCGATGGAGTTCGCCGCGTCGTGGAAGCCGTTGATGTAGTCGAAGAGGAGTGCGACGACGACGATGAGGACGATGTACGTCACGGCGGCTCAGGTCGACTTGATGACGATCGCCTCGAGCGTGTTCGCGACGTCCTCGCAGCGGTCGGTCGCGCCC
This sequence comes from Acidobacteriota bacterium, assembly GCA_022711615.1. Taxonomy (GTDB): domain Bacteria; phylum Acidobacteriota; class Thermoanaerobaculia; order UBA5066; family UBA5066; genus UBA5066. The sequence goes on from JAKLER010000094.1 coordinate 12,143, forward strand.
TCGACGAAGTCGTAGATCTCCTTCCACTTCATGACCTCGATCGGGTCCCTCGCCTCCGCGAAGAGCCTCCCGATCGCGAGCTGCGCCACGGTGTCGGCCTCGTTCTCGAGCCGGTTGATCTCGACGCAGGCCTCGAGGATCTGCTTCGAGTGCTTGAGGTCGGAGAGGAGGGCCATCGCCTTCTGGATCGCCTCCGCCGACTGGACGATGACCGAGGTGATCTTCTTCAGCTCCGGGGTCGTCGAGGCGATCCGGTAGAGGACGATCCGCGCGGCCGCGGCGTCGATGAAGTCGAGGACGTCGTCCAGGTTCCGGACCAGGACGTGGATGTCCTCGCGGTCGATCGGGGTGATCCAGGTCCGGTTCAGGAGGTCGAACGTCTCGTGGGCGATCTGGTCCCCCTGGTGCTCGAGCTGCTTGATCCGGACCGCGCGCTCGTCGTCGAGGACCGGCGCGGCGGCGAGGGCGTCGAGGACGCGCGCGGCCTCGAGGATCACCTCGGCGCCGCGGGCGAACTGCGGAAGGAAGGTCTCTTCACGGGGGAACAGACGCATCGAGGGCTCTCCTCCGGACGGAGGAGGTTATCAGCCGCCGCGCGGCCGCGACGCCGCGCGGCCCGGCGGCTCAGCTCGGTCGGGGGGACGCCGCTTCGCGGAGGATCGCGACGGCCGCGGGGCGGCCGGCCGCCCCCTCGCCGGAGACGCGGATCGCCTCCGCGCGGAGCTCGAGGTCGCCGGATCCGGTCGCGAGCCGAAGCGGTCCGGCCGCGCGGCCGCCGTCGAGGGCCTCGCGGAGGAGGTCGGTCACGGCCTTCTCGCGGACCAGCTCCAGGACGTGCTCGCCTCTCCGCAGGGCGCCGGCCGGGAGGCGGAGGAGGCCGAGCGCCGCGGAGTTCGCATCGAGGAGGGAGAGCTCGCGGTCGACGACGAGCAGTCCGGTCGGGATTCCCTCGAAGATCGCCCGCGAAACCGTCTCCTGCCGGAGGACCGCCTCGTTCCGCTCGCTCGTCTGCTCCAGGAGGTCGGCGAGCGCCGAGTGGACCGCGGCCGTCTCCTCCAAGACGGCGCCCGGGTTCGCCGGCCGCCGG
>JAKLER010000095.1 GCA_022711615.1 Acidobacteriota bacterium
CGAGGAAGAACGCGCCGACGGAGAGCCACGCTCCCTGCCGCGCGCCGACGGCGGTCGCGAGCGCCGCCTGCGACTTCGGGAGGATCTCGAGGAACGACACCCACAGCATGACGCCCGCCGAGAACCCCGTCGCGACCGACAGCAGGCGAAGGTTCGTCCGCCGGGCGAAGAACGCGATCGCGCTCCCGAGCCCCGTCGACAGGCCCGCCGCGAGCGTCAGGCCGAACGCGATCCCCACGTTGCTCCCCGTCGTAGCCCCTCCCCGGCGCCGAAGGCGCACCGATCATGTTCGCACGACCGGAATCGACTCGCCCGGGGCGGAAGCCGGGCCTTGGGCCCTCCGGCTACGCGGCTTCGGTCGTCGGCTTGCGCGCCTTGCGCTGCGAGTGGTCGAGGACGCGCTTGCGGAGGCGGATGGAGCGCGGCGTGACCTCGACGAGCTCGTCCTCCTCGATCCACTCGATGGCGGCCTCGAGGGGCATCTCGCGCGGCGGGGTGAGCTTGATCGCCATGTCGGAGTTGGAGGCGCGCATGTTCGTCAGGTGCTTCTTGACGCACGGGTTGACGATCATGTCGTTCTCGCGGGCGTTCTCTCCCACGATCATCCCGGGATAGCAGGCGACGCCCGGGCCGAAGAAGAAGACGGAGCGCTCCTCCAGACGCTCGATGGCGTAGGCCGTCGTGTCGCCCGCCTCCTTGCAGATGAGGGCGCCGGTCCGGCGCGTCTCGACGTCGCCCTTCCAGGGCTCGTAGCCGGCGAAGACGTGGTGGAGGATCCCCTCCCCCTTCGTGTCGGTGAGGAACTCGTTCCGGTAGCCGAAGAGGCCGCGCGTCGGCACCTTGAACTCGATCCGCGCGCGCCCCGTGCCGTTGTTCACGAGCGCGGTCATCTCGCCCCGGCGCCGGCCGATCTTCTCGATCACGGTCCCGACGAACTCCTCCGGCACGTCGACGACGAGCTGCTCCGCGGGCTCGCACGTCACGCCGTCGACCTCCTTCGTGATGACCTCGGGACGCGAGAGGCCGAGCTCGAAGCCCTCGCGGCGCATCGTCTCGATGAGGATCGCGAGGTGGAGCTCGCCCCGGCCCGAGACCTTGAAGGCGTCGGGGCCGTCCGTCGGCTCCACGCGGAGCGCCACGTTCGTCCGGAGCTCCTTCTGGAGGCGGTCCCAGATGTTCCGGCTCGTGACGTACTTCCCCTCGAGGCCGGCGAACGGCGAGTCGTTCACCCGGAACGTCATCGAGACGGTCGGCTCGTCGACCGCGATCGGGTCGAGGGCGACGGGGAAGTCGGCGTCGGCGACCGTCTCCCCGATCGTCACCTCCTCGAGGCCCGAGAGGACGACGATCTCCCCGGCGGCCGCCTCGGGCACCTCGGTCCGCTTCAGCCCCTCGAAGACCATGAGCTTCGTGACGCGGCCCTTCGCGATCGAGCCGTCGTGGCGGCAGACCGAGACGTTCTGCCCGGGCGTCACGACGCCGTTCACGACGCGCCCGATCGCGAGCCGCCCGAGGTAGTTGTCGTAGTCGAGGGAGGCGACGAGGATCTGGAGCGGCGCCTCCGGGTTCCCGCCCGGCTCGGGCACCTCGACGAGGATCGCGTCGAGGAGCGGGCGGACGTCGTTGTCCGCGTGGTCCACCTCGCGCCGCGCGAAACCCTGCTTGGCCGAGGTGTAGACGATCGGGAAGTCGAGCTGGTGGTCCGTCGCGCCGAGGTCGACCATCAGGTCGAAGACCTCGTCGATGACCTGGTGGGGCCGCGCCTCGGGGCGGTCGACCTTGTTCACGGTGACGATCGGCCGGAGCCCCAGCTCGAGCGCCTTGCGGAGGACGAAGCGGGTCTGGGGCATCGGGCCGTCGGCGGCGTCCACGACGAGGAGGACGGCGTCGACGAGCTTGAGGACCCGCTCGACCTCGCCGCCGAAGTCGCTGTGCCCCGGGGTGTCGACGATGTTGATCTTCGTCCCGTGGTAGCGGATGGAGGTGTTCTTGGCGAGGATCGTGATCCCGCGCTCGCGCTCGAGGTCGTTCGAGTCCATCACCCGCTCCTCGGTGTGCTCCCCGGCCCGGAACGTCCCGGACTGCCGGAGGAGGCAGTCGACGAGGGTCGTCTTGCCGTGGTCGACGTGGGCGATGATGGCGACGTTGCGGAGCTCGGGCATTCGGATTCCTTCGCCGCGCGGCAGGCGCGGGAGCGGGAGGGTACCAGACCCGAGCGGACCGGCCCGGCTACTTCCGCGAGAGCTTCGCGCTCACGTAGGGGGCGAAGTCCTTGCCCGGAGGGGCGACCTCGAGCAGCTCCCCGATCGACCCGTCGGCCTTCCGCGTGAACGTCCAGCGGGATCGAATTCCCGCCTCCAGGTTCGCCATCTCCTTCGAGGTGAAGACGATGCCGTCGGGCCGGATCTCGGCCTCGTAGGTCCCCCAGACCTTCGTCGAGAAGACGAGCAGGGCGACGTACTTCCCCTTCGCGCCGTCGTAGACGATGTGGGCAACCTCCTCGGTCGAGCTCTCCGGGAGAGACTCCTTGGCCGGGTAGAAGGTCGTCGCGCGGTAGCTGAGCTGAGCGCCTCCGACCGAGGACGTGAAGGAGATGACGCGGCCGCCGACCCGGCCGCCCGACTCGGCCGGCCCCGCCCAGGACCCGTTCAGGAACCCGAACTCCTGGAAGACCTTCCACTCCTGGGCCGGGGGCGGATCCTGCGCCTCGAGACCCGCCCCGGCGAGCAGCAGGGGCAGGAGCGCAAGGAGTCCGGGAACCCTCACTTTGCGAGCAGAGACCATCTCACCCCTCCTCGACGAATCCGACGGGAGGGGGAATTATAGACTCGCGCGGGAACCTCCCACGCCCCAACTCCGTTTCGATCCTCGAGGAGGCCCATGGCGAACGCCCCGCACCCCGACGCAGAGCTCGTCGCGCGCTGCCTGAACGGCGACGACGGGGCGTGGCGGGAGCTCGTGGAGCGGTACTCGGCCAAGGTCTACCGGATCGCCTACCACCGGACCTACGACCGGGCCGAGGCCGAGGAGCTGACCCAGGACTGCTTCCTGAAGGTCTGGGAGAACCTCGACCGGTACGAGCCGACCGAGGCCTCGCTCCTCGCCTGGATCGCCACCCTCTCCCGGAACCTCTCCATCGACCACTACCGCAAGCGGCGCCGGGAGAAGGGCTTTCATTTCGTCACGGACGACGCGCTCGTGTCGCTTCTCCCCGGCTCGGACGACCCCTCGGCCGACGCGGTCCGTCGGGAGCGGCTCCGCCTCCTCCTCGATGCGATCGGCCAGCTCCCGGACGAGCTCGCCGAGGTCGTCCAGATGCGCGACCTGGACGGCCTCGATTACCGCGAGATCGCCGACCTGCTCGGGCTCCCCGACGGTACGGTCAAGTCGCGCCTGAACCGCGCCCGCATGGAGCTGGCCCGGATCGTGAGGGAGAGGATCGGCGCGGCGCCCCTCGTTCGCGGCCCGCTCTTCGGCGGGCTGACGCCCCAGACCGGAGGGGCCGCATGACGGCCGGCGCCTCCGCCCCCTGCCGCCGCGCCGAGGCCGCGCTTCTCGCCGGCGGCGTTCCCGTCCCGGCCGAGATCGGGGACCACGCCGCCGCCTGCGAGACGTGCGGGCCGCTCCTCTCGGGATGCGAGGAGATCGACGCGCTCTTCGCCTCCCTCGCCGTGCCGGAGCCCCCCCCCGCGCTTTCCGGAGCGCTCGAAGCGATCGGATCGGTCGAACCAGCTCGCGTCGCCGTGCGCGAGACGCTGGCCCTCCTCGCACCGGGAGCCCTCGCCGTCCCCGAGCCCTCGCCCGCGCTCCTCCGGCGGCTCCTCGCCGTCGCCGCCACGGGGCCGCGACCTGAGGCCAACGTCGTCGAGATGAGCCGGTTCCGCCGCCTGCGCAGCGACTGGAGGGTCCTCGTCGCGGTCGCTTACGCCGCCTGCCTCGCCCTGGTCGCGATCCTCGGCGTCGACCCCCTCTCCGCGGCGCGCAGCGGGGCGAGCGGGATGGCCGCGGCCGGCGAGCGCGCGATCGCCGAGGCGCGCGAGGTGGCCGCCGACAAGCTCGACACCGTCCTCGCGGCCCAGCGTCAGAAGCCTCTCACGGAGCAGCTCGACTACAAGGTCTACCGGACGCTCGCCATCGGCAAGGCGAAGACCTCCGCGTGGGCCGGCATCCTCCTCGGCCGCATCTTCGGAACGCGCGTCGATGCCGAGGCGCCGGCCGCCCCTCGCCGGAGCGAACCGGACCCCGGCAGTTTGCGTTCCTTTGATCGGGCCGGGACGGACACCCCGCTCTCGCGAGCCCAGCGAGCCTGACCGAAGCCCAGAAGGTGGAGCCGATGAACGAGAACCCGAACCTTCCGCCGCCCCCCGCGAACGTCACCGCGGCCCCTCCGGTCGCCTACGTTCCGCCCGCGCCGCCGCCGCGCCCCGTGGCCCCTCCCGGGAAGAACCCCGCGGCCGCCGGGCTCCTCTCGCTCTTCCCGGGCCTCGGGCACGTCTACCTGGGGCTCTACAAGCGAGGGGTCGTCTTCTTCGCGATCTGGGCGTTCTTCATCGCCGCCGTCGACCGCGGCCACGACATGCCGTTCGGCCTCCTGATCCCGTTCTGGATGGTCTTCGTCCTCATTGACGCCGTCCGGCAGGCGCGCGCCCTGAACGCCACCGGCATGCCCGAGCCCGGCTTCTTCGGCGAGGAGAAGCCGTTCCGGGCCGACGGCGGGCTCACGTTCGGAATCTTCCTCATCCTGATCGGCCTCTTCTTCCTCGCCGACCGGATCTTCACGATCGACCTCTCGTTCCTCCTCGACTGGTGGCCGGTCCTCCTCGTCGCCTTCGGCGGCTGGCAGGTCTTCGCTTACTTCCAGGAGAAGAAGCGGCGCGACGAGGTGGCGGCCGGCCGGGAGGCGGGAGCGGTCGAGCCGTAACGCCTTCGACGGGCTCGCGCCTGCAAGGAGGGAGGGGCTTCGGCCCCTCCCTTTCGCTTTTCGATCGCTCGTGGCCCGGGCCGAGGAGGGCGGCGCAGCCGCCGCGGGGAGGCTCGTGGCGAGCCTCCCCGATTCGTTTGGTGCCCCTGCCGAGGGGAGGCGGCGCAGCCGCCGCGGGGAGGCTCGTGGCGAGCCTCCCCGATCCATGTCACCCGCCGAGGCTCGTGACGAGGACGACCGTCGTCTCGGAAACCTTGCCGTCCCGCGGGTCGATCAGGTGGTCCTCCACGACGACCTGGAGCGTCTCGTCGTCCTTCGTCCAGCGCGCCGTCCGACCCGACTTCCCCGCCCACGCCTTCTCCGCGGAGGCGTCGACGGCGAGGCCGGCCGCGCGCGCCCACTCCCGCAGGTCGCCGAGGATGTCGCGCTCCCCCTTCAGGAAGATGAGCTGCATCGGCGCCCCCTCGTAGAAGGCGACCGTCTCGTCCCATCCCCGGGGGGTGGTGTAGACCGCGAGCCGGAGCCCCGCGGCGCGCCGCCGGATCTCGGCCTTCGCCTCGGGCGGCTGGACAGACCGCTCGAGCTCGGCGAGGACCGAATTCATCTCCGCCTTCGCGCGGTCGGAGACGACCCTCGTCATCTCAGGCTCGAACCGCCCGCCGGGCGGGGGCGGGACCCCTTTCACCGGCGCCGGGTCGGCGAGCCAGAAGAGCGTCAGGAGTGCGAGCAGGGGCGCCATCGCGGGCGAGTTTACCCGGCCGCCCCGCCGTCGCGCTTCTTCACGACGATCTCCGCGGGCTGCCCCGCGAGGTAGCGGAGCGAGCACTCGGCGAACCCCTCGCAGCGGAGGCAGACGAGGTCCTTGTCCCCCTTGAAGTCGACCGGCTTGCAGATCTTCACGCCCGGTACGACGAGCTTCTGCAGCTCGCGCCGGAGCCCTTCGCCTCCCGGCGGCTCGACGCCCGAGCGCTCCGTCTGCCGGAGCGCCTCGACGCGCGGGAAGAGCTCGCGGTTCCTCTTCTCGAGCGCCTCGTCCTTCTGCTGCACGGCCGTCGTCTTCACCGCGGCGACCGTCTCGAGCGCCGCCTTCCTCGCCTTGAACCGGCCGTGGTGCCTCACCCAGAAGAACAGGAACCCCGCCCCCGCGCCCAGGATGCGCACGAACGCCGGCCCGGCGCCGAACGTCACGAGGTCGCGGAAGAACGCCAGGCCCAGGAGCGCCGCGCTGAAGACGGCGATCCACTTCACCTTCACCGGGATGACGAAGAAGACGAGGAACTGCGTCTCGGGGAAGAGGAAGGCGTAGGCGAAGAGCATCGAGATCGGGACGACGAACGGGTCGGAGACGAGCGGCGTGCCGAGGACCCAGGCCGAGAGCGACGCCCCGAGCGTGGCGACGAGCCAGAAGGCCGTGTACTCCCCCGTCCCCCACTCGGCCTCGAGCGCGCTCCCGAGGATGTAGAGCGCGAACGCCCCGAAGAAGAGCGACATCGGACCGCCGTGGAGGAACTGGAACGTCACGAAGCCCCACGGCTGCGAGAGCGCCTGCTGCGGCCAGAAGCCGAAGAGGGCCGCGGTCTTCTGCGGGTCCATCGTGAAGAGGAAGAAGAAGACGAAGTGGAGGCCGCAGAGCGGCATCGTGAGGCCCATCTTCGGCGCGAAGAGGTCGCGGCCCGAGGTCATCCGGAGCTCCTTCCGAAGCGCTTCAGCACCTCGGCGTGGGCGAGCGTGAGGAGGATGGGGCGCCCGTGGGGGCAGGTCCACGGGTCGCGGCAGGCGGAGAGGTCGGCGAGGAGGCGCGCGGCCTCCTCGGGGGCGAGGCGGCGGTTCACGGTGATCGCCCCGCGGCAGGCGAGCGAGGCGGCGAGGGCGTCCTTCATCCGCGCCCCGGTGTCGCCCGCGCGTCCGGCGCCCGTCCCGGACGCCTCGAGGAGCCGGCCGAGGAGGTCGCGGAGGACCGCGACGACCTTCTCGGGCGCGACGTCGGCCGGGGCCGCCGAGACGACGAACATCCGCCCCGCGAGCTCCGAGACGGAGAAGCCGGCCGCGACGAGGACCCCGTCGGCCCTCCGGAGCGCCTCGGCCTCCTCCGGCGCAGCCTCGAACGAGACGGGTGCGAGGAGCGCCTGCGAGGCGAGCCCCTGCCCCTCGAGCCGGTCGCGGATCCGCTCGAAGCGGACCCGCTCGTGGGCGACGTGCTGGTCGACGAGGACGAGCCCCCCCTCCCCCTCGGCCACGAGGTACGAGTCGCGGTACTGCCCGAGGAGCCGGAGCGTCCCCGCGGGGGACGGCACGGCGGCGGCGGCCGGCGCGCCGCCCCACGAGCCGCGCGACGGCGCGGGGACGACGCCGGGGGCGGCGAAGCCCGACGCGCCTGCTAGGCCCGAAGCCCCGTCCCAGAGTCCGAGCGTCTCGGCGAGCGCCGCGGCCGCGGGAGGCGCGTCGCCCCAGCCGCCCGCGCGGATCGGGATTCCGTCGTCGGGCCGGTCGCCCGTCCCCGCGAGCGCCGAGCCCGGCAGCTCCGTGGCCGACTTTCCCTCCGCGAGCGCGGCGCGGAGCCCCCGGTGGACGAGCGCGTGAACGGAGCCGGGATCGAGGAAGCGGACCTCGCTTTTCTGAGGGTGGACGTTCGGGTCGACCCTCTCGGGCGGGCAGGAGACGAAGAGCGCCCAGGCCGGGTGCCGCTCGCCGAGGAGCGCCTCCTCGGCCGCGAGGCGCGCCGCGTGCGAGACCGAGCCGTCGCGCGCCGCGCGGCCGTTCACGAAGAGCCACTGGAACGTGCGGGACGCGAACGTCGTCTCCGGCGGAGAGACGGCTCCGAGGAGCCTCATCCCCGCGTGGGCGAAGTCGACGGCGATCACGCGCGGCAGCGTCCCCCGCCCCATCACCTCCGCGAAGCGGTCGAGGGCGGCCGACGCCGCCGGCAGGGCGAGGAGCTCGCGCTCCCCGGCCCGCAGCGTGAACGCCACGTCGGGGCGCGAGAGGGCGAGCGACGTCAGCGCCTTCACGACGGCCCTCTGCTCGGCGTCCTGCGACTTCAGGTACTTCCGGCGGGCCGGGACGTTCCCGAAGAGGTCCTCCACGACGACGCGCGTTCCCTTCGTCTGGCGCACGGGCCGCGCGACCGGCGCCTCGCCCCGGTCCGCGACGACCTCCGTCCCGAGCCCCGAGCCGTCGGGCGAGGTCGCGAGGACGAGGCGCGAGACGGACGCGATCGACGGGAGCGCCTCGCCTCGGAAGCCGAGGCTCCCGATCCGCCCGAGGTCTTCCGCCGTCCGGACCTTCGACGTCGCGTGCCGCTCCAGCGCGAGCCGGGCGTCGTCCGCGTCCATCCCGCAGCCGTCGTCGGACACCGAGATCCGGGCGATTCCGCCCCCCTCGATCTCCACGTCGACCCGCCGCGCCCCGGCGTCGAGCGCATTCTCGACGAGCTCCTTCACGACGGACGCGGGCCGCTCGACCACCTCGCCGGCGGCGATCTGGTCGACGAGGACGTCCGGGAGGACCGCGATCCGCGCCATCGGCCGCGGAGAGTAGCAGGGGGGCGATCGGGGTACTCTCGGGCCATGGAGCGGTCCCGGCGCCTCTCCCCGGCCCTCTTCGTGCTCGCGGCGCTCGTCCTCGCGATCCTCGTGGCGGCGTCCGTCCTCGTCGGCCGCGTGGCGCGGCTCCCGAGGGAGATGGCCGGGGCGGTCCCGCACGGCATCCGCGAGACCGCCGCGGCCGTCTCGGACGGCCTCGCGAGGCTGGCCGCGGCGATCCGGACGCGGAGCGTGACGACCGAGCTCAGGAGCGCCGTCGCCGAGCTGCGCGGGACGAAGAAGCTCCAGGTGGCGGAGCTGACGCAGCTCGAGGTCGTCGAGAGGCGCGACGCGACGCGCCTCCTCGGCGTCCCGCTCCCCGACGTCGTCGTCTCGGCGCGCGCGCCGGTCACGTACGTCTACACGCTCGACCTCGACGCGCGCTGGGACTTCGACCTCGCGGAGAGGACCGTGAGCGTCCTCGCCCCGGACCTCGTCGCGAACGCGCCCGCGGTGGACGTCTCGAAGCTCGAGCTCGTGAAGACGGAGTCGTCGATCCTCCGGGACGAGGACCGCGTCGTCGAGGAGCTGCGCCGTTCCCTCACGGAGGTTTTCCGGGCGCGGGCCCGGCAGCACGTCCCGCTCGTGCGGGAGACCGCGCGGAAGGAGACCGAGGCGTTCGTGAGGAGCTGGCTCGTCCGCGCCTACGGGCTCCCCGAGGACGTCCGGGTCGTCGTCCGGTTCCACGGGGAGTCCGCGACCGTCGGCCCGGTGGGCGTCGCCCTCCCGCCGCGGGGCTGACGCGACCGCAGAAGCTAGGTGGCGACGACGGACGCCTCGGCGGCCGGCCGGCGGAAGGACAGGGCGAGCGCGCCGAGCGGGACGGCGAGAAAGAGGAGCGCCACGAGGAACGCGAGCGTCGTCAGGGCGACGCCCGTCGTCGCGGCGACCTTCACGAGGTCGTTCTGCCCCGTGATCGCGACCGTGAGGTAGTCGGTCCGCGCAGCGGCGCTGAAGGCGACGCCGCCGAAGAGCTTCACGTTCCGCGCGACGACATAGAACGCGAAGAAGGCCCAGACGACGCGCTCCCACTCCGGCCGCTCCGACCGGACGACGCGCTGGAAAGCCCACGCCGCGAACGCGGCCTCCGCGAGGTGTCCGCCGAGGTCGAAGGCCGTGACGTGCGCCTTCGTGAAGGCGAAGAGGGGGTAGAGGAGGGCGACGGCTGCGAAGACGAGGTTCCACCGTGGCGCCCGGCGGTACCTCACGGCGAGGAAGACGAGGCCGCCCCAGACGAGCGCCGCGACGCCCCGGTTCTGCTCGAAGACGACGGTCATGACGATCGCCGGCAGGGCCGTGCAGCCGAAGAACCAGGCGACGAACGTGTGCCCGAGCTCGTGCACGAAAAAGGAGATGCCCTCGCCCATCACGCGGAACGGGAAGAACCATCCGAGGAGGACGGACGGCACGAAGGCGACGAGGAGCGCGCGGACTCCGGGCGCGAGGGCGGCCCAGGCGGCGGCGACGCCCTCGGCACCGGTCGCCCGGGGCCTCGGCGGCGGCGGAGCGGGCGGCGGCTGGGCGACACCGGGAGCGGCGGGCCCGGGGGAGCTCGACGCCGCGATCCCGCCCGCTCCGCCGGAATCTCTTGGGGGGTCGGCCGCCGGCAAAGCGGCCTCGCTCTCGGCGGTCCCGCCCGCCTCGCCGTACTCCAAGACGCTCCGGACGAGGTTCCGCTCGTCCCACGGGGCGAGGACGTGACGCCAGCCGCCGCCCGCGCGCGGCTCCACGCGGAGGACCTCCCAGAGATCGCCGTCCCACCGGACGGCCGTGCCCGGGCGAACGGGAGCGCGCGGGCCGCCCTCCTCCCGCCCCGACCATCCTTTCGGCCGGAGCGAGAGGAGGACGACGGTGCCGTCGGTCGTCGGCTCGAGGCGGTCGCGGCCGGTGGGGCGGGGCGCCACGCGGAGACGTTACCCCGGACCGGCCGCGGCGCGAAGCCTCACTTCAGCGGCGCGTGGAACTCCCCGGAAAGCTGGGTCCACTTGTCCTTGACGTCGAACTTCCCGGAGATCGAGTCGGCGGTCAGCGAAGTGACCTCGATCGTCCCCGTGGGCTGCGAGAGAGAAAGGGACGTCCCGCCCGTCACGGCGATCGAGACGCTCGCCGTCATCTCGGCCTGCCCCTGGGACTTCGTCGGGTCGTACATCCCGGCGACGAACTCCAGCGTCTCGCCCGGCGCGACCTGCTTCTGCCTCACCAGACCGAGCTCGACCCGTCCCTGGCCCGGCTCGGGCGAAGTCCTCTTGCGGTACTCGGCCATCGTCGTCGGGGCGAAGTCGTAGTTCGTGAGGACGACGGTGACCGACGCGACCCCGACCGAGACGTCCTTGAACGCGATCGCTCGCGGCGAAGCGAAGTCGGGGGCGTTCTCCTTCGGCCAGGCGCCGTTCGTCGACGTGACCGTGACCTTCGTGACCCCCGCGGGGGCGGCCGGAGCCGGAGCTTCCGGCGCGGGAGCCTCGGCGACGGGAGCGGCCTCCGGGGCCGCGGGCTTCTCGGCGGGCTTGCCGCAGGCGGCGACGAGGCAGGCTCCCGCCAGGACGGACAGTGCGATCGTTCTCATCGAGGTCATGGGATCCTCCTGCGTTCATCCTCCCGCCGGATCGCGCAGGATGCAATTGATGGGCGTCACCGCCCGATCGTCCAATCTGAGACCAGTTCACAAAGTACCGCCCCGCTGCGGCCGAAGCCGGAGCGGGGCGGCGAGGTCTCCGAGGGGAGGGCCTACAGGCGCGGGAGGAACGCCGTCAGGTAGGTCCAGAAGTTCTTCACCGACGGGATGCTCACGCACTCGTCGGGAGAGTGGGCGTTGCGGATCGTCGGGCCGAAGGAGATCGTGTCCATCCCGGGATACTTCTCGCCGATGATCCCGCACTCGAGGCCGGCGTGGATCGCCTTCACCTCGGGCTCCTTCCCGAAGAGCTCGGCGTGGACCTCCTTGGCGAGGCCGAGGAGCGGAGAGGTCACGTTCGGCTTCCACCCGGGGTAGCCGTCGCCCTGCTTCACCTCGAAGCCGGCGAGGCCCATGGCGGTCGCCATCATCCGGCCGGCGTCCTTCTTCGCCGACTCGACGGAGCTGCGCTGGCTCGTCGAGAAGGAGACGACGTCGTCCTTCGTCTCGACGATCGCGAGGTTCGTCGAGGTCTGCACGAGGTTCGGGATGTCGGGGGACCAGCCCAGGACGCCGTGCGGCGCCGCGTGGATGAAGCCGACGATCCGCGCAAGGTCCGCCTCGGCGATCGGATCGGGAGCGGCGTCGATCCGCTCCAGGCCGACGTTCACCGGGTTGTCGAAGCGCCCCGCCTCGGAGCGGACGTCCGCCTCGAGCTTCGCGAGCGCCGCGCGCACTTCCGGCTCCTTCACCGGGTCGAGCCAGCCGACCGCGAAGCCTTCGCGGGCGATCGCGTTCCGCTTGCTCCCGCCGTCGAGCGTCGCGGCGGCAAAGCCGACCGCGCCGGCCTCGGTGACGGCGCGCGCGAGCACCTTCAGGGCGTTCACGCGCCCCTCGTGGATGTCGCAGCCGGAGTGCCCGCCGCGGAGCCCCGTGACCGAGATCCGGTACGGCGAGAGGGCGGCGGTCGGCTTCGTCCGCTCGACCTTCGTCGTGGCGAGGGTGTCGACCCCGCCGGCGCATCCGACGTAGACCGCCCCCTCCTCCTCGGTGTCGAGGTTGAGCATCCGGCGGCCGGTGACGAAACCGGGCGCGAGGACGTTCGCCCCCGTCATCCCCGTCTCCTCGTCGATCGTGAAGAGGCACTCGAGGGGCGGGTGGGCGAGGTCGTTCGACTCGAGGATCGCGAGCGCCGCGGCGCAGCCGATCCCGTTGTCGGCGCCGAGCGTCGTCCCGTCGGCCTTGACGACGTCTCCGTCGACGACGAGGCGGATCGGGTCCTTCGTGAAGTCGTGGGCGGTGCCCGAGTTCTTCTCGCAGACCATGTCGACGTGGCCCTGGAGGACGACGACGGGCTTCGACTCGAGGCCCTTCGTCCCGGGCTTCGTGATGACGACGTTCCCGACCTGGTCGACCTTCGCGGGGAGGCCGAGGCGGGCGGCGACCGCGACGACGTGGGCCGAGGCGGCGGCTTCGTTCTTCGAGCCGCGAGGGATCGCGGCGAGGGCAGCGAAGTGGTCCCAGAGCAGCTTCGGCTCGAGACCGGAGAGGGGGTGGGTCATGAGGGGGTCTCCTTCACGAGGCCGGAGAGGCCGGCCCGTGATCATAGCCGGTCGCGAGCTCGCGGGCGTTGGACGACGATCCCGCCCCGGGGAGAGCGCCGGGCCCCGGCCGAGGCCGCCCCGGCGGCCCTCGGCGCCCGTCACCGAGCGTCCCGTACGATCCGCTCCGGAGGTCCCGATGCGCCGTCCCGCTCTCCTCGCCCTGACGCTCCTCGCCGCGCTCCCGCTCGCCGCCGAGCCCGCGGCGAAGCGCTCCCTCACCGTCGACGACATCTGGTCCGTCGTTCGCGTCGGCGCGCCGGTCGTCTCGCGGGACGGGACGGTCGCCGTCTACCCGCGTTCCGTCTGGGACGCGGAGAAGAACCGGCTCCTCTCCGACCTCTGGCTGCAGCCGGTCGCGGGCGGGCCGGGACGCCGGCTGACCGCGCACGAGG
>JAKLER010000096.1 GCA_022711615.1 Acidobacteriota bacterium
GCCGACCTCCACGCCGAGCTCGAGGCGGCCTCCCAGCTCGTCTACCACGCCGCCTGGCTCCACGAGAGGGGCGAGAACCCCGTCGCCGAGGCCTGCATGGCCAAGCTCCTCGCCACGGAGCTCTCCAAGAAGACGGCGGACGAATGCCTCCAGTTCTTCGGCGGCTACGGCACGGTCGAGGAGTACCCGATGGAGCGCTTCTTCCGCGACGCGCGGTTCGGGACGATCGTCGCCGGCACGAGCGAGATCATGCGGGAGGTGATCGCGAAGTCCGCGGTCGACGGCGTCGTCTTCCCGGGACGGAAGGATCGAGCGGCCGAAGAGCCCGCCGAAGACGCCGGAGAGCACGTCGGCGCGGGCGCACGCCCCCCTGCCGGCGAGGCCGCGGAAGGGGAGGCGGACGCCTCTTCCGACGCGTTCGCGGGCGAGCTCGTCCCGGACCTCTTCGTCGCCGACGCCACCGAGTCGCTCGACGCGGTTTTCTCCGAGTTCCCGGAGTCCCCCGGCGCCGGCCCCGAGCTCCCGCCGCCCGACGCCTCGTTCGCGCCCGGGCCCGCGCTCGAAGCCGCGTTCGACCCCGCGCCCGCACCCGAGCCCGAAGCCGCGTTCGACCCCGCGCCCGCGCCCGAGCCCGCGACGCCCGCCGTCGAGGCGACGGTCCCGTCGTTCGTTCCGCCGCCTACGGCGCCTCCGCCCGCGGACGTCGAGGTGACGGAGCCCGCCTACTTCCCGGAGCCGTTCGCTCCGCCTACTCCCGGTCGCTCCTCCCCGGAGATCGGCTCGACCTCCCTGGCGATGAAGCTCCCGGTCCCGCGGAGCGTCGAGGAGCTGTTCGAGACGCTCCCGCTCCGCTTCCGCGCCGACCGCGCGCAGGGCTGGAACGCCCGGTTCCATTTCCGTTTCCGCGACGCCGCGCGGAGCGACTGGACGGTCCTCGTCGAGGACGGTTTCTGCCGGACGGCCGAAGGCCACGAAGGAACGCCCGACTGCGTCGTCACGACGACGGAGAAGACCTACCTCGCGATCGAGAGCGGGCAGCAGTCGCCGGAGACAGCCTTCCTCCTCGGGAAGGTGAAGGTCTCGAACGTCGCGGCGATGACCCGGTTCGGGAAGCTCTTCCGCAAGGTCGCCCCGTGACCGCGCCGCTCCCGCTCGAGGGGACGATCGTCCTCGACGTCTCGCGGATGCTCCCGGGCGCGGTCCTCGTCCGGACGCTCGTCGACCTCGGCGCGCGCGTGATCAAGGTCGAGGACCCGCACTCGGGCGACCCGATGCGCGTCACGCCGCCGGTCGTCGGCGGCATCGGCGCCGGCTTCCTCGCGTTCTTCCGCGGCGTCGAGTCGATCGCGCTCGACCTGAAGAGCCCGGCCGGGTCGGCCGCCCTCCGGCGGCTCGTGCGCCACGCCGACGTCCTCGTCGAGAGCTTCCGGCCCGGGACGCTCGAGCGCTGGGACCTCGGGTACGAGCGCCTGTCCTCTCTCAACCCCTCTCTCGTCGTCGTCTCGCTCACGAGCTTCGGGACCGAAGGGCCGGACTCCTCGCGCATCGGGCACGACCTGAATTTCACCGCCGTCACCGGGCTCCTCTCGGAGCTCCCGGCCGGGGACCTCCCGCGCGTCCAGGTGGCCGACGTCTCCGCGGGTCTCCTCGCGGTCTCCTCCACCCTCGCCGCGCTCCTCGCCCGTGTTCGAACGGGGCGCGGCGTCCACGTCGACCAGCCGCTCGTCTCCGGCCCCCTCCCGTTCCTCACCTGGGCGTTCGCGGAGCTGGGGTCGGGGGGCGGCGGCGCCCTTGACGGCCTCCTCGCGGGGAAGTGCCCCTCTTACCGGACCTATCGCTGCGGCGACGGCGCGCGAATCGCCCTCGGCGCCCTCGAGCCGAAGTTCTGGGTCGCCCTCTGCGAGATGGCCGGCCTCCCCGACCACGCCGCAGACGGTCTCGACACCGGGCCGGCCGGGGCGGACGCCGCCGGGCGGCTCGCCGCCGTCTTCGGCACCCGTCCGCGCGCGGAGTGGCTCGACCTCGGGGAAGCTCTCGGCATACCGCTCACGCCGGTGAACGACGTCCCGGCGGCGCGGGAAGAGCTCGCGTCGCGGATGGAGCGGACCTCTCTTCCGGGCGGCGGCGTCCTCGCGACGCCGGCGGCCTTCCTCGGCCTGCCGGGGCTCCGCCGCCCGCACGCGCCCGCACCGGCCCTCGGGGCCGACACCTACCGGGTCCTCCACGAGATGGGCTTCTCCGTGGAGGAGATCGCCGCGGTCGCGGGGTGAGCCCGGGCGGGCCCACCCCGCCGGCGAGCTACTTCGAGATCATCTCCTTCAGCGCCTTCGACGGGCTGTGGTTCGGGTTGATCGCGAGCGCCTTGTCGAGGTCGGCGAGCGCCTTCTCCTTCAGCGCGGCGTCCTTCGTGTCGGTGAACTGCGTGTGGAGCGCCTGCGCGCGGCCGTAATAGAAGCTCTCGTTCCTGTCGTACAGGCCGATCGCCTTGCCGTACGCGTCCACCGCGAGCGCCAGCGCCTTGCGCGCCTTCGCCTTCTCCTCCTCCGTGGCGGTCGTCGACGAGAATACGTTCGGCGGCACGTTCTTCAGCATCAGGTCGACCGCGTAGGTGTTCAGCGCCGGGGCGGTCGTCAGGTCGGCCGGGAGGGTGTCGGGGAGCGCCTCGGCGGCCGGGGCCGGAGGAGCCTCGGCCGGCGCGGCGGGGGCGGGCGCCTCGGCCACCGGAGGCGCTTCGGCCGCGGGCTGAGGCGTCTCGGCGGGCTTTCCGCACGCCGCGAAGAGGACGATCAGGACGATCGCCCCGAGGACGAGCGCGAAGGGCTTCGACTTCATCGTGGACCTCCTGTTTGCCGGGATTGTATCGAGATGCTCGGGGCCAATTCGTTCCCAATCGGTACGGATGGGCTCAGGTCCGGGCCGGCGGCTCGCGGAACCTCCCGGGCCGGCAGCCGCGGGTGACGGCGGCCGAAGTCGCGTACGCTCCGCCGGAATGTTCGAAGGACCGTCGCGGGCCCCCGCCCGCATCCGCGCCGTGGGCCGGGCGCTGCCGGAGCACTACGCCGACCAGGCGAGCCTCACCGCCGCGCTGAGCGAGGCATGGGGCGAAGTCCACTTCAACCCGGAGCGCCTCGAGGCGCTCCACCGGGCCGTCCAGGTCTCGGGGAGACACCTGGCGCTGCCGCTCGCGGCGTACCGCGACCTCCGGACGTTCGCGGAGCGCAACGACGCGTGGACCACGGCCGCGGTCGACCTGGGCGAGATCGCGGTCCGCGACGCGCTCGCGCGGGCCGGCCTCTCGCCAACCGACGTGGATCACCTCGTCTTCGTGACGACGACCGGGATCGCGACCCCGAGCGTCGACGCCCGGCTCGTCGACCGGCTCGGCCTGCGGCGCGACGTGAGGCGCTCGCCCCTCTTCGGGCTGGGCTGCGCCGGCGGGGCGGCCGGGCTCTCCCGCGCCTCGGACCTCCTCGCCGCCGTTCCGGAAGGCGTGGCCGTCCTCCTCTCCGTGGAGCTCTGCTCGCTGACGCTCCAGCGGGACGACCTGTCGATTCCCAACATCATCGCGTCCGGCCTCTTCGGCGACGGCGCGGCCGCGGTCGTCCTGACGGGCGGCGCCCGCGACCCGAGTGGCGCGGAGAACGGTCCCGCGCTCGTCGCGTCCGCCTCCTCGTTCTATCCCGGCACGGAGCGGGTCATGGGGTGGGACGTCGTCGACTCGGGCTTCAAGGTGGTCCTCTCGGCCCGGGTCCCGGACGTCGTGCGCGAGTACGTCGCCCTCGACGTCGACGCCTTCCTCGCCGCGCAAGGACTCTCCCGCTCGGAGATCCGCCACTGGATCGCCCACACGGGCGGCCCGAAGGTGCTCCAGGCGTTCGAGACGACTCTCGGGCTGCCCGAGGCCGCCCTCGCCCGTTCCTGGAGGTCGCTGAGGGAGATCGGGAACCTCTCCTCCGCGTCGGTCCTCTTCGTCCTCGGAGAGCTCCTCGCGTCGGGCGAGCCCGAGAGCGGAGACTTCGGACTCCTCCTTGCGATGGGTCCCGGCTTCTGCTCGGAGCTGGTCCTCCTTCGGTGGTAGAGGAGAGGTCGAGGTGACGCTCCCCGCCTCCGTCGCGCTCTACCTGGGCCTGCTCGTCCTCCTCGGCTGCGAGAGGGGCGCGGAGCTCCTCGTGTCGCGCCGCAACGCCCAGAGGACGTTCGCGGCGGGCGGGGTGGAGACGGGTCGCCGAGCCTACGCGATCATGGTCGCGGTCCACGCGCTCTTTCCCCTCGCCTGCGCGGGAGAGGTCCTCCTCCTTTCACGGCCCTTTCCGGGCGCCGCGGGGTTCGCATCGCTGGCGGTGGCGCTCGGAGCCCAGGCGCTGCGCTGGTGGGCCGTGGCGGCGCTCGGGGAGCGCTGGAGCACTCGGGTCATCGTCGTCCCGGGCGCGACGCCCGTGACCGGCGGCCCCTACCGCTTCCTCCGGCATCCGAACTACCTGGCGGTCGTCCTCGAGATGGCCGCCATTCCCCTGATCCACGGCGCCTGGCTCACCGCGGCCGTCTTCTCGGCCCTGAACGCGGCGCTCTTGGCCGTCCGCGTTCCCGCGGAGGAGCGGGCGCTGGGGCGGCCCTGGGCCGAGGCCTTCGAAGGGCGGCGGCGTTTCGTGCCGGGAGGGCGGAATGGGTGACCTGCGCGGCGAGATCCTCGCCGAGATCCGCCGGACTCTCGCGACCGACCTGGATTTCCGCGGTCGGGTCGAGCTGCACCACGGCCTCGCGACCGACCTCCGGGTCGACTCGCTCGGCGCCCTCGTCCTGGCCGTGGCGCTCGAGGACCGCTTCCGGGTGAAGCTCACCGGCGTCGAGGCGGCCTCCGTGGAATCGGTCGAACAGCTCGTCAGCGTCGTCGAGCGCGCCGTCCGCGAGGAGAGGGCCGGCGACGCGTCGCGGGACGACAGCGGAGGGGAGCCCTCGTGAACGGGCCTCCGCTCCCGCGGCCGAAGCACCGCACCGTCAACGAGACCCTCGCCGCGAGCGCGACGAGCGGAGCGGGCCTCACGTTCGTCGACCTGACCGAGCGCGAGACGTTCCACCCGTACGAGGAGATCCACGAGCGCGCCCGCCGGACGGCCGGAGCGCTCCGGGCCCGGGGCATCGCTCCCGGCGATCGAGTGGCGCTCGTCTTCCCGACCTCGCCCGCGTTCGTCGATTGCTTCTTCGGCATCCTCCTCGCCGGCGCCGTGCCGGTCCCGCTCTACCCGCCGGTCCGACTCGGTCGCCTCGCCGAGTACCTCGTCGCGACGTCGAGGATGATCGTCGCCGTCGGCGCGCGGCTCGTCCTCGCCGACGCCGCGACGCGCCGGCTGCTCGGGAAGGCGATCGAGGCCTCCCGCCCGGCGCTGGGATGCCTCACGCCGGAGGAGCTCGGGGACGGCGGCGAACTCGAGGTGGGCGTCGAGGCCGACGGGCTCGGCCTGATCCAGTTCTCTTCCGGGTCGACTGCGGATCCCAGGCCCGTCGCGTTGACTCACGCGAGCCTGATGGCCCAGCTGGAGGCCCTCCGGGTGCTGCTCCCCGCGGAAGGGGTCGTGCCGCAGAAGGGCGTCTCCTGGCTGCCGCTCTACCACGACATGGGCCTGATCGGCTGCCTCCTCCAGGCCGTCTACTACCCGGGTCCGCTCGTCCTCATTCCCCCCGAGCTCTTTCTGGCGAGGCCCGCGCTCTGGCTCCGGGCCATATCCCGCCATCGCGCGACGATCTCGGTGGCGCCGAGCTTCGCGTACGCGCTCTGCGCCCGGAAGGTGCGGGACGAGGAGCTCTCCGGCGCCGATCTCTCGTCGTGGCGGCACGCCCTCTGCGGCGCCGAGCCGGTATCGCCCGACGCCCTCGATCACTTCGCCAGGCGCTTCGAGCCGTTCGGCTTCGACCGGAGGAGCCTGCGTCCCGTCTACGGCCTGGCCGAGGCCGCGCTCGCCGTCACGTTCACGTCCGGCGGCCGCGAGGTGAGGTCTCTCCACGTCGACCCGGTGCGGCTCGCGGCTGCCGGCGAGGCCGTGGACGGAACGCGGGCGATCGCCTCGGTCGGGACCCCGGTTCCGGGCACGGACGTCGAGGTGCGCGACCCGGACGGCCGCGTTCTCGAGGAGCGCCGGGTGGGTCGGATCTTCGTCCGCGGACCGTCGATGATGGCGGGGTACTTCGAGCAGGCCGCCGCGACGGCGAGCGTCCTGGCCGGCGGCTGGCTGGACACCGGGGACCTCGGATTTTTCGCCGACGGCGAGCTCTACGTCTGCGGCCGCGAGAAGAACGTCGTCGTCATCCGCGGGGCGAATCACCAGCCGCAGGAGTTCGAAGAGGCGCTCACGGGCCTGGAGCCGGTGCGAACCGGGTGCGCGGTGGCGCTCGGGTTCGTCCCGGACGGAGAGGACGGCGAGCAGCTCCTCGTCCTGGCCGAACGCGTCCGCGGAAGCGGTCCGGCCGCCGACGACTCCCTCGTCGTCGACGCGATCTGCCGCGCGATCCTCGCCCGCACCGGCATCCGGCCCCACACGGTCCGTCTCCTCGCCCCGGGGACGATCCCGCGCACCTCGAGCGGCAAGCTCCGCCGCGGCGAGGCGCTGCGGCGGTTCCTGGCGGGGGAGCTCGACCCGCCGGCGAAAGTGTCCCGCCTCCGCATCCTCCTCGAGGTCCTCCGGTCTGCGGTCGCGTTCGGGAGGGTGCGGGGGAATCCCGGCTCGTGAGGCAGAGGGCCTGAGGCGGGCCTGGAGAGCCCCAGGCGGCCGTACCCATCGAGCGCCGGGGGGGCTGCTCGCAGTACCCGCGTACGGCGAGGGGCCTGTCGAGGATCGAACGATCACTCTTCAGATCGGGGGTGCCCCGGGGAGGAGCCGCTGGCCCGTCGCGTGTCCGACGCCACCTCCAGGCCCCTACGTCGTGTCACCCGCGGTGTTGAACCTCTGGCTCGGATTTGGTAGAATCCGCGGCATGCTGGAGCGACGTGCCAACGGCGGAGGGAAGCCCATTTTCAGTGGGCTCAGCCGACGTCCGGTCTTCAGTGTCGCTGGTGTTCCCGGGAAAGTCAGTTAGCCAATTATCTAAAGCAGCATCAATTTCCGTAGACACTTTTCGGTTCCGAATACGAAAGATGAGGAGGCCGTTCGTGAGTCGTCTTCGCCGCATGTCCGGTCCCGCCGAAACGAGGTCTCCCACCCTGATAGCGAAGTGCGAGTAGTAGGACGAGAGTTCTCGTTGTCTTCCATTCCGTAAACAGGAATTGTCTTTCCCGAGAACACGCATTTCCCCGTTGAACAGCGGGAAATCAAGTAAGGAAAAGAGGATGAGCCCGAACGAGAAGAGCCAGTGCCAACACCGCGTCTACGTCGACATCCCGAACTTGGTCCTCGTGGGCGGCCACGTGGCTGCCGTCGCGAAGGGCCTCGCGCCGTCGGTCGAGGTCGCGAACACCTACAACGTGTTCGACCATCTCTGGAGGCTCGATCTCAGGGCCCTCGTGTCGCGCATTGCGTGGTCCAGGGAGCGGAGCGCCACGCGGCTGGTGGCCTTCGGCTCTTCGGCCGGCTGCGACTTCGGCTTCTGGCGCGCCGTCCAGCAGGCCGGGATGGAGGCCGTGATCCTGCCGCGAGTGCCTGGCCGCCGCGAAAAGGGGGTCGACATCTCGCTCGCGATGGAGGCCCTCCACGACGTGGAGAACCGCCTGAAGCCCGGGGACGAGATCACGCTCGTCGCTGGAGACGGCGACTACGTCCCGCTCGTTCAGCGCGTCCTTGAGCGCGGGATCTCCGTCCGCGTCGTGTTCTGGTCCTCGGCCGCGAAGGCGCTGAAAGAGGCCGCCTCCGAGTCTGTCTGCCTGGACCCCTACCTTCACCGCCTGACGCTCGCTCCGTACGCCCGCCGGCGGGCCGCCTGAGAGGAGGAGACGAGATGAGCTCCATGAACTCCGAAGTCCGAACCACGATTGAGCCCTATGCGGACGGCGCATCCTGTCTCGAGGCCTGGTTCCGAGTCCTCGGAGCCATGGACGGCTTTCCCGTTACCGATCACCCCTCTGGGATCCTCCCGCTCGAGGATCGCGCGGAGGCGTTCGATCTCGTCCAGGAGCGGACGCGTGCCACGCTGGAGGCCGGAATCCCGGTCCCGGTCCTCGATGGGATGGAGACGCTCGGGCTCGACGTCCTCGACCAGCTCGTCGTCCTCGCCCTGCTGCGGAACTCGCTCGACGCCCGCCAGAGCGAGGGCCTGCGGCTTCGCCAGATCTGCGAGGCCTCGGGCGCCGCCGACTGGAAGCGGCAGGAGACCCTCCGCTCACGGCTGGAGCGGGCCGGCGCGCTCCGGCACCTCGGGCTCGTTCAGTCCGACGGCGACACGGTCGCGGCGCAGAGGCTCTACCGGCTGACGCCCGCGTGGAAGGCGCCGCTCCTCGAGGGGCAAGCCGAGCCCTTCGAGTTGCCGGTGTCCGTGCCCGAGACCGTCACTGGGCGCCTGCAGGAAGCGCTCTTCCGTTCCGTCGAGCTCCTTGAGTGGGTGGCGCCGACGCTCTGGACGCGGTCGTCCGGCTGGGCCGACGCCTTCGGCGATCGCCCGGGGTGGGACTACGTCGGCCCGCGGCGGCGCGAGCTCGTTCGCGTCGCCGCCTCCTACCTCGGGCCCGACGGTCCGGCGCAGGGCGACCCGCTCGGTCGTCTTCTCGAGTCCGCGGGGGTCGCCACGCCGGCCGAAGTCGCGCTGCTTCTGCTCCTCCTTTCGCGCGGCCCGAAGGACGGGCCGCTCTCGTGGGCCTTCCTCGAGGCGGCGCTGAAGGGAATGCCGGGCGCCGAGGCCGGCTTCCACGGTCTCCTCGGCCGCGACTCCGCGCTCGTTCGGGGCGGCCTCGTCGCGCTCCGCTCCGAGGAGTCGGAGGGCGCTCTCGCCGCCTTCGCAGCGACGCCTCGGGCGAGGGGGCTCGCGGTCCCGATGGGCGTCGCCGCCTTCGAGCCCGCGAAGGACGACGCCGCAAAGGAGAACGAGGGCCCGTCCGGCTTCGAAGCCACCTCTCCGCGCATCGGCCTGAAGGAGATCGTCCTCACCCGGGAGGCGCGGGAGCGGATCGAGGAGGCGCTCGCCCTTCCGCGCGCGCTCGCGTCCGGAGCGGCCGACTGGGGCCTCGACCGGAGCCTGCTCGGCCAGCCGGGCGTGGTGCTCCTCTTCCACGGCGAGCCCGGCACGGGGAAGACGCTCTGCGCCGAAGCGATCGCGGGAGAGCTCGGCAAGGCCCTCTGGCGGCTGCGCGTCGACGAGCTCCTCTCGCGCTGGGTGGGGGAGACCGAGCAGAAGGTGGCCGCCGTCTTTCGCCGGGCCCGCGCGGCCGGCGACGTCGTCCTCCTCGACGAGGCGGACTCGGTCCTCTCGGCGAGGAACGGCCAGAGCGCGCGCTGGGAGACCTCGATGACGAACCTGCTCCTGCAGGAGATCGAGCGGTTCCCCGGCGTGCTCGTCATGACGACGAATCGTCCTGACTCCCTCGATCCGGCGCTCGAGCGCCGCGTCCTCGCGAAGGTCGAGTTCGAGATGCCCGGCGAGGAGGAGCGGCTCGAGCTCTGGAAGAGGCACATCCCCGCCCGAATCCCGTTCGCCCCGGGAGTCGACCTTGCCGAGGTCGCAAGGAAGTACGCCCTCTCGGGCTCCGGCATCCGAACGGCCGCCCTCTTCGCGGTCGGGCGGGCGCTGGGCCGGCCCGAGGGCGAGCGCCTCCTCACGAACCGCGATCTCGAGACCGCCGCGGCGGCGCAGCTGGCACGGAGGCCGAAGGCGGCTCCCGTCGTCGGGTTCACCCCGATGCACGAGAAGCGGGGCGGCTACGCGGTCGCAGCCGGGCCCCGGCTGGAAGCGCCGGCCGTGAGGCCCGACGACACCATCCCCCGTCGGGAGCGAGGCCGATGAGGCTCTCTCGCCCGGCGGGGCATACCGAATCACCACTCACGAATCGGGATCTGGCCCGTACGCCAGAAGAAGGAGAGACCACCATGAAGACCAAGACCACCAAGCCCGCTGTGACCACCTACGACGTCGCCTGGTACGTCCACGAGCGCGACCTCGCCCCCGGAGGCTCGCCCGTCGAGCGGCCGGACGTCGCGATCCTTCTCGACCAGAGCGACCGGCCCTGGTTCGAGATCCGCGGCCGGCACGGGCGTCCCCGGCCCATCGGCCGGATCCGCTCCGTCGTCCCCGCCAGCCTCGACTTCGACGGCGCGCTCCTCGACGTGCTCCTCGCGCTGTGGCCGGAGCGCTTCGAGACATGCCCCTCGCTCCGGGCCGTCGAGGCGAAGCTCGCGCGAGAGAGGATGCTCGACTTCCACCTCGGCGCGGACCGGATCCCGGCCGAGTGGGCGGCCCTCCGCGAGGAGGCACGGCCCCATTACGAGCGGCTCACCATCGTCCGCGTCGACGCCCCGATCGTCGGGCCCGAGTCGCTCCTGGCCCGCTCCGCCCTCGCTCCCGTACACTCCCTTCGCCCGACCCACTCGGACGCCATTTGACCGGGTCGCGGCGCTATCTCGCGGGGCGGAGGTGCGATCCGTGCGGAGGGTGCTCGTTGGCCTCTGAAGCGTTCCCCGAGGCCCTCGGTTTCAAGAACGGCGACACCAGCGTCCACACGGCGCGGACGATGATGCTCGCCGAGCTGGGCGACATCTTCTCGGCCGTACCGGCGGAAGGGAGCCGCGAGGATTACTGGCGGGCCGCGATCGAAGACAACGCCCTGGGCAAGCCGAGCATGGTGACGCGGCGCTCGACGATCGCCCACATGACGGAGCTGTACGGCCTGACGCCGGGCATACCGCTCTTCCGCAGCCTCCGCCGTCTCTGGCCGCAGGCCGGCCTCGGCCGCCCGATGCTCGCGCTTCTCTGCGCCTGCGCTCGCGACCCGCTCCTCCGCCTGACGGCGCAGAACGCCCTGAAAGCCAAGGAGGGGGCGACTATTCCCCGCGCTCAGGTGGAGGAGGTCATCGCCACAGGTGCGCCGGGCCGGTTCAGTCCGAAGATGATCCGCTCGGCTGCCCAGAATACGAGCTCGTCCTGGACGCAGTCGGGGCACTTCACAGGAAAGGCGAAAAAGGTCCGTTCCCGCCCGCGCGTCACCCGCGAGGCCGTGGCCTACGCCCTCTTCCTCGGGCACCTCTGCGGGCTGCGCGGCCCGGCGCTCTTCACGAGCTTCTGGGCCTCGCTCCTCGACCGCCGCCCCGAGGAGATCCTGACTCTCGCCGAGGAGGCGTCGGCCGCGGGCCTCCTGACCCTCAAGCAGGCCGGCCCCGTCGTCGAAGTCGGGTTCCCCGGCTGGCTCACCCCCAAAGAGGAGGCGCTCCTGCGATGAACCGCGTCGAAGCCCTCGTGAAGGCCTGGGCCTCCCACGTCGCCGTCCCCTGGACCCGGGGCCTCGCCGGCGGCGAGAAGGTCTGGTTCTGCGTCTACGACAAGGCCGACGAGCGCCGCCTGCGCCTTCACCTCCCCGAGTTCGAGGGAGCGGCGAAGAAGGCCGGCCACGGCTGGGCGGCCGTCGACCTGACCGACACCTTCGCCGCCTGGATGGCCGCCGAGGAGAACCGGGACGCCTACTTCGAAGATCCGGAGTCGCTCGGAAGCGACAAGCTCGTCGACTTTCACGAGTACCTCGTCGACCTCATCACGCCGACCCTCGCCGAGGCGGGCGAGAACGACGTCGTCGCCCTCACCGGCGTCGCCGCCCTGTTCGGCTTCCTCCGCGTCTCCGAGCTCGTCCACGCCCTCGAGCCCCACATCCGGGGCCGTCTCGTCGTCTTCTTCCCCGGCGAGTACGAGAACGGCAACTACCGCTTCCTCGACGCCCGCGACGGCTGGAGCTACCGGGCCGTCCCGATCCTGCCCGCTGAAGGAGCGTTCGCGTCATGACGATGAAGAACCGCGAAGTCTTCCAGAAGGACCCCCTCGAGCTCCGGCTCGTCAACAACGGCGTCGCCGAGGTCGTCGACGCCTCCACCGACGAGCAGGTCCGGGCGCTCCGCTACGAGCTCGAGACCTTCGTCTGCGAGAAGCAGTATTCCCGGGGCCTTCACCAGATCCTCGACAGCTACCTCACCTGCCTCGGGACGGAAGAGCAGAAGCCGGTCTGGGTGAGCGGCTTCTTCGGGAGCGGCAAGTCGCACCTCGTCAAGATGCTCCGCGCCCTCTGGGTCGACGTCGAGCTGCCCGACGGCGCCCGCGCCCGCGGCATCGCCCACCTTTCCTCGGAGGTGAAGACGTCCCTCAAGGAGCTTTCCACGCAAGGGAAGCGCCTCGGCGGGCTGCATGCGGCGAGCGGCAGCCTCCTCACCGAGCAGGGGAACAGCATCCGCCTCGCCCTCCTCGGGTTCGTCTTCCGCTCCGCCGGCCTCCCGAAGAGCTACCCGGCCGCGCGCTTCGTCCTCTTCCTGAGGAAGAACGGCTGGTACGAGAAGGTGAAGCGGGAGGTCGAGAAGGCAGGCAAGAGCTTCGAGAAGGAGCTCCGCGACCTCTACGTCTCGCCCGTCCTCGCCAAGGCCCTCCTGAAGGCCGACCCGGGATTCGCCGAGTCGGAGGCGAAGGCGAAGACGCTGCTGAAGGAGCAGTACCCGAGCCGGACCGACGTCACCGACGACGACATGGTCCACGCCATCCAGGACGCCCTCGAGGTCGATGGGCGGCTGCCGCTCACGCTCGTCGTCCTCGACGAGGTTCAGCAGTGGATCGGGGAGGACGTGGAGCGCGGCGCCCAGGTCAACAGCCTCGCCGAGTGCCTCGCCAAGCGGTTCGGGGCGCGGCTCCTCCTCGTCTGCACCGGCCAGACGGCCCTCACGGGGACGCCCGTCCTCCAGCGAATCCAGCACCGCTTCCACGTCAAGGTCGAGCTCTCCGACGCCGACGTCGAGACCGTCATCCGGAAGATCGTCCTCGCCAAGCGCGCGGACCGGGTCGCTCCTCTCGAGAAGCTCCTCGAGACGTGCAGCGGCGAGGTCTCGCGGCACCTCACCGAGACGCGGATCG
>JAKLER010000097.1 GCA_022711615.1 Acidobacteriota bacterium
CCTCTTCCCCCTCACCCGCGACCGCGCCAAGCCGGCCGTCCCGCTCGGCGGGAAGTACCGGCTGATCGACGTCCCGCTCTCGAACGCGATCAACTCGGGCTTCCGGGACATCGCGGTCCTGACGCAGTTCAACTCCGCCTCGCTGAACAACCACATCTCCCTGACGTACCGCTTCGACAGCTTCGCCCGGGGCCAGGTGGAGCTGATCGCGGCGCAGCAGACCGACGAGGGGGGGGAGTGGTTCGAGGGGACGGCGGACGCGGTGAGGAAGCACCTCCGGCGGCTCGGGACGCGGGACTACGACCACGTCCTGATCCTGGCGGGGGACCACCTCTACCGGATGGACTACCGGGAGATGTTCGACGCCCACGTCCAGTCGAGCGCCGACGTGACGGTCGGCGTCCTCCCGGTCGGCGTCGAGGAATGCTCGGGGTTCGGGATCCTCCTGACCGGCTCCGACGGCCAGATCCGAGCCTTCCGCGAGAAGCCGAAGACGGAAGAGGAGCTCGGCCCGCTCGCCCCCTCCAAGGAGCTGCGCGACCGGTGGGGCCTCCAGCCCGGGCAGTACCTCGCGAGCATGGGGGTCTACGTCTTCCGGATGGAGACGCTTCGCGAGGCCCTCGCGAGCCCCGCGAACATGGACTTCGGCAAGGACATCATCCCGGGGCACATCGGGAGCCACAAGGTGCAGGCGTTCCCGTTCCGGGGCTACTGGCGCGACATCGGGACGATCCGGAGCTTCTACGAGGCGAACATCGCCCTGACGGACGACGACCCGCCGTTCCACTTCCACCACCCGAACGCGCCGATCTACACGCGCCCGCGCTTCCTCCCCTCCTCCTCGCTCATCGACGTGAAGGTGGACCACTGCCGCCTGGCGGACGGGGTGAGGATCTACGGCGCCGAGGTGACCCGGAGCGTCATCGGCCTCCGCGCCCGGATCGAGAAGGGGGGCCGGATCGTCGAGTCGATCCTGATGGGGGCGGACGAGTTCGAGGACGAAGAGATCGCGGTCAGCGCCCTCAACGAGGGGCTCCCTCCGGTCGGGATCGGGGCCAACTGCGTCATCGAGCGGGCCATCGTCGACAAGAACGCCCGGATCGGGGCGGGGTGCGTCCTCCGCGGCGACCCGAGCCGCCCCGACCAGGACGGGGACGGCTGGTGCGTCCGCGACGGGATCGTCATCGTCCCGAAGAACGCCGTCCTGCGGCCCGGGACCGTCGTCTGAACCGAGGGCCGGGGGAGGGGCGATCCCTTCCCCGGCCCCCTTCGTGTCCCCGCGGAGGAGCCCGTGCCCCCCGTCTCCTTCGTCCTCGTCCTCCACGGCCACATGCCGGCAGTCCTCGGCCACGGGGTCTGGCCGCACGGAGCGGACTGGCTGCACGAGGCGGCGGCGGAGACCTACCTGCCGTTCGTCGCGGCGGCGCGGGCGCTGGAGGCCGAGGGGGTCCCGTGGAAGGCGACGGTCGGGCTGACGCCGATCCTCTGCGAGCAGCTGCGCGACCCGCGCTTCCCGCGCTCGTTCCGCCGCTACGTGACGCACCGACTCCGGGCGGCGGGGCGGGACGCGCGCGAGTTCGCACGGGACGGCCACGTCGCCGAGCCGCTCGCGCGCGCCTGGCGCGCCCACTACGAGGAGGGGCTCGCGCTCTTCGACGCTTTCGGCGGGGACGTCGTCGCCCCGTTCGCCCGGCTGGCGGAGGCGGGGCGGATCGAGGCGATGGCTTCGGCGGCGACGCACGGCTTCCTTCCGCTCCTTCCCTCCGACGCGGCCGCCGAGCGGCAGGTCGACGTCGGCCTCGCGGCCCACCGGCGGCACTTCGGCCGGGCCGCGGCCGGCTTCTGGCTCCCCGAGTGCGCAACCGCGCCCGCCGGAACGCTCGCGACGCCCGGGTACGGCCGGCGGGTCGCGCGCCGCTCGACCTCGTCTCTCCTCGCGTCGCGGGGACTCGCCTACACGTTCGTCGACACGCACCTCGTGGCCGGGCCGTCGGCGGGAACGGCCGCCGGCGGCAGCGCCGGGCGCCGCTGGCCGGCCGCAGGGGGGGGGCCGGCGGCGCGTTCGCCCTACCGAGTCCACCGCGTCCGGACCGACGCCGGGAGCCTCGCCCTCCTCGCGCGCGACCCGCGCAGCTCCGAGCAGGTCTGGTCGGGCGAGGTCGGCTACCCGGGAGACCCGGCCTACCTCGAGTTCCACCGGAAGGCGGCGCGCGGGGGCCTCCGCTACTGGTCGGTGACGGACGCGCGGGGACCGCTCGACGCCAAGGCGCTCTACGAGCCCGAGGAGACGCGCGAGCGCGTCGTGGCCCACGCGACCCACTTCTGCGACCTCCTCGAGGAGACGGCGCGGGCGGAGCGTGGGGCCCGCGTCATCGTCGCGATGTTCGACTTCGAGCTCTTCGGCCACTGGTGGTTCGAGGGGATCGCGTTCCTCGGGGCGGTCTTCCGCGAGCTGGCGCGGCGGGACGGTCCGGTCCGGGCGGAGACCGCCGGAGAGGCGGTGCGGGAAGCGGGAGCCGACGCGCCCGAGGTCGAGCCGGGGGCCGGCTCGTGGGGGCGGGGCGGCGACTTCCGCGTCTGGGACGACGCGGAGACGAAGCCGTTCTGGCAGAGCGTGGAAGAGGCGGAAGCGCAGCTGCGGCGCATCGAGGCGCGGGATCCGGGGCTCCTGCCGGCGGCGCTCCGGCAGGCGCTCCTCCTCCAGGCCTCCGACTGGCCGTTCCTGGTCGACGGCGGGACGGCGCGGGATTACGCCGAGCGGAGGATCGAGGAGCACGCCGGGGCGCTCCGGGCGCTCGCGGAGCTCGCGGGGCGCAGGCGAAGCCGTGCCGACGCCCTTTTCCTCGCGCGGCTCGCCCGGCTCGACCGGGCCTTTCGGCCGGAGCTCGGAGGCTGAGGCGGGCCCGGGCGGGAATCCGTCTGCCGACGCACAACGTAGAATCGGAGACGTTCCGTCAGACATCCCCGAGAAAGGAAGATCCATGGCCTACACGGCGAAGAGCTACGACCACCTCCTCGGCACCCCGGGCTTCTCCGACGCCCTCATGAAGAACCACTTCACGCTCTACCAGGGCTACGTCACGAACACGAACAAGGTGAACGACGAGCTCGCCGCCCTCGCGGCCGACGGAAAGGCCGCCACTCCCGCCTTCGCCGAGATGAAGCGCCGCCTCGGCTGGGAGTGGAACGGCATGCGGCTCCACGAGTACTACTTCGGCAACATGAAGAACGGGGGCGCGGCCCTCGACGGAGGCTCGGCGCTCGCGAAGAAGCTCGCGGCC
This sequence comes from Acidobacteriota bacterium, assembly GCA_022711615.1. Taxonomy (GTDB): domain Bacteria; phylum Acidobacteriota; class Thermoanaerobaculia; order UBA5066; family UBA5066; genus UBA5066. The sequence continues at coordinate 3,282 of JAKLER010000097.1, forward strand.
GACTTCGGGTCGGTCGAAGCGTGGGAGAAGAACTTCCGGGCGGTCGGCGCGATGCGCGGCATCGGCTGGACGGCGCTCTACCAGGACCCCGTCTCCGGCCAGCTGATGAACATGTGGATCGGCGAGCACGACGGCGGGCACCCGGCCGGCGGCACGCTCCTGATGATCATGGACGTCTTCGAGCACGCCTTCATGCTCGACTACGGCCTGAAGCGCCCCGACTACATCGAGGCGTTCTTCAAGGCGATCGACTGGTCGGTCGCCTCGGCCCGCTTCGACGCGGCGCCGAAGCTCGCTCTGTAAGACGGCCCACGCCGGACCTCGGACGACGGGCGGGCTTCGGCCCGCCCGTCGCGTCTTTACGGGGTGCGAGGGACGTCGTGTTGCCGGGCCCCCGGCCCTCCGGCGCGGGCCGACCCTCTACAGCGCCCGCCAGGTGTAGCCCGTTCCGTCGCGCGTGAAGGCGGCCGCCTCGAGGAGCGGTGCTACGGCCGAGCCGGCCGCGGGGCGAGGGGCGGCGCCCGTCGCGACCGTCGCGACGACCAGGCGTCGGGGTCGGCCGAGCGGGTCGCGGCCGCGCCGCAGAAGCTCCTGGAGCTCCGCGAGCGCGGTACGGAGGACGCGGTCGGGCGCCGGCTCGTCCCCGAGGCCGAGCGCCCCGGCGTCCGAGAGCGTCGCGACCGGCACGCCCCGCGAAAGGACGCACCAGCCGTCGCGCGGCGCCTCGACGCCGACGAGCGCCGGATCGGCGCCCGAGAGCGCGGCCAGCTCGGCGTGCGGGTCCTCCTCGTCGCGCGCCTCCCGCATGCGCCGGAGCTCCTCGACGACGTCGGGCTCGGCGTACTGGAGCGGCCCGTTCCCTTCGACGAACTCGCCGCGGCGCACGTCGCCGCGGAGCTCCATCCGGCCGAGGGCGGGAGCGACGTCGCTCCAGCGGACGGCGTTCTCGGCTTCCTCGACGACGCCGCGCGAGACGACGCCCCAGCGGGCGAGGAGGAGCCGCGCCCACGCCTCGGAGCGCTCTCCGGGGCCCAGCTCGGGGCCGAGGACCGACGGAGAGCCGAGGAGCGCCCAGCGCCCGGAGAGGACGTGCGAGGCGGCGGCCGGGCCGCGGGGCGTGAAGCCGAGGCGCGTGGCGACGCGCGCCTCGGCGGCGCGCCGGTCGCGCCGCGACGGGACGCTCCCGAGGCGGGGCGGGGGCGCGACCGGAGCAGGCGCCGCGCGCCGGGCCCGGAGGAGCTCGCGGAGGCCGTGGAAGCCGTCGCCCGAGACGAGGCCGGCGAGGAGGAGCTGGCGGAGCGGCGCGACGAGCGCCTCGGGGCGCGTGCCGAGCGCCCCGCCGAGGTCGGAGAGGAACGAGGCGCCGCCGAGGCCGAGCGCCTCGAGGAGCGCCCGCGCGTCGGCGGAGAGCGGATCGAGGTCGGCCGGCGCCTCGGGGAGGACGAAGCGGCCCTCGCCGCGAAAGAAGAGCGACATCCGCGAGGCCTTCAGCTCCTTCTCCCCCGCGAGGCGGAAGACGAGGAGGCCGCGGGCGGCGAGGACGTCGAGGGCGTCGGGCTCCGGCTCGGCGAGGCGCGCGGGGAGGACCGACGCCTCCCACGAGGCGACGGGGAGCGCGAGGCCGCGGAGGAGGCCGACGGCGCGCTCGGCGGCGTCGGGCCCGGCGAAGCGCGACCCGGCGACGGCTCCCTGCCGTCGCGCGACGAACGCGCGCAGGAGGGAGCGTGGCACGGGGCGAATCTCGCCGCGGAGGATCCCGAGCGTCCGCCGCCGGATCGCCTCGCCGAGCCGCGCCCCCGCGAAGCGGCGTTCCCCGGGAGGACCGCCGAGCCGCCCGGCGACGACGAGCGCCTCGAGCCTGAGCCGTTCGAGCGAGTCGAGGACGTCGTCCTCCGCGAGGCCGTACCGCGCGGCGACCTCGGCCGCCGTCGCGGGTCCCCGCGTCCCGACGTAGCCGAGGACGAGCCGGTCGCGCTCCTCGCGGGAGAGCGTCCCGGCCTCGAGCGCCGCGAACCTCGGGGCCTCCTCGGCCGGCACGAGCCGTTCTTCGCCGCCGACGCGCATCCTCACGATCGACCCGCGGGCCGTCAGCTCGGCGACCCATGCGGCGCCGTCCCCCAAGCAGCGCTCGACCGCCTCCGGGGCCGACAGGTCCTGGTTCTCCATCAGCGCGAGCAGGAACTCCTCGGCCGTCCGCGCCATCCGGTGCGGCGAGAGCCGCGTCGCGTCGGCGCGGGCGGCCTCGGCCGCCTCGGGGCGGAGGCCGTCGTCGAGGCTCTCGCCGAGCACCTCGCCGAGGAGGGCGCGGTTCGCGGCGACGGCGTGGAGGTCGCGCTCGGCGCGGGGCGCGTCCCACTCGTACATGTAGACGGCGACGAACTTGAAGAGGAGCGACGCGGCCGCGGGCGACGGCGCGCGCCGCTTCTCGAGGAGGCGCGCGACCGTCCCCTTCTCCATCCGGTCGAGGAGGCCGAGGAGGCGGTCCATCTCCCAGAGGTCGCGGAGGCAGTCGCGGTAGGTCTCGGCGACGACGGGGAAGTCGGGGAGGGAGCGGGTCGTCTGGAGCAGGTCCTTCGCCTTGATCCTCTGGAGCCAGAAGGGCGTCCGCCGCCCGCTCCGGTTCCGCGGCAGGAGGAGCGCCCGCTGGGCGTTCTCGCGGAAGCGCGCCCCGAACATCGGCGAGTTCGGGAGCTGGGCGAGGAGCCGCTCCTTCGCCTCGGCGGGGGAGATCCGCGAGAGGCGCTCGAGCGGCACCTCGCGCTCGGCCCCCGGGATCCGGAGGAGGATCCCGTCGTCGGAGGCGACCGTCTCGACGTCCACCCCCGTCTCCTCGCGGAGGACGGCGGAGAGGACGAGCGACCACGGGAGGTTCACGCCGCGGCCGAAGAGGGACCTCACGACGATGCACGGGTCGCCGAGGTCGTTCGGGAACGTCTCGAAGACGACGGCGAGGTCGGAGGCGAGGCCGCCCGACTCCGTCGCCTCGCGCCGTACGGCCCCGACGATCGCGGCCGTCGCGTCGGGCGTCGTCGCGTAGCGTGTCGCGACGGCCTCGTTCAGCCCCGGGTCGTCGAGCCGCTCGGCGACGAAGCGCCGGAGCCGTCCGATCCGCTCGCCGAGGTCCCCCGTCCGCCCGAGCCCCTCGCCCCTCCAGAACGGCATCCGCGGCGCGGGGAGTCCCGCGGCCTCCTCGACGACGACGGCGCTGTGGCCGATCTCGACGGCGCGCCAGGAGCGAGAGCCGAGGAGGAAGACGTCCCCCTCCTTCGTCTCGTGGACGAACTCCTCGTCCAGCTCGCCGACGAGCGTCTTCCGGTCGGGGAGGACGGCGCGGAACGTTCCGCGGTCGCCGATCGTGCCGCCGTCGAGGAGCGCGGCGATGCGGGCGCCGGGGAGCGGGGTGACGCGGTCCGTCGCGCGGTCCCAGACGAGCTTCGGCGCGAGCTCCTTGAAGCGCTCGCGCGGGTACTTCCCCGAGAGCATCGCGAGCGTCTCGAGGAAGAGCGAGCGCGGGAGCGCCCGGTACGGGTACGCCTTCCGCGCGAGGGCGAAGAGCTCGGCGGAGGTGACGGCGAGGCCGTCGGCCGCGCGCGCGACCGCCTCGGCGACGAGCTGCTGCGCGAGGACGTCGAGCGGGAAGTCGGGAGGGCGCGTCTCCTCGACCGCTCCCTCCCGCATCGCCTCGGCCGTCGCGGCGCTCTCGAAGAGGTCGTCGAGGTAGAGCGGGACGAAGAGGCCGCGCGCCGTCTCGCCGACGAGGTGCCCCGACCGGCCGACGCGCTGGAGCCCCCGCGCGATCCCCTTCGGGCTCTCGAGGAGGACGACGGAGTCGACGTGCCCGACGTCGATCCCGAGCTCGAGCGAGCCCGTCGCGACGAGGACGGGGAGCGTCCCCGCCTTCAGCTCCTTCTCGATCTCCTCCCGCCGCGGGCGAGAGACCGAGCCGTGGTGCGTCGGGACGTCGGCGCCGGTCGCGTCGGAGAGCCGGCGCGAGACCTTCTCGGCGAGCCTGCGGTTGTTGCAGAAGACGAGCGTCGTCTTCCGCGACTCGACCTCCTTCACGACCGCCTCGACGGCCGGCCCCCACGCCGAGCCGTCGGGAAGCTCGCGGAAGTCGGGGGCGGGCGAGGCGACGACGAGGTCGAGCGCCTTCTTCGCCGGGACGACCAGCGGATTCATCTTCCGGACCGTCCCGGCGGCGAACGAGGCGACGACGTCGACGGGCGCGACCGTCGCCGAGAGGGCGACGCGCTGCGGCGGGGCGCCGCCGGCGCGCGCGATCACCTCCTCGAGCCGCTCGAGCGAGAGGGCGAGGTGGCTCCCGCGCTTCGTCCCGGCGACGGAGTGGACCTCGTCGACGACGACGGTCGAGACCCCCTCGAGCGCACGCCGCCCGCCGCCGGTCAGCATCAGGTAGAGCGATTCGGGGGTCGTGATGAGGACGTCGGGCGGCGCCTTGAGCTGGCTCGTCCGCTCGCGCGACGGGGTGTCGCCCGTCCGCACGGCCGTCGTGATCGGGACGCGGCCCGCCCCGAGCTGCGCGGCGATCCCCTCGCGCGGCCGCTCGAGGTTCCGATGGACGTCGTTGTCGAGCGCCTTCAGCGGCGAGACGTAGAGCGTCGCAAGGCGCGGGGCGTCGTCGCCGGCGAGGCGGCGCCGGAGGATCGCGTCGAGGGCGACGAGGAAGGCGGCGAGCGTCTTTCCGGTGCCGGTCGGCGAGACGAGGAGGACGCTCTCGCCGCGGGCGATCGCGGGCCAGGCGAGGCGCTGCGCCTCGGTCGGGCCTTCGGGGAAGGTCTCGCGGAACCAGGCGGCGACCGCGGCGTGAAAGAGGTCGAGCGGGTCGCCGGCGGCCGACCCGCGCCGGCGGACGGTCACCGCCGCGCCGAAGCCCGGCGCCGCGCCTCCCCTTCGGCCTCGCGGAGGAACGCGTCGAGGAGGTCCCACGGGTCCTCGGCGAGCCGCTCGCCGTCCGCCGGCGCGGGCCCGTGGAAGACGAGGCGGACGACGACCTCGGCCTTCCCGTCGAACGGCTCCGCCGCCTCGACCGCGAGCGTCGCCTCGACGGAGCGCTCGTCGCCGCGGGAGGAGACGACCGGGAGGGTCCTTCGTACGGCCGTTCCGTTCAGGACCGCGAGGAGCGCGCGCTCCTCTTCGGTCGCGGCGGGATAGGAGCTCCAGCGTTCGCGGTCCACGGAGGGGAGTATAGGCAGCGGGCGACGACCGCGGAGGCGTCGGCTCTCCCGGGTCGCGGGAGGGCGCCTTGCCCCCTACCGCGCGAGGAGCACGACGTCGCCCTCGGCGAGCCCTTCGGTGATCTCGACGAAGAACGCGTTGCTGCGGCCGGTCTTCACGCGTCGGGTCTCGGCGCCGGTGACGGTCTTCACGGTGCAGACGGCCGCGTCGCCCTCGTAGCGGACGGCGTCGATCGGGACCTGGACCGCGTCGGCCACCTCGCCGGCGAGGACGAGCGCCTGCGCGGTCATCCCGGGGCGCAGGCGCGGGTCGGCCTTCGCGAGCTTCAGGACGAGCGGGAAGGAGCGGGCCTCGCCGCGGTCGCCCGCCGTGAGGGCGCCGAGGCGGAGGACGGTCGCGGCGAAGACCTCGTCGGGGAAGGCCTCGAGGCGGACCTCGGCCGGCTGGCCGGGCGCGACGCGGTGGATCTCGCCCTCCTTCACGCGCGTCTCGACGAGCATCTCCGAGAGGTCGGGGAGGTCGAGGACGGGCTGGCCGGCGAAGACGGCGTCGCCGACGCGTACGCGCCGCTTCTCGCCCCCCTTCTCGAAGATCTCGCGGTGGACCGCGAGCCCGCTCGAGCGGGCCTCGACGGTGCAGAGGGCGATCTTCCGCTCCACGTCGGCGACGGCGGCCGCCGCCTCCGCGGCGCGGGCGCTGGCCAGGTCGGCCGCGGCCTTCGCCTGCGCGGCCTGGGCCGAGGTCTTCTCGGAGACGACGCGGAGCGCGTTCCTCCGGGACTCCACCTCCTGGCTCTTCTGGGCGAGGAGCTGCGGGTGGGTGAAGCGCGTCAGCGTCCGGTGCTGCTGCTCGGCGAGGACGAGGTCGGCCGCCGCCTCGGTGGCCCGGCGCTCGGCGGCGCGCAGCTCGTCCCGGGAGACGTATCCCTTCTCGGCGAACGGCGCGAGCCCCTCGAGCTTCTGCGTCGACTCCGCGGCCTCCCGCTTCGCCCGCTCGACCGCGGCCGCCGACTGCTGGACCTGGAGCGGCGCGAGGCCGTTGACGAACGTCGAGAGGTCCAGCTCGGCGCGCGCGAAGGCCGTCTCGGCCTCGAGCCGCTCGCTCCTCTGCGTCGCGAGGAGGGCCCGGAGCGCCTGGCGTGCCTGCTCGGCCTCCCCCGACGTCTGGACGAGGCGCGAGCGGGCCGTCTCGAGCTCGCGCCGGAAGGGTCCGTCGTCGAAGCGGACGAGGAGCGCGCCGGGCGCGACCCACGTCCCCTCCGGGACGAGCTCGACGACCTTCAGCTCGACGCCCGGGATCTCGGGTCCGTAGCTCTCGGCCCGGGCGGGTGCGAGGGCGCCGGCGACGGCGACCGTGATCCGGAGCGGCCCGCGCACGGCCCGCACCTCGCCGACGGCGTCCGAGACGACGGCCTGGCGGACGGCCAGGCCCGCCCCGAGGAGGGCGACCGCCGTGCCGCCGAGAAGGAGCGCCTTCGTCCGCGGCGGCAGCGCCGCGAGGCGGGAGAACGCCTCGCGGAAGCGGCGCACGGCCGGCGCGACGGACTCGGCTTCGATCATCGTCTGGACGAAGTGTACGGCGAGGGGGCCGGCCGGGGGAGGAACGCCTCCGGGCGGAGGAGGCCCGCCTCGGCGAGGAGGCGGAGCCCGTCGAGGAGGACCTCGCGGCGGGAGGTGAGGAGCGAGACGCGCGCGGCGTTGTAGAGCCCCTCGGCGTCGACGACGAAGAAGTTGTCGGTGAGCCCCTTGCCGAAGCGGAGCTCGGCCACCTCGAGCTGCATCCGCGCGACCTCCTCGTTCGCCGTGTCGAGCGCGAGCCGCTCGCGCGAGGTGGCGAGGCGGCGGCCGGCGGAGCGGACGAGGCGGGCGACGTCGGCCTCGAGGACCTCGACGGCTCGCCCGGCGATCCGGAGGGAGACCTCGGCCTGGGTCCGCGCCGAGAGCTGCGCCCCGAGGTTGAGGGGTGCCTGCGAGCTGAACCCGAGCGTCCAGGTCGAGCCGCCCGGACGGCCGAACGCTCCCCCGAAGCCGTCCGCGCGGCCCGCGGCGCTCCAGGTGAGCCCGGCGTCGAGCGAGGGGAGGAGGAGGCTCCGCGCGATCCGGAGCTGCGCCTCGGCGTCCGTCACCCGCTCCCGAGCCTCGACAAGCTCCTCGCGGGACGCGGCCGCGGCGTCGAGGGCCTCCTCGAGCCCGGGGACCTCGACCGGGAGGCCGGTCGGCGGCTCGAGGCGGAAACGGCTCCCGGCCGGGAGGCCGAGGAGGCGGGCGAGCAGGTCGTGGGCGTCCTCCCGGGCGTTGCGCGCGTCGTTCTCCTGCGAGCGGGCCTGGGCGAAGAGCTGCTCGGCCCGGAGGACGTCGAGGCGGGAGACGCTCCCGATCTCCTCCTTCGCACGGCTCGCCTCGAGGATCCGCCCGGCCCTCGTCGTCCGCCCGGCCGCCTCGCGGACGAGCTCGTCCTGGAGGGCCGCGGAGAGGTAGGCGCTCCAGACCGCGACGACCGTGAGCCGCCTCTGCACGCCGAGGTTCCGCTCCTCGGCGGCGACCTGGCGCCGGGCCGCGCGGAGCGGCTCGCGCGTGACGGCCGGGTCGAGCCCGCGCAGGAGGGGCTGGGAGAGCGTGAGGGAGTGGGAGGAGTCCCAGCCTTCCGCCCCCTCGAGGCGGCTCGCCTCGACGTTCCCGGAGAGGCGCGGCCCGAACGGGAGCTGCTCGGTGACGCTCACGCCGTAGCGGCTCACCGCGGCGCCGTCGCCGTCCCGGAACGAAGGGAGCAGGTAGGGGGTGACCTGCGGGAGGTAGCGCGAGCGGGCGGCGGAGAGGGTCGCCGCGGCGAGCGCGGCCCGGTCGACCGCGTCGAGGAGCTCGGGATTGCCGGTCAGCGCGAGCTCGACGGCCCGTTCCACGGAGAGCGGCTCGGACGCCGGCGGCGCAGAGAGAACGGCCGCGAGGAGGAGCGGGACGATCACTCGAGCCTCAGCGTCGCCGCCGGGTCGAGCGCGGCGGCCTCGTTCGCGGGACGGATCCCGGCCGCGATGCCGAACGCGGCCGAGCCGCCCGCGAGGAGGAGGAGGGTGGCCGGGGCGAAGTGGGGCGTCCATCCGGCACGCGAGAGGAGCGTGACGGAGAGGAGGACGCCGAGGAGGATGCCGAGGAGGCCCCCCCCGAAGCCGAGGAGGAGCCCCTCGGCGAGGAACTGGAGCCTCACGTCTTCGCGCCGGGCGCCGGCGGCGCGCCGCAGGCCGATCTCGAGCGAGCGCGCCCGAACCGAGGCGCGGAGGAGGTTCGTGACGCCGAAGGCGGCGGAGGCCGCCGTCAGGATGGAGACGAGGAGGACGACCCGGTCGAAGGAGCGATGGGCGGCGCGGTACTGCTCGATCGCCTGCGTCGGCGTCGTGACGGCCGCGCCCGAGGGGACGAGCGGGGAGAGGAGGCGCGTGGCGCGCGCCGCCTCCCCCGGGTCGGAGAAGCGGAGGGCGAGGAGGTCGACCGGCATCTCCCCCTCCGGGGCGTTCGCGGCGCCCGGCTCGGCCCCGAGCGGAACGAGGAGGCCCGAGTCCCACTCGACGCCGGCGAGCTCGCCGCCGCTCCCGGCGACGGAGGCCGAGGGCTCGAGGACGCCGACGACCTCGTACGTCTCGCCGCCGGCGGTGAGCCGCGTGCCGACCGGGTCGCCGTGCCGGGCGAGGCCGGCGGCGAGGCGCGCGCCGAGGAGGGCGGTGCGCGAGCGGGAGCGGGCGTCGTGCGGGCCGAGGAGCCGGCCCCGCGCGCGACGGAGGCCGAAGAGGCCGAGCGCCTCGGGGCCGACGCCGTAGACCGTCGCCGGCAGCTCGAGGGTCCCGCCGCGGACGGCGGCCGGGACGACGCGGACGCCGGTGGCTTCGCGCAGGCCGGGGAAGCGGGCGCGGGCGGCGAGAAGGCCGGCCGTCGTGAGCGGCGTCGGCGCGCCGCGCTCGGCGCGGACGAAGACGTTCGACGGTCCGGCGGCCTCGACCGTTCGCAGGAGCTCGCGGCGGCCTCCCTGGACGATGGAGACGAGCGCGACGAGGACCGCCGCTCCCGCGGCGACGCAGAGGAGCCCGGCGCGCGTTCGCTGCGGGTCGAGCCGGAGCGCCTCGACGGCGGCCTCGGCGGCGCGTGCCCAGGCCTCTTCGCCCGGGGGCGGGGGAGAGGGCCGGGACGGCGCAGCGGCTGACGTACACTCAGTCATCGGGTTCAAGGGCGAGCAATGAGGAAGCAGCTCGGAAAGTATCTCATCGAGGCCGAGCTCGGCCGGGGCGGGATGGGCGTCGTCTACAGGGCCCACCAGCCGTCCCTCGAGCGGACCGTCGCCATCAAGCTCCTGTCGTCGGACCTGATCGGCGACCCGGACGGCGTCCGTCGCTTCCGCCTCGAGGCGAAGTCGGTCGCGAAGCTGAACCACCCGAACATCGTCCAGGTCTACGACATCGAGGAGGAGGAGAACCTCATCTACCTCGTGATGGAGTTCGTCGACGGCGAGAGCCTCGACAGCCTCATCTCGAAGGA
>JAKLER010000098.1 GCA_022711615.1 Acidobacteriota bacterium
GGTCCGGGCGACGGCACCGGGCGTGTAGGCCACCTCGTCGAGGTCGAAGCCGGTTTCGACCGGACGGTCGCCCTCGCGCTCGACCCTCCGGACGACGGCGGGAAGGAGCTCGATTCTCCCGGTGCCGAGGACGAAGTCGACGGCCGGGGACCGGCGGAGGATCTCCTCCCCTTCCTGCTGGGCGACGCAGCCGCAGACCCCCAGCAGCATTCCGGGTCTGGTCTTCTTGAGGAGCGCGACGCGGCCGAGATAGTCGTAGACTTTCTGCTCGGCCTTGTCTCGAACGGAGCAGGTGTTGAGCAGGACCAGGTCGGCGTCGGTCGGCTCTGCCGACTCCTCCCATCCCGCGCGGGACATCAGCCCGACGAACCTGCGGCTGTCCAGCTCGTTCATCTGGCAGCCCCAGGTTTCTACGAAAACCTTCCGCGTGCGCCCGCCGGCGTCGGCTTCGCCAGGGGCCGCGAGGCGGCCGTCGTTCAGCGAAGCCATCCGGGAGGGGTCCCGCTCTTACGGGCCTCTTCCTCGAGCCCGTCCATCGCCTTCCGGGCATCCTCGGCTGCGGCCTCGAGGCCCTTCAGTCTCTCGCGCGCCTGGTCCCAAGCCGGACGGATGACGCGCTCACGGTAGTTGCCGTCGCTCCAGGCGTAGAAGTCGTTTTCGAGCCTGCGGACTTCGGCTCTCGCGGCGGCGACCTCCGCCTCGGCTTCGGCTGCTCGCGAACGGATTTCCTCGGCACGCTGTCTCCACTCCGCCTCGGTGCGGCCGCTGGCGTCACGGTATTCCGGAATCTCGGACGGCACCGCCGTGGGGCGTGTCCGCGCAACCGGCTTCTTGTCGGCCGAGCCCGTGATCGTGATCGTGGAGCTCCCCTGCGCCGGCTCCGACTTTCGGAGGCTCTCGTTCGTGATGACGATCCGGCGTCCCGCCCTTGCGGCAGCGGCTTCCTCTTCTTGCGCCTTTCTTGCGATATCGGCCAGCGATCCGGACCCGGATCCCGGCGTCGGGGTCGGTTTCGGCGGAACGCCGAAGCTCCCGCCGGCAAGCTTCTTCTTTCCCTTGGCCGTCGCGGTCGGGGTCGGGGTCGGCTGCGGGTCGGCCGCGTTCGCGAGGCCGGGCGCCGTCCCGGCGAAAAGAGCGAGGAACGCGAACGACGCGGGGAAGGAGCGTTTCATGGCTGAGTCGTCCCTTCTCGCCCGTATCGGTCTTCGAGGCGTACGACATCGTCGAGCTCCGGGCTGGAGACCTCGACGACGAGGACGTCCTCCCCTTCGGCGAACATCCTGTGCCTCGTACCGGGCATCACGTGAAAGGTCTCCCCCGGGGCGAGCGCCAGAAGGATCCTCTCTCCGTTGGACTCCGTCTCCATCCCGAGAGTTCCCGAGAGGACGTGGATCGTCTCCTCCTTGGCCCGGTGGTACTGGTAAGAGAGAGTCTGACCGGCGAGGATCGAGATCAGCTTGCCGGCATAGCGGCTGTTGACGGCGAAGATCCGCTCGCTTCCCCAGGGCTTCTTGACGATTCGATCGGTCGTCTTCATGCGTTCACCGCGGCGCGGGTCTCCGGGTCGCCGCTCAGGAGGGCTTCGGCCTCCCGCGCCAGAAGGGCGGCGACGTCGTCGGGTGTCGAAAGGGAAAGCGCGGCCCGTGCCATGCGCGCCGCGTCGGCCGCGGACGCGCATCTCGCGACGTCCTTCAGGAGCGGGACCGACCGGGGTCCCATCGAGAACTCCCGGATGCCGAGGCCGAGGAGAAGGAGAAACAGGGCCGGGTCGGCGGCCATCTCGCCGCAGACGGCGAGCGGCTTCCCGGCGGCGCGGGCGGCCTCCTGGACCCGCGCGATGAGACGGAGGATCGCCGGGTGCTGCGGCCGAAAGATGTCGGAGACGGCCTCGTTGGCGCGGTCGGCCGCGAGCGTGTACTGAATCAGGTCGTTCGTCCCGAGCGACAGGAAGTCGACCTCGGGCGCGATGAAGTCGGCCGTGATGGCGGCCGACGGGACCTCGATCATCGCCCCGATCGGGACGCTGTCGGGAACGACGACGCCGCGATCGGCGAGCTCGCTGCGGGCCTCCTCGACGAAGGACCGGACCCTCCGGACCTCTTCGACGCCCGCGACCATCGGCACGAGGATACGGAGGTCGCCCTCCGAAGCGACGGACAGGAGCGCGCGCAGCTGGGTGCGGAACATCTCCGGGTGGCTGAAGCAGAGCCGCACCCCGCGAAGGCCGAGAACGGGGTTCTCCTCGGCGCCGGACAGGTGCCGGGCGCCCTTCTTCCCACCGAGGTCGTACGTCCGGATGACGACCGGCCGGGGCGAGAGCTGGGAGACGACCTGCCTGTAGATGGCGGCCTGCGTCACCTCGTCCGGGAACTCGACGCCCGCCGAGGAGAGGTAGAGGAACTCGGACCGGAAGAGGCCGACGCCGTCGGCGCCGTACTCGAAGACGTCGGGGACCTCGCGGGCCAGCTCGATGTTGGCTCGGATCGCCACCTCTTCGCCGTCCCTCGTGCGGGCGAGCCCCGAAAGGCTCTTCTCCTTCAGCGAGAGCTCCCGCGTGGCATCGCGTCCCTGGCGTTCGCGGAAGAGGGAGAGGACGTCCTCCGAAGGCGCCCGCCAGAGGACCCCTTCCCGTCCGTCGACGATGAGCTGGTCTCCCTCTCCGACCGACGCGAGGAGCTTGGGCACCGCGACGACGGCCGGCAGGCCGAAGGAACGGGCGAGGATCGCGGCGTGCGAGGTCTTCCCACCCCTTTCGGTCACGAAGGCGACGACTTTGTCGCGCGGAATCCGGACGGCGTCGGACGGAGTCAGCTCGTCGGCGACCAGGACACAGGAATCCCAGGGGAGGGTCGCCAGGCGGTCGATGGCGCCGCTCCCCTCACCCAGCCCGCGCTTCAGGATCGTGGCGATATCGTCGAGGTCCGAGGCCCGAAGGGCGAGGTCCTTGTCGGGAAGGTCCCGAAGCCGAGCGGCCAGGGCGTCGGCGACGACCTCGACGGCCCACTCCGCGTTGACCTTCTCGACCCGCACCTTCTTCTCGATCGGCCCGAGGAAGGACGGGTCCCGGAGGAAGAGCGCGTGGGCCTGAAAGATCGCGGCGTATTCCTTTCCGAGACGCGCCTCGACCTGCCCCGCCATCTCGCCGATCTCGCGGATCGCCGATTCGACGGCGAGCCGGAGCCGCTCGAGCTCGGCCGGCACCTCCTCGACGTCGAGATCCCGACGGGGCGTCGAGTCGGTTCGGCCGATGCAGACGACCGCGCGGCCGACGGCGATGCCCGGAGACACCGGGATTCCGGTCAGCGAGAGGGACCGCTTCATGCCCCTCGATTGTAGCCTCGCGGCCGAGGCTACTCGGACTCGTCGAAGCGCCGGTCGACGAGGTCCGAGAGGGCCCTCATCGCCTCGGCTTCGTCGGCGCCTTCCGTCCGGACCACGATCGGAGTCCCCTTGCCGGCGGCGAGGAGGAGGAGCCCGAGGATGCTCTTGCCGTCGACGTCCTCGCCGTCTTTCGACAGCGTGATCCTCGAGGCGTAGTGCGCGGCGGTGTGGACGAGCTTCGCGGCCGCTCGGGCGTGGAGACCGAGCCGGTTCTTGAGGACGACGGTCTTCTCGATCACGCGGTCCGCTTCTCCGTTTCCATCAGCTCGCCTGCGGCGACGATGGAGCGCCGCCCCTTCTCCACGAGGGTCCGCGCCATCTCGCCCGGCTCCTTCCCCTCCCGCGCGAGGGCCCGCGCCTTCACCACCATCGGCAGGTTCACCCCGGTCACGATCTCGACGCGCCCCTTCTGGAGGAACGCGAGGGCCAGGTTCGAGGGCGTCCCGCCGAACATGTCGGTCAGCAGCACGACGCCGCGCCCGCGGTCGGCGTCGGCGATTGCCCGCTGGAGTCGCTCGCTCGCGTGCTCCGGCGCTTCGTCCCAGGCGAGCGAGAGGGCGCCCAGCGGCTCGCCCGGCTGCGGCTCCAGGACCTGGACGGTCTCGCGCAGCGCGTCGGCCAGCGGGCCATGGGAAAGGAGGAGGATGCCGACGGAGTCTTCAGCGCCGGCGACGGAGGCTTCGGGGTTCTTCATGGTCCTTCCCGGTTGTCGTCGCGATGCGAGACGCGGACGGGGTACCCGGCCGCGGCGAGGTCGCGGCCGAGGCGCTCCGCGACGTAGACGGAGCGGTGGCGGCCTCCCGTGCACCCGACGCCGATCGTCAGGTAGGCCCGGTTCTCGCGCCGATAGTTCGGAAGGCAGAAGAGGAGGAAGTCGAGGAGCCGGCCGTAGAACGGGCCCGTGGCGGTCCCCTCCTCGATGAATCGGGCGACGTTCGGGTCGCGCCCGGTCCGGTGCCGGAGCTCGGGCACGAAGTGCGGGTTCGCGAGGAACCTCACGTCGAAACAGAGGTCGATCGAGGGCGGGACCCCGTGCTTGAACCCGAATGAGAGGATCGATACGGCGAGGACGCCGGGGTCACCGGGGGACCGGAAATGCTCGGCGAGGACCGACCGGAGCTCGTGGACGGTCATGGCCGTCGTGTCGAGAACGAGGTCGGCCTTCCCCTTCACCTCGGCCAGGAGCTTCCGCTCCGTCGCCATCGCCTCGGGCAGCGTCCGGTCCAGCGCGAGCGGATGCGGACGGCGGGTCTCCGAGAAGCGCCGAAAGATGGTCGGCTCGTCGGCCTCGAGAAAGACGACCGTGACCGGGAGGATCGGCCGCAAGGAGTCGAGGAGGGGCGGGAACGCCTCGGCGAATCCGGGGTTCCTCACGTCGAGGACGACCGCGTTGCGGCCGGGACCGCCCGTCCCGCGGGCCGCCTCCTCGACGAAGCTCCGGAGGAGCGCGAGCGGGAGGTTGTCGATGGTGTTGTAGCCGATGTCCTCGAGGGCCCGCGCCGCGTACGACTTTCCCGAGCCGGAGAGCCCGGTCACGACGAGGAGACGCTGGTCGTCCCGCGCGCCCGTCACGCGCCACCCCCGTGGCGAGGCCGCCCGCGGCCGCGCCGGCGCTCCCTGTCGGTCGAACCGGTCCGGCGGGCGATCTCTTCGTGGACCCGGTCCGCCATCTCGCGCGCCGCGTTGTAGCCCCTCCTCTTCAGGAGGTGGTTCCGGGCGGCGATCTCGACGAGGAGCGCGACGTCCCTCCCGGTCGCCACAGGCATCCGGACGAGGGGGACCGGCACGCCGAGGATCGTCTCGGACTCCTCGTCGAGGCCGAGACGGTCGTACTCGACCCCCTCGACCCAGTGCGAGAGGCGGATCACGAGCTCGACCGTGTGCTTCTCGAGGACCGCGGCGACTCCGAAGAGGAGCGGGACGTTCACGATGCCGAGCCCCCGCAGCTCCATGTGGTGGCGGATGACGCCCGCCGACGAGCCGACGAGGGCGTCGTTGTGGAACCTCTTGACGACGACGAGGTCGTCCGCGACGAGCCGATGACCGCGCTGGACGAGGGCCAGGGCGCACTCGCTCTTGCCGACGCCGGAGTCGCCGAGCAGGAGCGTACCGAGCCCACCCACCTCCACGAGGACGCCGTGAAGCGTCACGCGCGGCGCGAGCGACTCCTCGAGGAACGCCGTGAGCCCCTCGATCACCGTGCTCGTCAGCCGCGGCGTCGCGAAGAGCGGGACGTCCCGCTCCTGGCAGAATCGGCGGAGGACGGCGGGCGGCCGGATCCCCTTCGTGACGACGACGCACGACATTCCGAGCGAGGTGAACGCGTCGAACCGCTGCTTCACGACCCTGGGCGAGAGCGTCTTCAGGTAGTCGAACTCGCTCTCCCCCAGGATCTGCACCCTCTGCGCCCTCACGTACGGCAGGAACCCGGCGATCGCGAGTCCCGGCTTCTGGACCCGGGGCCACTCGATCGGCCGGTCCAGCCCGGCCCGCCCGGAGACGAGCTTGAGCCCGAGCGGCGCCAGGGCGGGCGACTCGAGGTCGGCCGCGCGGACGTGCGGCTTCGTCTCCGGGGGGGTCGGGAGCATCGAGCGCCTAGCGCGGCGTCAGGATGACGACGGCGCCGTCCTTTCGGCGGTAGAGGACGCGGAGCTGCTCGTCGGACGGATCCCTGTAGACGAGGACCTCGCGCTTGCTGCGGTCGAAGGCGTGGAGGGCGTCCTCGTCGAACATCCGCCGCGCCTCGTAGCTCTCGGCCCGGGGGGCCTTCTCGCGAGGAGCGGGCGCCTTCTCGACGGGGAGCGAGACCTCCGGGCTCCGCACGCCGGACGTCGTGTGCTTCTTCTCGTCCTTGACCCGGGCCTTCGTCTTCTTCGCCTGCGCCTCGACCCGCTCGAGCGCGCTCTGCGCGGCCGTCAGCTGGTCTGCGGCGACCGCCTCGGCCGCCCACGTCCGCTGGCGCGCGGTGATCGTCACCTCGACGAGCACCCCGCGCTTCTCGAGGCGGACGACGACCTTCGCCTCCGCCTCCCGCGGGAGGACCTTCGAGAGCTTCTCGAGGCGCTTGGCGATCGTGTCCTTCGTCTTCGCGTCGACGGTGAGACGCCGGGCGGTGACTTCGATTTTCATCGTGCCTCCTCGATGGTCATCAGGCGTCGGGCCTCATTCCGGCGACCCGGCCGGCCCGCGCTCCACTTTCCGTATCGAGCTGGAGGGAATGTGCAGCTCCTCGCGGTACTTCGCCACCGTCCGGCGGGCGATGCGGATCCCCTCGCGCGCGAGGAGCTCGGAGAGGCGCGCGTCGGAGAGCGGCTGCGACGCGTCCTCGGCGTCGACCAGCGCCTTGATCTTCCCCTTTACGGCGAGCGAGGAGACGTCCTCGCCCGCCGAGGAGCTGATCGCCGAGTGGAAGAAGAACTTCATCGGAAGCAGGCCTCTCGGGGTCGCCATCCACTTGTTTGAGACGACCCGGGAGACGGTCGACTCGTGCATGCCGATGTCGTCGGCGACGTCGCGGAGGATCAGCGGCTTGAGGTGCGCGACGCCCCACTCGAGGTAGTCGCGCTGCTTCCGTACGATCGACTCGGCGACGCGGACGATCGTCCGCTTCCGCTGGTCGAGGCTCTTCATGAGCCACTGGGCTGCCCTCATCTTCTCGCGGAGGTAGCTCCGCCCCTCCCCGTCGAGCGGCCCGTTGCTCGAGGAGAGGAGGCGCCGGTAGAACGGCGACACGCGGAGCCGGGGCAGGCCGTCGTCGTTGAACAGGACGACGTAGTCGTCGTCGACCTTCACCACCTGGACGTCGGGCTCGACGTAGATCGTCCGGGTCGAGTCGTACCGCCGGCCGGGCTTCGGGTCGAGGCGCTTGAGGACGTCGATCGCCTGCTGCAGCTCCTCGGCCGACACGTTCATCTGGCGCGCGAGGACCGGGACCGCCTTCGTCGCGAGGTCGTGGAGCCTGTTCGTGACGAGGTCCTCGAGGAGAGGGGTCGCGAGGCCCTCGGCGCGGGCCTGGATCAGCAGGCACTCGGCGAGGCTGCGCGCCCCGACTCCGAGCGGGTCGAACGACTGAAGGAGCCCGAGGGCCTCGGCCGCCTCGGCTTCCGAGCACGGGATCGCGCCGGCGACCTCGTCGAGAGGAAGCCTCAGGTAGCCGTCCGCGTCGAGGTTCCCGATGAGGTACTCGCAGGCGGCCCGGACCGTGGGCGTCGCTTCGGAGACTCCGAGCTGTTCGGCGAGATGGGCGTCGAGGCCCGGCGGGGCCTCCGCCCGGTTCTCGAGCGAATACTCCTCGCCTTCCTCGTCCATGCGCGGTGCGGTCGACGCGCTCCCCTCGAGGTAGTCGCCGAAGTAGGCCTCGAGGTCGATCGCCTCGAACGACTCCTGCGTCGGCTCCGCCGGGATCTCGGCTTCCGCCGTCCCGACCGCCGGAGGTGGCGGGGCGGCCTCTCCGGCGGCCCCTCCCGCGTCGTCCCAGGCCAGCGCGGCCGCGTCCCCCGCCTCGGTCCCCTCGGCGGGGCGCTCGCGCGGGTCGGACGCATCCGCCGCCTCGGCCCCTTCCCTCACCGCGACCGCCTCGTCGGCCTCCGTGCCCGCCGGGACGTCCACGGCCTCGTCCTCCTCCAGGACCGGGTTCTCCACGATCTCCTGGTTGACGACGTCGTGCAGCTCGAGACGCGTCATCTGCAGCAGCTTGATGGCCTGCTGCAGCGTCGGCGTCATGACGAGCCGCTGCGAGAGCTTGAGGGAGAGCTTCTGTTCGAGTCCCACTGTGTGAGCCGGTCGCGCCGGACGGCGCGCTTCCTTCCGCGATTCTAGTCCAGCCGGAAGCGGTCCCCGAGGTAGACGCGCCGCACCTCGGGGTCCTGGGAAAGCGAGACGGGAGAGCCGGTCCGGAAGATCCGGCCGGCGTTGATGATGTAGCCGCGGTCGACGATCGCGAGCGTGTCCCGGACGTTGTGGTCGGTGATGAGGATGCCGATTCCGGTCGTGGCGAGCTCGCGGATGACGTGCTGCAGGTCGAGGACGGTGATCGGGTCGATCCCCGCGAACGGCTCGTCCAGGAGGAGGAACCGCGGAGAGAGCGTCAGGGCCCGCGCGATCTCGAGCCGCCGCCGCTCGCCGCCGGAGAGCGTGTCGGCGATCGAGGCGGAGAGGTGAGAGAGCTTGAAACGGTCGAGCAGCTCGTGCGCCCGCTCGAGCCTTTCGTTCCGCGAGAGCGGCAGCGTCTCGAGGATCGCCACGAGATTCTGGAGCGCGGTCATCCTGCGAAAGACGGACGCTTCCTGCGGGAGGTAGCCGACGCCGCGCCGGGCCCTGCGGAACATCGGAAGGGCGGTGATCTCCTCGCCGTCGAGGAGGACGTGCCCGTCGTCGGGCTCGACGAGGCCGACGACGATCGAGAACGTCGTTGTCTTGCCGGCCCCGTTCGGCCCGAGGAGGCCGACGACCTCGCCTCCGTTCACCTCGATGGAGACGCCGTCGACGACGGTGCGCCCCCGGTAGCTCTTCCTGAGCGCTTCCGCGGCGAGGCGCGGTCGTGTCTCGCTCACGTTCCCTCCGGCCGGAGGACCCCCTGGCTGGGGATTCCCGGACCCGTCTCCACGTCGACGCGGCCGCTCCCGCGCTGGAAGCGGAGCCGCGCGCCGGTCATTCGGTTTCCCTTCCCGTCGAGCGCCGTCGCCGGCCGGCCTTCGAGCGCGACGGCGTCGGCGCGGGGGTCCCAGGTCGCCTTCGCCCCTTCGCCGCGGCGGCCGTCGGCCCGGTCCTCGACGACGACGTTCCCGCGGGACTCCGCGTGGTCGACCGTTCGCTCGGGGCCGAGGACGACGTCGGTCACGTCGGCCTTCATCGTCCAGGTCCCGGAGACGACGTTCGCGGACCCTTCGATCCGAAGGAGGCGGTCCGCCTCGCGGTGCGTCAGGACGCTCCCCGACGCCGTGATCGTCTCGACGGTCGCCGCCTTCGTCTTCGGGTCGACGCGACGCCTCCGGAGAACGGCGCGCACGTCCCTTTCGGCCCGGAGAGACCGGTCCCGGTCGTCGAGGAGGATCGACTGCCCGCGAAGGACGTTCTCCTCCTGCCAGGCGGTCACGTTCCCCGTGAGGAGAACCGTCCGCTCCTCGGGGCGGACCCGAAGGAAGTCCGACTCGGAGAAGACCGGGGTGTCCGCGTCGCCGCCCAGGATCTCGGAACCCTTTCGCCCCCGGAAGGACGCCTTCACGTCGCCGACTCCCTCCATCCGCTGCTCGCGGCGGAACCAGGTCAGGACCTCCGCGGAGACGCGAGCGGTCTCGTCCTCGTAACGCGCCCGTTCCGGGCCGCTTCCCGCGAAGACGGCGGACTCGTCCTCGGCGCGTAGGGTCGCCGACGGAGCGGTCACCCTCGTCCTCTCCCCTTCGCTCAGAGCGACGCCCCCCTCGAGGACGGCCGTCTCGAGCGTCCTGCCGTCGGACCCGAACGCGAGCTGTCCGCGACCGGCCTCGAGAAGGCGGGACGCCGGGGCCCGCGTGGAGCCCGGAACCGCCGGCGGAGCCGACTCCTCGAGCCGAAACGCGGAGGGGACCTGGACCCGGTCGAGCCTTCCGTCCGCGAGCCTCGCCTCGAAGTCCCGTGAGATCGCGCGCCGGGCGCCCGTCCCCTCGGCGGGAGGGAGGTCGATCCGCGCCGGAGCTCCCGAGAGGCCCAGCCGGGACGGCTCGGCCTCGGCGTTCCGCTCCAGCTCGAGGTGCTCGCCGGACGCCCGTATCGGAGAGTCGAGCTCTCCGCCGGCTCCGCGGACGAGGAGCGCCTCGACGCCGCCTCGGGCCGTGACCCGGTCCCCGTCTCCGGCCGGGCGACGCTCGACCTCGCGTCCCCTGAGGACGAGGTCGTCCGTCTTCAGGACCACGTGTCCGCGCGCGGCGAGGCCCCCTCCCTTCTCGAGATCGACGGCATCCGCCGTCAGCGCGATTCGGCGGCCCCTGTCGTCCTCGCCCCCGAGCCGAACGTCGTCCCGGAAGCGGACGATCCCGGCCCCCGACTCGACCGCGCCGCCGAGCGCGCGCGCGACCAGCGCGCCGCGAATCGCCGTGACCGGACCGTCGGAGACGAGGAGGCGCGTCTGCGGGTCGTAGCGGAACGAGCGCCCGGTCAGGTGGATTCCCGCTCCCTCGACCCGGACGCCCTCGAAGACGCGGAACGCCTTCGTCGAGGGGACGAACTCCGCGCGCGGCGCCTCGAGGACGGCCGCGCGGCCCGACCCGGCGTCTCGCGTCACGAAGGTGACGTCCTTCAGGCGAAAGGTCCGGTCCTCACCGTCGGCGAATGCGATCGCCTCGGCGGCCCGGAGGCGGTAGACCTCGGAGTCCTTCTCCGTCTCCGAGTAGTCGAACTCCTCGAACCTCACCCGGTCGCGGATCCCCGCCGACTCCGCGAGGAGCGTCTCGGCCACCTCGGCCGGCGCAGAGTCCGTGCGCGCGCCGGCGGGCCGCCACGAGAAGACGATGGCGAGGGGAAAGCCCGCGAACGCCAGCAGCCCGAGCGCCCGTCGAAGCCGGCGCCGCGCGACCGGCCTCATGCCGCCTCCGCCGGGGTCGCGTCGAGGACGGTGAGCGCCGGTCGGCCCAGGAACGCGTCGAGAGCGATGTTCGCGAGGACGTCCCAGGTCCCGGCCCTCCCGGCGGGAGGGATCCTGCCGAGGGACCAGCCGACCGCGTCCAGCCGGACTCCTTCTCCCTCCAGAACGAGTCGGAGGCCGTGCTCCCCGACGGGGCGACCGCGACCGTTCCAGGAGAGGCTGCGGAGGAGGAAGAGCGGCTTCGGGTTCCCCATCCCGTGAGGCTCGAGGCGCCCAAGGTGCTCGACGAGCTCCGGCGTCACCTCCGCGGCGCGGAGCGGAGCGTCGGCTTCGAGGACGACGGACCACTCCTCCTCGTCGCGGCTCCGGGCGAAGGCCTCCTTCGCGTCGTTCCGGAAGGCCTCGAAGGCGCTCGCGGCCACGGAAATCCCGATCGCCGCGTGATGTCCTCCGAACTCCGCCTCGTGCCTCCGGGCGACGGGCGCGAGCCGTTCGTGGAGCGGGGTCCGGCCCCAGGTCCGGCCGCTCCCGCCGACCCGCCCGTCCTCCCGGGAGAGGAGCAGCACGGGGCGGAAGACGGTCTGGGCGACCTTCGAGGCGGCGATGCCGAGGACCCCGCGGTGCCACCCTTCTTCCGGCGTTCCGGTCTCCACGACGAGAGCGTCGCGATCGGGTTCGAACGTCTTCTCGAGCCTCCCGAGGGCGGCGGCCACGACCCGCTCCTGCATGCGCCGCCGCTCCGTGTTCGCCGCCTCGATCTCCTCGGCCAGCTGCTCGGCTCGGGCGGCGTCGGACGTCGTCAGCAGCTCGAGCGCGCGAAAGGCATGGTCGATCCGGCCGGACGCGTTCAGGCGCGGGGCGATCCGGAACGCCACGTCGTGGACGGAGGGGCTCTTCCCGGCTCGGACCGAGGAGCGCGAAAGGAGCGCGGTCAGGCCCGGCGAGCGCGGCTCGGCGAGACCCGCGAGCCCCCAGGAGACGAGGACCCGGTTCTCTCCCGTGAGGGGGACCATGTCGGCGACCGTCGAGAGCGCTGCGACCTTTGCGAGCGAGGCCATCCAGGGCCGGACGGCCTTCGCGTCCAGGCCGACGCGGGCGCCGTCCGAGAGGAGGAGCGCCTCGGAGAGCTTCCAGGCGATCCCCGCCCCCGCCAGCTCCTTGAACGGGTACGCGCAGCCCGGCAGTCGCGGGTTCAGGAGGACGGCGCCCCTCGGCAGCTCTTCCGGGGGCAGGTGGTGGTCCGTGACGATGACGAACGCGCCGCGCTCCACCGCCTCCCGGATCGGCTCCACCGCCGTGATGCCGCAGTCGACCGTGACGATCCCTTCCGGCGCGTGCTCGTCGAGGACCCGGCGAAGCGTCTCGGAGCGGAGACCGTAGCCGTCCCGGAGCCGGTGCGGGAGGAACGGCACTGCGTCGGCCCCGAGCCGCTTGAGCGTCGTCGTCAGGATCGCGAGCGCGCC
Source organism: Acidobacteriota bacterium (assembly GCA_022711615.1). Lineage (GTDB taxonomy): Bacteria > Acidobacteriota > Thermoanaerobaculia > UBA5066 > UBA5066 > UBA5066. The sequence continues at coordinate 12,403 of JAKLER010000098.1, forward strand.
GATCCCGTCGCAGTCGTAGTCGCCGAAGACGACGACCCGCGCACCACGCCGGCAGGCGTCGACGAGGCGGTCGACGGCCGCGTCCATGCCTCCCATGCCGAAGGGGTCATGGAGCGACGCCGGGTCGGGCCGGAGCCAGGCCCGCGCCTCGGGTGGCGAGACGAAACCCCGCGCGGCGAGGACCCGGGCGAGAGGCGCGGCGACCCCCAGCTCCCGCACGAGGAGGGCGGCCGCGCCCGCGTCGTGAGGCCGGAGTCTGCGTGTGACGCGTGGCGGCGGGAAGGCCGAGGTCACCGGGACGCCGCGGACCCCTCCCAGGCCCCCATTCGGCGGAATTTCGCGTAGCGGGCCTCGAGGAGGGCGTCGACCGGGATTGCCGCGAGGCGGTCGAGGTGGCGGACGAGCGCCTGACCCACCGCGTCGATCGTCGCCACCGGGTCGGAGTGGGCGCCGCCCGGGGGCTCCGGGATCACCTCGTCCGCGATCCCGAGGGCCTTGCAGTCGGCGGCGGTCATCCTCATCGCCTCCGCCGCCTCGCGCGCCTTCGCCTGGTCCTTCCAGAGGATCGCGGCGCACCCTTCCGGCGAGATGACG
>JAKLER010000099.1 GCA_022711615.1 Acidobacteriota bacterium
GGAGAGCTTCGAGGCGAGCGATCCGGACCGATGCGAGAGACCGGCGCGATCCAGGATGGCGGCGACGCGCCGCGACCGCTCGGCGCGCGGAAGGCCGAGACCCGCGAGGGGCAGGGCGACGTTCTCGGCCGACGTCAGGTGCGGCACGAGGTGGTGGAGCTGGAAGACGATCCCCGCATTCCGCGCACGCCACCGCTCGGCCGGGCCGAGCGAGGCGGGAGGCATCCCGTCCACGAGGAGCTCTCCGGCGTCGGGCTCGTCGAGAAGCGAGAGGAGCGAGAGGAGCGTCGACTTCCCGCAGCCCGTGGGTCCCGTCACCGCGACGACCTCGCCCGCCGCGGCGTCGAAGTCCGCTCCGGCGAGCGCGCGGACGAGGTTCCCGTCGAAGCTCTTCGTGAGACCTCGCGCCCGGAGCGCGACGCCGGGAGCGGTCACGGCAGCACCTTCCCGGCCCAGAAGGCGCCCATCTCCACGACCGACCCCGCCATCACGAGGAGCTGGCGGGTCCTCGGGCGCCTGGAGAGGAACGAGAGGCCGAAGACGAGCGCCCCTCCCGCCGCCGCGATCGCATACGCCCCGCTCATCGCCTCCGTGACCGGCGGCGAGAAGCCGAGTGCGACGGCGAGGCCGAGAAGGAGGTACGCGAGCGCCTCGCTCCGGGGCGTGCCGATGACGAGCGGCAGCGTCCGCGCTCCGGCCGCGCGGTCGCCCGGAACGTCCTCGACGTCCTTCAGGAGCTCGCGGGCCGCGGTCGCGAGGGCCGCGCAGACGGCGAGCGTCGCGACCGGCGCGTCCACGCGGGCGGGGTCGAGCGCGCCGAAGAGGACCGTCGACCCGACGAGGTACCCGACGAGCAGGTCCTTCGCGAGGCCGAGGCGCTTCGAGCAGCGGGCGTAGGCGACGACGAGGACGACGTTCGAGAGACAGATCGCCGCGCACCACGGCGTGAGGAGCGAACCCGCGACCGCGCCGGCCGCGAGGCAGGTCGCGCCGACCGCGACGGCCGTCCGGCGGGAGAGCGCGCCCGAGGGGATCGGGCGCTCGCGGCGATTGACGAGGTCCGGTCCCGTGTCGCAGGCGTCGTTGAGGGCGTTTCCCCCCGCGGTCACGAGAAAGACCGCTGCGGCGATCGGGAGGAGCGAATGGGAAGACGACGGCTCGCCGGCGAGGAACGCGCCCAGCAGCGCGAGCGCGGCCGCGGTCGCGCAGGCGTGGGCGCGGACGAGGGCGAGGAGCGGCAGGACGGGAAGGCGTCTCATGCGCGGAGGAGCCGTGCGTAGAAGAGGGGATTCGTCAGGGTGCGCCGCGGGAGCGTGCCGGCGATCATCGCGCAGATCGCGTCCCTGACGCGGGGGCTCCGCGCCGCCCTCCGGATCGTGAAGTCGAGGAGAGGCCGGAGGCGCGCGACCGCCTGGACGCGAGCGGCCACGCGAAGCTCCTCGCGGATTCCCTCGTCCAGCCGCCCCTCGTAGCGCGCGAGGCTCCTCGCGCCGAAATCCCGCTCGCGCGACGCCTCGACCACCGTCTCCGCGGCGAGAAGGCCCGACCACATCGCGTTCGCGATCCCCTCGCCGGTGAACGGGTCGACGAGGCCGGCGGCGTCGCCGAGCAGCAGGAAGCCCGCGCCGGACGCGACGCGGCGCGAGCCGCCGACCGGGAGATCGGCTCCCTCCGGGGCGGCGACGCGCTCGGCGCCGGAGAAGCGCGACGCGAACCGGGGAGAGACGAGCGCGGACTCGAGGCAGCGGACGAGGTGGACTCTCCTCCGGCGCATCGGGGCGGCGAGCATGCCGATCCCGACGTTCGCGAGACCGTCCTCGACGGGGAAGATCCAGAGGTAGCCCGGGCTCACGTCTTCCAGGTAGTGGAGCTCGATCCGGTCGCCGACCCCGCCGACGCCCCTGTAGTAGGCCCGCGTCGCGACGACGGTGCGCCGCCGGTCGCGGCGGAACAGGCCGAGGCTGCGCGCGACGGCCGAGTGGGCACCGTCGGCGCCGAGGACGACGTCCGCCTGGAACTCGCGCCGGGCGCCGGTCGCGAGGTCGCGACCGCGCACCCCGCGCACCGCGCCGCCCTCGCGCACGACCTCGTCGACCTGGAAGCCCTCTCGGACCTCGGCGGCCGCTTCGCGCGCCTTCCCGAGAAGGAACGCGTCCAGGACCTCGCGGCGGATCACGAAGCCGGTCACGAGGTCGGGACGGGCGGCGCGCGCGAGGTCGATCGAGAGCTCCGTCCCCTCCGGGCTCGTGAAGAGGACGCGGTGGACGAGAACGCCGGGAAGGCGCCGGACCTCCTCCAGGAGCCCGAGCTCGCGGAGCGCCGCGACGGCCCGGCCGCCGAGCGCGTCTCCGCAGGTCTTCCTTCGGGGAAAGGTGGCCCGGTCGAGGAGGAGCGTCCTGAGCCCCGCCCGGGCCGCCCGGAGCGCCGCCGAAGAACCAGCAGGCCCCGCGCCGACGACGACGAGGTCGAACCGGTCGCTCACGAACTTTCATTATCGTCGACCGGCGACGATGGGCATACTCGGGGCGTGATCGCCGCGTGCCGCGCGCTCCTCCGGCGTCCCGTCCGGACCACGCTGACGGTGCTCGGGGTCGCCGTCGGGTACGCGGTCTGGGTCGGCATCAGCGCATCGGCCACGGGGTTCGTCGCACGGTTCAACGGGATCCTCGCGGCGACCGGGGCGGAGATCACGGTGCAGCAGGCGGGAGTCGGCTTCCCGGTCCTTTCGCGGATCGAGGTCGGGGACCTGGAGCGGATTCGCGCGGCCGCGGGCGCGCGGAACGTCTCGGGCGTCATCGCGGCGGTGACGCGGCTGCCGAACAACAACCAGCTCCCGGTCTTCGGCGTCGACCCGGCCGATCCCGTGGCGACGCTCTTCGAGCCGAAGGAGGGGACCGCGCTCGCGCCCGGCGCGGCGCTCCTCGGGCGGGCGGCCTCGGCGAGCGCCGGGCAACGGCCGGGCGGCAGCATCGAGGTCCTCCCCGGTCGGCGGCTGCCGGTGGCCGGCATCTACGAGTCGGCGTACGGGTTCCTCGACGGCGGATGCGTCCTCGCGCTCGGTGACGCCCGGCGCCTCTTCGAGATGGAGGGCCTCGTCAGCCTCGCGCTCGTGAAGCTCGAGGACCCCGCGCAGACGAACGGCGCGATCGAGCGGATCAACCGCGAGCTGCCGCACCTGCACGCGACGGTCTCGGAGCTCTTCTTCTCCGGCTACCGGGAGCTGGAGCTCGTGGACCGCTTCGCCCGTTTCCTCGCGCTCGCGGCCCTCGTCGTGGCCGCGCTCGGCGTCGCGAACACGCTCGGGATGAACGTCGTGGAGCGCCTCCCGGAGCTCGCGATCCTGCGCGCCGTCGGGTGGAGCCGCTGGCGCGTCGCGGGGAGCGTCCTGGCCGAGGGCGCGATCCTCGCCCTCGCGGGCGCGCTCCTCGGGGTCGCCCCGGCCTGGGCCTTCGTCCGGGCGACCGGCGTCGCGGGCCTCCAGCACCTCGCCTCGCCGCGCCCGTCCCCGGGGCTCCTTCTCGGCGGGGTCGCGATCGTCCTCGTCTCGGGCCTCCTCGGCAGCCTCCCGGCCATCGCGTACCTCTTCCGGGCGAGGGTGTCGGCCGTGCTCCGGACCCCATGATGCCCGGAGCGCTGCGCGCCCTGGCGCGGCGGGGCGGGCGCACGACGGCGGCGATCGCGGGCGTCGCGATCGGCTTCGCGGCGTGGATCTCCCTCGTCTCGGCCGCGGACGACCTCCCGCGGCGGTTCGGCGCGCGCGTCGCCGCGACGGGCGCGGAGATGGCCGTGCGGCAGGCGGGCGTGGGGATGGCGATCCTCTCTCGCGTGAAGGCCGCCGACGTGCCGCGCATCCGAGAGGCCGCCGGCGCGCGCTGGGCCTCGGGCGTCCTCGTCCAGCTGATCCGCCGCCGCGACGGATCGCAGCTCCCCGTCTTCGGCGTCGACCTCGAGTCTCCGCTCGCGAGCATCTTCACGCTGGAGGAAGGGCGCCGCCTCGTTCCCGGCTCCCGGGAGGTCCTGGTCGGCCGTTCGGCGGCGGAGTCTCTCGGTCGCTCCGCCGGGTCGGAGCTCGAGATCCTGCCGGGGGACGCCCGTCGAGTCCGTGGCGTCTTCGCCTCGCACAACGCCTTCGTCGACGGAGGCTGCGCGCTCGAGCTCGGGGAGGCGCAGCGCCTGTTCGGCATGGAGGGGCTCGTCAGCCTCGTCCTCGTGAAGCTCGACGACCCGGCCCGCCTCCGGGAGGCCATCGGCCTCGTGAAGGGGCAGCAGCCGCACCTTCACGCGACCGCCTCCGAGCTCTACTTCGCGGGGTTCCACGAGCTCGACGCGGTCGCGTCGTACGCGCGTTCCCTGGGCCTCGCGGCGCTCGTCGTCGCGGTCCTCGTGGTCGCGAGCGTCCTCGCGCGGAACGTCGCCGAGCGACGGCAGGAGCTCGCCGTCCTCCGGGCGGTCGGGTGGAGCCGAACGCGCGTCGCCGGGACCGTCCTCGCCGAAGGCGCCCTCCTCGCGACGCTCGGGGGCGCGGTCGGGCTCGCGGGGGCGTGGCTCTTCCTGCGCGCCGCCTCGGTGGCGGGCCTTTCCCCCTGGCTCGCGCCCGCGATCCCGCCACGCCTCGTCGCCGAGGGGGTCTTCCTCCTTGCCCTCGGCGTGGGACTCGGCTGCGTGCCCGCGCTGGTGACGTGCTGGGCGACCCCGCCGTCCGCGGCTCTCCGCTAGTAGTTGCAGGCCGACGACGGCTGGGACGTCAGAGAGACGTCGGGTCCGGACGCGGTGTACGAGACCGCGCACGCTCCGACGACGGTGTAGCTCGCCGACCCCGAGAAAGGCTGCCCCGGACCGGACCGCGTCCCCTGGTAGGTTCCCCCGTAGCTGTGGACGGTCGTCCCTATCTGGCCGAAGAAGCTGAGCTTCACGGTCGTGTCGGTGACGGTCCCCCAGGCGCGGACGTTCGAGAAGCCGCTCAGCGCCCTGTTCCCGCAGACGGGGTCCTTGAGGATCGCGCCTCCCGTCTCGACGAGGGCGACGCGGAAGTGCTCGCTCCGGTAGGTGCCGTCGCACCTCTTCACCTGAAGGTCGAGCGTGTCGTAGCGAAGTCCGGTGCCGGAGAGGGTGTACGAGCCGTCGCAGGCGTTCGTGAAGCCCGCGGTCGTCGTCTTCCCTCCCTGGGTCATCGTGATGCTGCCGGAGACGGGGTACCGGGCGCAGACGGACGAGTCGAAGTGGGCGGAGCCGGAGCCGGAGTCCGCCGGGTTCGACGTGCTCGTCGCCGAGCCGGAGGCGTCGCCGACGACCTTCGACCCGTCCGCGACGTAGTCGATCGTCCAGCTCGCGGACCCGCTGCCGAGCGCCCGGCCGTCCTTCGTGAGGCCGTTCGGCGTCATGACCCCGGTCCACGTCACGCGGTTTCCGGCGACGTTGAAGCTGCTCGTCGTGATCGTCGCCGATCCCTTGTAGACCGCTCCGTCCTTCGCCTTGTACCCCGCGCCGTAGTCGATGACGAGGCCGTTCCCGCTCTTGCGCGTCGTGGACGGCGAGAGGTTCGCGATCTGGGTCAGCGCCGCGTCGATGCCGTTGAGCTTCCCGGTGTTCGCGATGTCGGCGATGCTCGCCGTCCCGCTCCCGAGGTTCCCGAGGCCGGCCATGGCGCCGTTCAGGATCTCGGCGCCCGGAATCGCGTTCGGTCCGGACGGTATCGTCGTCGCGCTCGGGGTCGGCGTCGGGGTCGGGGTCGGCGACGTCGAGCCGGAGACCCGTATGGCCGGGACGAAGATCGGGTCGCCGGTGATGTGGTTGTCGATGACGGTCGCGAAGGCGAGGAACCGGCCCGCCGGAGTGGTCGTCCGGATCACGGCGTAGCCGTCGTCGAGGGAGCTCGCGAAGGCGCCGAAGATCTCGGTGATCTGCCGGGACTCGTAGGGACGCAGGTGCGTCCGGTCGTCCTGGATCGTGCCGAGCAGCGTGCCGTCCTTCGCGTAGAGGTCGATCCTCAGGTCGATCGTCGACCCGGTCGTGTTGAGGTATCCGATGTTCGTCCGGAAGTCGGCGAGAGTGGACGAGGCGCGGTGGGTGAGCTGGATCAGCCGGCCCTCCTCGCCGTAGGGGATGGCGCTCGCGTTCTCGTCGAGGCCGGGGACGAACTGCGAGAACGACGCGCCGACCGGGAGGCCGACGGAGTTCGGGCCGATCTGGTTGTAGGTGCGGCTGGTGACGAGAAGCGTCGCGCCGCCCGCGGGCTCGACCCGGAGCGCCGCGGCGCCGGTGTAGCCGAAGAGGCTCGAGAGGACGTCGCCGTACCTCACCGACTGCTGCGGCCCGAGACTGAAGCCCCGGGACGGAGGCGTGCCGCCGTTGTCCGACGCCTGCGGGAGAAGCGTGACCTGGAAGCCGACGGCCGTCGAGCCGGGATTGTGCACCTCGAGGTCGGTCCGCCAGTTCGCCCCGTTCAGGCCCGAGGCGTGCGCGGAGGCGGGGACGTAGACCGTCCCGGGCGCGGCCACGAGGGGAACGCGGCCGCCCGCCTCGAGGCGGAACGGCGCGACGGCCGTGATCGCGTCTTCGGCGGGCACCTCGCTCGCCGCGGACGTCCCGGTGAAGAAGACGATCGAGGTCCACGTTGCTGACGAGCCGCACGAGTTGTCGGCCTCGTTCGACTCCGCAATCGCGCTGGCCGAGTCGGCCCGGATCGTGAGCGTGTGCATCCCCTCCGAAACCGGGTCTGTGAAGGGGGGCCAGGAGAGGAGCCACCCCTCGCCGGGCTCGATCCCTTCCGGGTTCGACCAGTTCGCGAGGCCGACCACGACGCCGTCGATCGAGAGCGAGAACTGCATCGGCGCGGTGACCCTGGTGGATCCCGTGTTCCCGACGGCGAACTGGATGTGGGTGGTGTAGTAGGTCGAGAGGAAGGGGGAGCAGCAGGCCGAGCTGGTGCAGCAGCCCGACTGGTAGTTCGCGACGACGCAGGCCGGCCAGGTGCTCGGCTTGTAGACGATGAGGTTCGGCAGACCGCCCGAGGGTGTCGGGGACGGCGTCGGCGCCGGCGTGCGCGTGGGCGTTGCGGTAGGGGTTCGCGTCGGCGTAGGCGTCGGCGAGGTCGATCCGGACGTCCGCCGGACCGCGGGTATGAAGACCGGGTCGCCGGAGACGTGGTTGTCGATGACCGTCGCGAACGCGAAGAGCGCCCCGCCGGCGGTCAGCGGCTTCACGACGGCGTAGCCGTCGGCGAGGGTGCCCCAGGCGCTGAACGCCTGGTCGAGCTGCCGGAAGCCGTAGGGGGGGAGGTTCGTCTCCCCGCCCTCTCGCTTCCCGAGCCAGGTCCCGTCCGCACGGTAGAAGTCGATCTTCACGTCGAGCGCGCTGGCGGTCGCGTTCACGATCCCGAGGTTCGTTCGGAAGCCGTCCAGGTCGCCCGCCGGGCGCTGCGTCAGCTGGATCAGGCGCCCCTCCTGGCCGAAGCCGATCGCGCCGGCCGCGTCGAGGCCGGGGACGTACTGGCCGAACGACGCCCCCTGCGGCAGCCCCCACGGGTTCTGGCCGAGGAGGTTGTAGGTCCGGCTCGACACGAGGATCGACCCGGAGGCGACGACGAAGCGGAGGGCGGCGGCGCCGTCGAGGCCGAACTCCGTGAGGAGCATGTCGGCGAACCTTCGCGACTGGCGGGCGGCGAGCGAATAGGACTTCGAGGCCGGCGCGGAGTTGTTCGCGTCGCGCCGCAGGAGCTGGACCGTGAAGCTTGCCGTGGTGCTCCCCGGGTTGTGGACCTCGACGTCGGTCCGCCAGTTGGAGCCGTTCGCGCCGGTCGCGTGCGCGCTCGCCGGCACGAAGACGGAGGTTCCGGCCGTGGCGGCGAGTCGGGCCGCGTTCCCCGGGACCAGAGGAGAGTCCGGCAGCAGGCGGGTGCCGCCCGCGAGGAGCATGACCGCGAGCGTCGATGCGGCGAGACCCAGCCAGGGCAGCATCTGTCCGCGGGAGGAGGATCGGTCGCCGGCCTTCGTCATGGCCCACACTCCTCCGCCGGGGGCGACGCGACGTGCTCCAGGTGACCCAGGCGCCGGAGAACCGGCAGTGCCACAGGAAATGCTACACCCGGGTCTCTGCTCGTGCACCACCGGAAGGGCCGCTTCGCCGGCGCGCGAAGCAGCGCCCCGGCCTCAGCCCGCCGCGGCGGGGCGCGACGCGAGGAACGCGGGGAGGGCCTCCTTCGCGGCGCCGTAGCCCGCCTCGACCAGCTCCTCCCAGCGCCCGTATTCGTTCAGCCGGAAGCGGTCGACGGACGGCTCGACGAGGAGGTCCACGAACCGGAGGCCCGACCGGAGCGCCATGACGCTGTTGATCTCCTGCGTCCGGAGGATCGAGCCGACGAGGGAGGGCGCGCGCGTCTTGCGAACGAAGGGAAGGATGCGGCCCCGGAGGACCTTCCAGCCCGAGAGCTCCGGGCCGAACCGGTACGGCTTCACCTTGTCGACGGCGGGCGCGACGTTGACGCCGATCACCGTGCCACAGTCGAGCCGGGAGGCCATCCGCTCCACGGGGAAGTTGTCGACGACGCCGCCGTCGACGACGACGTCGCCCTCCTCGATCACGGGAGGGAAGACGCCGGGAATCGACATGCTCTTGCGGACGGCGCGCCAGAGCGGGCCGCTCCGGTCGACGTCGACCCGCGCCCGGGTCAGGTTCGTCGAGACGCAGAAGAACGGCGTCCAGAGGTCCTCGATGAGGCGGTCGCCGTAGAGCCCCTTCATCACGCGGAGGACCTTCCCCCCGGACATCAGCGAGACGAGGGGGAGCGTCCGGTCGAAGATCTTCCCCGGCGACGCGAACGTCTCCGCGAGCGCGAGGAGCGGGGCGGAGGCGGCGTGCAGCGCGAAGCTCGCGCCGACGACGGCCCCCATGCTCGTCCCGGCGACGAGGTCGACGTCGACCCCCGCCTCCTCGAGCGCCCGAATGACGCCGATGTGCGCCACCCCGCGCGCGCCGCCGCCGCCGAGGACGAGCGCGACGCCGCGCCCCGCGAGGCGCCGCGCGAGGCGGACCTCGTCGCGGGCGTTCCCGGGCCGGACGTGATGGTGGTCCGCGAGGTCGCGCCCGGCGAGCCAGGCGGCCGTCCCGCGCGGCTCCGTCGTCTCGGGGGCGTGGATCAGCACGAGCTCCTTCCGCGCCGGGAGGGCCATCCCCGCGAGCCGGGCGTCGATCGCCCCGGGGGCCGCGTCGGCGGCGGCGTCGGCAACGAGGAGGACGCGGTCCGCGCGCCGGAGGCAGCGCTCCCGCCACGCCTCGCCGCCGGACCCCGCGTCGAGGACGAGGTGGCGCGTCCGGTCCTCGAGCTCGCGGAGAGAGACGTCGACGGCCAGGCCGAGCGGCCCGGCGAGCGGCGCCTCCGCGACGCCCGGCCGCCCGTGGCGCGCGTCGAGGCCGGCGGCGTCGAGGAGGAGCGTCGAGCCGAGCGCCTCGAGGCGGGACGCGAGCGTCCGCGCAAGCGCGGACGCGGAAGCCGACGGCCCGAGCGGCAGGACCGCGATCGTCAGGCCGTCCGGCGCCGGGACGGGGGAGGCGGTCCCGCTCTTCGGCCCCGACGAGCCCGCCTGGCGCCCGGCGACGATCGACGCGACGCGCAGCAGCGCCTCCGGGCGCTTCAGGGCGAAGCCGCGGAACGCGTCCCGTCCGAGCCGGAGGACCTCTCCGTCGCGGAGGGCGACGACGGATGCGGAGCGCGGCTGGTCCGCGAGGAGCCCGAGCTCGCCGACGGTGCTGAACGCGCCCGTCTCCCGCACGACCGTCTCGGTGCCGTCGGCGCCGCGGACCGTCGTCCGGAACCGCCCGGTGACGACGACGTACATCGCGTCGCTCGGGTCGCCCTGTCGAACGAGGAGCTCGCCCGCGGCGACGCGACGCCACTCGACGGCCTCCTCGAGGTCGCGAAAGGCGTCCGGCTCGGTGATGCCGAAGAGCTCCTCCCAGACGCGCAGGAGCTGCGCGCGACGCAGGCGCGGGCCGATCGCCTCCGTCAGCCTGGAAGCGACGGCGGGGTAGCGACGGGCGAGCTCGTCCCAGCCTTCGCGCGGGAGCCGCACGAGGACGCTCTCCTCGATCGCCGTCAGCGTCGCCGAGCGGGGCTGGCCCGTCAGGATCGCCATCTCGCCCGTCCACTCCCCGGGTCCGATCTCGCCGAGCGTCACCTCGGCGCCGGACGGAGTGGTGCCGGTGACGCGAAGACGGCCGCCGGTGACGACGAACATCGCGTCGCCCGGCTCTCCCCGCCGGAAGACCGTTTCCCCGCGGGGGACTCGGACCGTCGAGACGAGGGCGTCGACGGCGGCGCGGTCTTCCGCGGGCAGGGCGTCGTACTCGGGGAAGCTGAAGAGCGAGGCGCCGTCTCCGGGCCGCGCGGCTCGTTCGTGCATCGAAGTCCCTCCTGGAGACGGTCTTTGAATGGAGTACGTCGGATCCTAACCGATGAGACCGAATCTCCAGGGTCCGCGTTTACGCGCCAGCTCGAAGGCCGGTCCGGGGGCGGAAGGCCGGCGCCCTCTCCGCCGGTGGTACGAGGCCGGCCGGCGCCCTACGGCGTCATCAGCGTGCAGGGCTCCGTGGGCTGACCGTTCGCATCGAAGCAGAGGAGGGTCCCGGCCGGAAGCTCCTTCTCGCCCTGCTTGAAGACCTCGCCGAGGGTGCATTTCTTCAGCCTGCCGTTCTCGTGGAAGTAGTTCTCGCTCCCCTTGCACGGATAGCCCTGGATCGTCCGCGGGCCTCCGAAGAGCTCGAGCCGGTTCAGCGCCCCGCCGGGGTAGAGGGTGACCCAGTCCCCCTCGCGGGCCTCGACGTCGCCGAACGTCTTCGCCGCCGCGACGACGCCGCGCCTGAACCTGCCGTCCTCGTAGAGGGCGAGGGATTCCTTCACGACCAGCCCGTCGAACGTCGCCGTCCCGGCGATCTTGCACTCCTTGAGCTTGCCGTCCGGGTGGAGGACGACGCTCCAGTTCATCCGGCAGGTGTAGGGCCCGTAGACCCAGTCCGCGGCGAGGAGGCACTCCTTGAGCTTCCCGTCGGGGTGATCCCGACGAGAGCCGTCCTTGCAGGAAGGATCGGCGGGGGCCGGGGCTGCAGCCGCCGCGGCGGGGGGCGGATCGGCCGCGGGGGCCTCGGCCTTCCGGCAGGCGAGCGGGCCCAGGACGAGAATCGCGATCGTGGCGGCGGAGACGGTGGCGTCACGTCTCGACATCGGGGACTCCTCCTTTCGTGCAGGCGTTGCCCGCGCACCGGCGTCCCGGACGGGGTACCCGGGCTGGTTCCGCGCGTTGAGGCTCCTACTCCTTCAGCGAGCCCGTGATTGCAGCGATCGCCGCTTCGGCCTCGTTCGCGAATCCGGGCGCGAAGACGAACGCGAGGACGACCTTGTCGCCCCCCTTCTTCGTCGCGACGTAGACCTGGGCGAGCGACGGCGACGGGATCTTCTTCTCGAGCGCCAGTCCCTTCACCTTCCTCCCGAGGAGCGTCCGCTCCACGGGCCTGCCGGCGGCCGACGTCGCGAGGAATGTCGTCTTCACGTACTCGAGGAGCTCCGCGTCGCTCATCCCGGAGTCTTTCGGGAAGGCGACGGCGAGGAGGCTCAGCTTCTCGCCTCCGGCCTTCGCGTCGGGCGGGTGAACGACGCGGACGGCGTCGAGGCCGGCGCTCTCCGGCAGGGAGAAGGAGACCGGGGGAGTCGCCTCGAGGCCATGCAGCTCGATCGGCGCGGGCGAGGCGGCTCCGGCCGTGAGCGTCCCGGCGGCGAAGGCGGCGAGGGTCGCGACGAGCACGGGCGCGAATCGGTTCGGCATCTGTTCCCTCTTCGTGCGATCGGTCGTTCGGCGCGGCGTCACTTCACCACCGTCGCGACGAACGAGCCCTTGAACGGCCCGTCCTGGCCGACGACGTCGAACGTCCCGCAGACGCGCTTGTCGGTCACCTCCACGAGCGTGGCCTTGCCGGACTTCAGGCCGAGACCGTAGACGACGGGCGTCCCGTCGTCCTTGCCGAAGCCGAGGTCCCCGCGGACGTTCATCGGGTCCCAGACATTCGCCCGCATCGCGTACTCGCCCGCGACGACGGGCTTCGACGCGTTCATGAACGTGATCGCGAGGGAGACCTGGCCCTTCCCCTTCACGGGGGACGTGTCGAGGCGCGCCGCGGCCGCCTTCACGTCGAAGTCGGCGTTCGTGACGAAGACCGTGAGCCCGAAGGCGCTCTTCGTCGCCTTCGCCTTCGTCAGGGCCTTCAGGTCGAACGGGGCGACGGGCTTGTGGGCCGCGTTCTTCGACAGCTTCTCGACGGCCGTCGCTTTCGGACAGTCGGCGGCGGACCCTGAGAGGGGGGCGAGCGCGAGGACGAGGGCGAGGGGGACGAACGTGGCTTTCATGGGAGCCTCCTTTGCGGGGCGGAGTCCGCCCCGCCTCTTTTCCCGGCCGGAACGCTCCTCCGGGTGCCTACTCTTCCCGGCACTCGAGCGCGTCGCGCTCCAGGAGGCCGGCCGTTGTCTGCTTCTTGCCGACGTACCTCACGAGGAGCCACCCCGGCGTCCCCTCGTTCACGAGGCCGACGGCCTCGACGACGTTCCCCTTCACGACGTATCCCTTCCGCGGCTCGGGCGAGGGCGCGGCGGTGAGGAAGCGCGCCTTCGGCGCGACGACCGTGCAGTTGAAGGAGGGCTTCCAGCCCTCCTTGGCGAACGTGTCGCCCGGCCAGTTCGCGCCGCAGAAGGAGGCGATCCCCTTCGTCGCCTCCATCGTCACCTTTCCGCCCTTCGTCGTGAACGCGACCGTCCCCTGCTCGTCGACGTACTCCCACCTCCCGTCGCCGACGAAGCCGGCGACCCCGATCCCGTCGCACATGTGCGCCGTGGCGCCGAAGACGCCGGAGTAGGAGAA